>JANQOA010000237.1 GCA_028279305.1 Pseudomonadales bacterium
CCAGCAGGGCAGCCTGCGTGCCGGCCACGGGCATATGCTGACGGCGAAGGACCGCAAAACCTACAGTCTGGGCGACCCGGTCAGTCAGCGGCAGATAGACCGCTGGTTTGCCGCGGATACACAGAAAGCGTGGGACATCGCCAGCCGCCAGGCGCGTGAGATAGGTGCGCCAGCAGCGGTGGCAGCCTTGTTTGCCATGGTCTATCAGAACGGCGAAACATGGCACTTGAAACACAAAAACACCTGGCGGTATATGCGGCAGAACAACTGGCAGGCAGCGGCTGCGGAAGCTGAAGACTCGTTGTGGTTCCGGCAGACCCCGGTGCGGGTGCGGGATTTCCAGCGCGAGTTACAGAAAATATGCAGTTCTTAGCGTCCGCCGCCCGGTCTCACTGAGCGAGCCGTTTCAGGTCGGTTACGGTCCGCCCGCTGACCGTGGCGCCGGTGTTTACGGTGGTGGCCGGTTCAATCAGCAGCACCAGGGGTTCGGCTGTCAGCGCACGGGGCCGGTGTTCAACGGTGCGCGGTACCACCAGAAAGTCACCCTCATCCAGGTCCACGCTGCCGTCGCGGAAGTCGATGGCGATGCGGCCGCGCAGCACCAGGAACGCCTCGTCTTCGTCCGCGTGAGCATGCCAGTCGAATACCTCGCCGAACTTCGCCACCTTAACGTGGGCATCGTTGACCTCGCCGACAATATGGGGATCAAATACCTGGGTGATCTGACGCTGCGCGGCTTCGACAATATTCAACTTGTTGGGTGCCATATATTGTTCCGGATTGGTTTGTGACCCTTGTTATGGCCCTGCCGCTCCAAGCTCCAGGTTTTCCCGCGCGCTGACCCCTTGCAGGGGCTGCGCTTCTGCTTCCCCGGCAGCCTGATCCGACGCCTGCTCGGGGCCGAATACCTTCTGATCCGGCAGGAACGGCGCAATCATCAGCCCGGACATGGTTTGCGGATAGTTCGGCGACGAGCCGATGCCGATACTTTCCAGCGGGCGGTCGCCTCTGGGGTTGTGGAACGTGCCGAACAGTATGTCCCAGACGATGAACTCGCCGCCGTAGTTGGAATCGCCAATGCCATCGGTGTTGTAGTGATGGTAGCGGTGGTTGTCGCCAATGGAAAATATGTACTCCCAGAAACCCAGTTTTGCGTCGATATTGGCGTGTTGGAATATGCCGATAGACAGTGCCATCAATACAGAGATCATGGCGATTTCCGCAGGCGGTTGCAGTAAAGCCAGGGGAATTGCCCAGATCAAAGTCTGTACAAGAATTTCCAGGGGATGGCTGCGGATGCCGTTAAGCCAGTAAAGGCGCTCCACCGAATGGTGCACCGCATGCCATCGCCACATGAACGGAATTTCATGCATCCAACGGTGATACCAGTAGCGGAAAAAGTCTTTAAGCAACAGGAACAAAAATACCTGCGCCACAGCGGGCAGTTCACTGGGCCACAGGCTGTGGCCGTAAGGTTCCAGCCACTCGATGATTTGTACAAGCAGCAGCACCTTAACCAGAAAATTGGAGACTACCCCCCAGAAGATACCGGAGTAGAACATCATTAAATCAACCGACAGGTCGTTGCCGCCGTCAAGCCACTTCCGGCTCCATGGAATCAGCCGTTCTATGGGCGCAAATATGGCGCCGTAGGTGAGCAGGACCAACGACAGGGCGGTCAGGGAGCCCAGGGTCACGCCTTGTTCAGCAAATTCGAAGCCGATCAACAGGGTGATGACCATGACCACCGGGAAAATCGTGTAGGTCAGGATTTTGCGGAACAGCGTGCCTTCGATGCGGTAAGACAGCCTATCAAGGCAGCTCAACAGGTGCCGGGTTGGCCGCACCACAAGAAAAGACCCGGCCAGTTCCAGAATGTTAAATGGAATGCCCAGCCACCTTTCGATTTTCCGGCCGATGGGTGTGCGCACGGGAAGCGTGCGGTTCTTCAAACTTTTATCCGAACTCATGCTGACTTGTGTCCTTGGCGCACCGGACCGGCGCCTGGTTGCCTTTATTAAAAGTGGAGTGTTAATTGAACAAGGTTCATTTTATTGGAGTCAGCCCTTTTTTGTCAACAGCCGGGTGCCAGGCTGTCGATACAGAGGCTGAGTTTTCGGGGCTGACGCAGCCTGCGGGTCGAAATTTTCAGTGATTTCAGATATAATGGTGCCCAGTTTGGCCGTTCGGCTGATCGTTCTTTGTGTCTCCTGCTTTGTCCCCTGCAACCTGCATTTCTTCATGCCTTTGCGTGCCCGGTCGGGCAACCGTCTCAAACAAACAACTTGATGCATATGGCAGGCATGGGCTTCCTGGAACAAATTTGCGGGGCCACATGCTTAACATCAAAAACATATCCCGGCGGCTGCTGCGCGCCCGTGCGTGGAGTAAAACGTTAACGCCTTTTGTAAGGCGCACCCTGACCTTGCAGCGGCCGCTGGCCAACGGCCAACTGCGCAGGGCCACCCGCTGCGGCGGGCTGGACGAAGATTTTGCGTTGCCGGTCAACGGCCACAGGCAGTGGTTGAGAATCCGCGGGCATTGCAGAAACAACCCTCTGATCCTGTACCTGCACGGCGGCCCGGGCGGTTCGCAGATCCCCTCCTACCGCCGCTATCAGCTGGGCTGGGAAAAGCATTTCACCATGGTGCATTGGGAACAGCGCGGCGCGGGCAGAAGCTATACGCGGCGGCTTGATGCGGCAACCATGACCATTCCGCAACTGGCGGCTGACGCGCTGGCGGTGCTCGATTACCTCAGCAGCCGTTTTAACAGGCGCGATATCATCCTGCTTGGCCACTCCTGGGGTACCTTGTTGAGTATCCACGTTCTGCAGGCGCGGCCGGATAACATCAGCGCCTACGTCGGGGTCGGCCAGATTGCCAATCAGATAGAGTCTGAACGGCGCATGTACCGGTTTGTCATCAGGCGGGCGGCGGCGGCCGGCAACAGGCAGGTGTTGTCAAAGCTGGCCGGTCTTGCGGATTATCCGTTGCAGGGCGCGTCCCCCGCCAATGTCGGGCTGGTCCGCTACTGGGCGCGGCATTACGGATTTCTCGGCAGCCGCACGGACGACGACGCGCGCAACCATGCGCGGCTCATGCAGACCCCCGAGTACGGGGTGCGGGATGTGTACCGCTATCTGCAGGGTTCTCTGCTGTGCGCACGCACCCTGGGTAAAGATATGTTCACCAATCCCGGGGTGCAGCCGGAGCAACTGCCGAAAAAGTTTGCCGTGCCCCTGTTCCTGATCAGCGGCAGGCGGGATCACTTTACCCCCGCGGATATGGCGGACACCTACCTGCAAAGTGTTGCGGCGCCGGCCACCGGCCACGTGGTGTTTGATGACAGCGGCCACTATCCCAACGAGGATGATCCGCACCGCTTCTTACGGACGTTGCAGACGCTGGTGCAGCCTTACCTGGACAGCGGTGGGGGCTGACGGCCGGACTTATCCGGTGCTCAGGGGTAAAGACCGTTATCCGCCAGGGTGCGGCTGACGTCCTCCGGCCCCAGGGTCAGATGCGCCTGCCAGCCGAAATCCAGCGCGGCTTCAACATTTGGTTTTGAATCGTCGAAGAAGACCACGTCGCCGGGCCGGCA
The DNA here is from genome assembly GCA_028279305.1 of Pseudomonadales bacterium. Taxonomy (GTDB): domain Bacteria; phylum Pseudomonadota; class Gammaproteobacteria; order Pseudomonadales; family Azotimanducaceae; genus UBA4421. Next base: position 3,604 of record JANQOA010000237.1, read on the forward strand.
GGCCAGGTCCGCGGTGACAAATTCAAACACTTCGCGGTCCGGCTTGATGCGTTGCAGCAGGTGTGAAGAGTACGCGCGGTCGAAGTGAGCGGTGACCTGGGCGGTCCAGTGTAATTCGTTGGAGTTGCTCAGACACGCGGTGGTGTAGCGCCGGCGCAGTTGGCTTAACAGGCCGGTCACACCGGGATAAAAGCCTTTCGGCCAGCCCGCAAAAGCGGCGGCAAACTCGTCCGGCGAAACCGTCAGGTCAAACTCCCGCACCATGGCACTGGAGAACTCCCGTGCGCTGCATCCGCCCAGTTCAAACTTGCGCGCCGCTTCACTGCGCAGCCATTTTGCTTTCAGCTCGTCTTCTCCGGGGGTTGCTTTCATCAGCCCGGGCAACGCGTCAAACATATCATTGACCACCAGCACGCCGCCCAGGTCGAATATCAGTACACGGTTTTGCAACAGCTGCTCCTTGCGGTTTAAGGGTTGGCATCGTCCTGCGCCTGCCTGGCCTGTTCGGTCCGCTGCAGATGCTTACGGATATAGCGCATCAGCAGGATGGCCTTCTCCTCCTGATTTAGCGTCGCTGAGCCCGCGTCGTCAACCGGCACGGGGAATTGAAAGCCATTGTCGGTTTCATAGAACAGAGACTTGTCCCGGTAAAACACAAAGTGGGCGTTCTGGTCTTTCACAATGTCTTTGATGTTCATATCCAATCCTCCACAGGCCGGTTAAGTTTGAGTGGCTCGGGGACCTGGGTTCGAACCAGGATCGACAGAGTCAAAGTCTGTTGTGCTACCAATTGCACCATCCCCGAAACGAAAAAACCTCGATGACGTGCTGTCTATCGAGGTTTCCTTTTTTCGAAGACAGCACACACACCGCCTTCGTTATGAAGCCGGTAAACTAAATCTGTTGCTGTTCTCGAAGCGTTCTCATAAGGCGGCGCATCTTACGCTCACTGAAATTGTTGTCAACCAATAGACCGTAAAAGACCGTTATGGTTCAGTGAGTTGCCTGCCTTACGGCTTCGCCGGGGGCGTGATAACAGCGGTCAGGGCATTCAGCACCTGTTTCACTTCGTGCACTGAGCCGCCGCTGAGTTTGACCAGGGCGGCATAGTTCACGCAGGCGTTGATCAGCAGCCCCAGATTTCTGGCTGCGCCCGGGTCCGTGCCCAGCGTCTCGCCAATGATTTTTGTCTGGTTGCGCAACTCGCTGCGGCGGGTGGCTTTCAGCGCAGCTTCCAGTTCCGGGTCCGCCAGATTGTCCGCCACATAAGCCAGCATGGTGAGCGAGCCGGCCGGCTGGTTAAGGACCAGCTTCTGCAGCCCGGCCAGGAACCCCTCCAGGTCCTGGGGCTGGTCGTTGCTGCTCTTTTGCAGGGATTCGCCGATGGGCTCAAAAGCCGCTTCCAGTACCTGCTGCACCAACCCGGCTTTGTTCTTGAAATGCCAGTACACGGAAGTGGGGGCGATGTTTGCCCGGGCGCAGACATGGGAAATCCTCAGCGCCCTGAAGCCGCCTTCCTTAAAAAGATCCACGGCGGCGTTGAGTATCTGTTGTCTGGTGGCTTCTCCGCGGCTGGACATACTTTGATTAACCTCTTTGATTTGTCTGTTTGTTTCTTGAGTATTGTAATGCGCATTACATTCAGAGAGTATTCTGTAATGCGTATTACATTCACACTTTTTCTGCTGCTTCACACCGCCCAGGCCGCGGCAACTCAAGCCGTGACCATCAGGTTTGTGGACGCCGGGGCTCGGGCGCTGGTGCCGGTGCGGGTGGAGCTGCTGGACGGCAGCGGCGGGGCGGTTGTCGCGGAAAACGCTGTGCCCGTCAGCCGCGAATGCGCGTTTGCGCCGTTGCCCCACTGGTTGGCTCAGCCGCCGCCGCTGTCGATTGACAATCCGTACACCGGCACCCGGCAGCATTACGTGGATGGGCTGGGCCGTTACCAGCTCAACCCCGGCGTATACAAGCTGAGGGTGTTCAAAGGGCCGGAATACCGGGTGTCGCAGCAGAAACTGGTGGTTGCGGATGCGCCGCTGGAGGTGCAGGTTATCGTCAGCCGCCACGCCCCTGCCGGCAGCGGTTCAGCGGCCGGCGGCTGGTCCGCCGACAGCGGCTGGGTGTCCATGGACGCCCATCTGCATCTGAGCCGCCCGGCCCGGCAACACAACCATCATCTGGGCGTCTGGATGGCGGCTGAAGGGTTGCAGATTGCCAGCCTGCTGCAGATGGGCGCGCTGACACATTTTGCCGCGGCCCCCCAATATGCGTTCGGCGGGCAGGGTGCGTATGTTTACGGTTCGCACCGCAACGGTTCGCATTTCAAGCAAGGCACGTTGCTGGTGTCCGGGCAGGAACATCCGCGTACCCATTTGTTTGGCCATGCCCTCAGCCTGGGCGCAGCGGTGCCGGTGGATGAACGTGAGACCTACCTCCGCTACAACACAACCTTTGCGAAGGTGCGTGCGGCGGGCGGCATCAACGGCTTTGCCCATTGGGGTGCGGGTGCCGCCGCTGACGGGCTGGCGGTGTATGCGCCCGGCGGGCATGTGGAACTGCTGGAAGTGCTCAGTTTCGGCTTTCTGTACCTGGAAAGCTGGTACCAATTGCTGAACCTGGGCTTTGAGCTGGCGGCGGTTGCCGGCACGGATTATCCATGCCTGCCGGGAGTGCCGGGGCGGGAACGGACCTACCTGCAGGTGAACGGCGAGGTTTCGCGGCAGGCCATGGTGCATGCGCTGCGCAGCGGACGCACCTTTGTCAGCAACGGCCCGCTGCTGGGTTTGTCCGTTGCCGGTCAGGGCATCGGCGGCAAATTGGACCTGCCGGCAACATCGACCTTGTCAGCCGCGGGGTATGTGCGGTTTGACCCGGCGCGGGACGCTGTGCAGAGGTTGGAGCTGGTGCGTAATGCTGAGGTCATCCGCGCCTGGCCGGCGGGGAACACGGGATATTTTGAGTTCCGCGAGGAAATCCCCGCGGACGCGCCGGGCTGGGTTGCGTTGCGTGCAAGCGGCCGCAAGCTGGGGGAGACCAAACCCCCAGCGCAGATGTTCCCGGCCTGGATGCAGGTGGCTTTTAACAAGTGGATGAGCGGCGGCAGCAGCCGCGAGCTGGATGAGTTTATCCGCAGCCGGCCGGGGCGCATGAGTTATGCCCATACCTCTCCCATTTACCTCCGGGGAGCTGCCGGTGCCGGTGACCCGGGTGCGGATGCCGGGCCGTGGCTGGCCCGGCTGCAGCGGCTGGAACAGCGTTTTCGCAACCGGGACTTCGCGGACATGCTGATCTGGGACTGGCTGCCCTACAGCGACGGTGTCAGCGCGGAACACATGCGTGCCAACGCAACCGCGGTGTTGGAGGACATTCGCCGGGCACAGCTTGATTTCAGCCGCAGGGCAAACCCGCCGTGAAACGCATCTGCCGCAACATCAGCCTGTTCTTTGTTTTCTACCTGCCGCTGTCCGCTGTTGTCGGCCTGCTGTCGGGATCCTTTCAGGCGCCCGGACATGCGCGGAGTTTTGCGTATGAACTGTTCCTGTGGTTTGTGGTTGCGGTGCAGCTGTTAGCGCCGACGTTTTGTTTGTTTCTGCTGGTGCTGGTTGTGCAGCATTTCTGCGCCAGGCTGCGGCGTGGTGAGCGTGCGTGGATGCAGAGAACATTGTCCCTTGTGCTCATGGCCGCGGCGTTGCCGGTCTGCCAGGCGCTGCTGTGGGGAGGCTGGCAACTGAGTATTGAATGGGTGTTGGCGGCGGGTTTACCCGCGGCATTGCTGGGGCTGAGCATCCAGCCGGCGCGGGCACAGAAGCGGACGGCGTAGCCACGGCAACCGCACATCTGACGCACTAGCGTCCTCTGATTGCAAAAAATTATTGTTTTATGATAATTTATAGGCCTGAAACAACTACAACAAGAGGTATTGTTGTGACCCGTCCTTTGTCTCTGCTGATTGCCTGGGGCTGCAAGGTGCTGCTTGCGGCCATCCCGGCGGCAGCGCTTTATTTCCTCATGGATCCGGCAGCCTTTCAGGCAATGCTCAAAAGCGCGGTGCAGTTGCCTATTCAATGGCACACGGTCACTGCCTGGCAGCAGTATGTGTTGTGGGTGCTGACGGTACTGTATATCTCCATCGGCTTGGCGGGCCTGTACTTTTTAAGCCGGGCGTTTGCCAATTTCGCCAGGGGTGAATTGTTCAACCTGGCCAACAGCCGGGACCTGAGGCGGTTTTCCGTGCTGGTGCTGATTCAGGCGGTGGTGGCGCCGCTGCACTTCGCGCTGGTGAGCTTACTGCTGTCGCTCAACCACCCGGCCGGTGAAAAGGTGCTGGCCGTGATGGTGAGCAGCAAGGAACTCATGGCCATCGGTGTTGGCGTGGTGTTGTGGGTGATGAGTAATCTGTTGGTTGAAGGCAGTAAACTGCAAGCTGAAAATCAGCAATTTGTATAGCCATGCCCATTCAGGTAAACCTGGACGTGATGCTGGCGAGGCGGAAAATGAAAGGTAAAGTGCTGGCGGCGAAAGTGGGCATCACGGAACAGAACCTGTCCCTGCTGCGGACGGGGAAAGTGAAAGGCGTGCGGTTTTCCACGCTGGAACTGATCTGTGAAGTGCTGCAGTGCCAGCCGGGCGATATTCTGGAGTATGTGGCGGATGACAATTGAAACTTCGGCAGGTAATCCTGTGGACAGTGCGGCGGAGCGCAACCGCAAACTCGGCCTGCGCATTAATGAAGAGGTCTGGAACAATCAGCGCTTTGACCTGATACCGGAACTGTTTACCGAAGACTTTGTAGCCGACTACTCTCCCCGGGTCGTACGGCAGGGCCGGGACCAGATCGAGCAGATGGTGCGCTCGTCTCACGCCACGTTTGAGGGGTTCAAAGAAACGATCCGCCATGTTGTTGCGGACGAACACAGCGTGGTCCTGCACTTCACCATCTCCGGCCGGCAGGTGGGGGATTGGGGTTCGGTAGCCGCCACGAACCTGCCGGTAAAGTACGACGAGGTGGTGATCATGCAGATACGGGACGGCAAGGTCTGCCGCCAGGTGGGTGTGTTGGACTCACTGTTGGCCCTGCAGCAGCTTGGCCGTATCCCGGACCCGGGCGGGTATGTGGAGAAGTCTTTCGCTGACGGCGCATGAGTGCCCGTGCAGGACATTTCACGAAGGCCAACTGGACTTAAACGGCACCAGCGCCAGCAGCGCGATCACCCACACGGTAAACAGCACCGCCAGAATCATCAGCCCCGGCTCCCGGTGCCCCGTTAACAGGGCCGGATATGCGGCGGCGAGCAGCCAGGCGGATTTGTAAATCAGCTGGATCAGCAGCACCGGAATGAAAGCGCTGGGGGCAAACAGCCCGAATACGGCCACCACCCCCTGCGACAGCCACACTGCCCCCAGAATGCGGACAAAAACGTCTACTT
>JANQOA010000246.1 GCA_028279305.1 Pseudomonadales bacterium
TCCGTTATTCATGATCACAAAACGCGCGCGCATGGCGTCACCGCGCTGGGTGGTCACCAGCCAGTGTTCAGCCTTGTCATCCCACTTAAGGCCGGTGACCTCAGTCTGGAAACAGGCCGCGCGGTAAAGATCGTAATGCTCGCCGATACGGCGGCAGTGCTGCAGAATTTCCGGCGCATGGGTGTATTTCTCCCTGGGCACAAAACCCAGCTCTTCCAGCAGCGGCAGGTAGATATAAGACTCGGTATCACAAGCCGCGCCGGGATAGCGGTTCCAGTACCAGGTGCCGCCGAAGTCACCGCCTTTTTCAATTATGCGCAGACTGTCTATACCTGCTTCGCGCAGCCGCGCACCGGTAATCAGCCCGCCGAAGCCGCCGCCGATAATCAGCACCTCTACCTCGTCCGTCAGCGGCGGCCGGTCTATGACCTGCTGCAGATACGGATCATCAATATAGTGGGAAAAGTCACCGCTCACTTCCGTGTACTGGCTGTTGCCGTCCGCGCGCATGCGTTTGTCCCGCTCCCGGCGGTATTTCTCGCGCAGCGCATCCGGGTCAAATTCCAGCTCTTCATTCTCCAGCCCTGATTGCAGTCCGGACTGGGACGTTGTTGTATTCACCCGCTGCTCCCTTTTTTCCAGGCACACGTGTTCCAGGCACACGTTTAACCCCCCGATTCTATGTAAGCACCGGACAAAATGCCAAACAGCACCTTCCCGGGGTACGGGCCTGGCGTGTACACTGATGCCATGCAATTCTGGCGATTTTTGGCCCCATCCGCGCTGGGATTTACCAGCCGCAATCTCTGGCACGGTGCGCTGGACAAGGTCCGCGGTGCGCCGCCCCGGGCGGTGCGGGCCATGGAATACGTTGCCGCCCACGCCAGACAGGGGGAACCTGCAGACGTATTGCGCGCACTGGATGAATTTGCCAACAACGTACGCTGGCTGATGAGCATCGGGCCCAACAAAGATAAGGTGATCGCGGAAGCCAGGGAGCGCCTGCCGGCCAACCCCAAGGTTCTGGAGCTGGGTGCATACGCCGGTTATTCGTCCATATTCATGGCGGATATGCTCGGCGCTGACGCTGACATCACCTCGGTGGAAATTAACGCGGACAACGTCCGCGCCGCCCGCGGTAACATCAGCCACGCCGGGCTCAGCGAGCGGGTTACCGTGGTGCACGGCAGTTCCACAGAGACTATTCCCACCTTAAAAGGGCCGTTTGACCTGATTTTTCTGGACCACTGGAAAGACATCTACCTCAGCGACCTGCAGCTCATGGAACAGCACGGATTGCTGGCCCCGGGCAGCGTCGTGGTCGCTGACAACGTCGGCGAAATATTCGGCGCGCACAAATACCTGGACTATGTACGCACCTGCGGGCGTTACGACTCCAGCAACCGGGTTGCCACCATCGAATACACGCAGCTGCCGGATGCGGTGGAGATTTCCGTATTCAGGGGTTAAAACTTGGTCTCATCCGCATCCGAGCAAAAGTTTAAGATCTACGGCGGTGATCACTCCCCCTGGGTGCAGGCGCTGATGCTGGGGCTGCACGAACGCGGCATTGCATTTACCCTTACCCCGCTGCCGACCCTCGGGGTCTTGCGCCGGTCCGGCATGATGATGCCGGCCGCCAGCAAAAACGGCGGCGCGTGGCAGCTTGAATCCGCTGACATGCTGGTTGAGGTGGGATTTGACCGGATTGAGGCGGTGGACCTGAAGGCCGTTTACGGTGCCTGGCGGGGGGTACACCACCGCATCGACAATCCGTTGCGCTTTTTTCATGCCTGGAGCCTGGCCGGGTATCAGCACAATACCGGCCTGGCTAATCTGCGCGACCACTTCCTGCGCAGCTTTGTGCCCTTCTATATGCTGACCCTGATTACCCTGATGCGCTGGCGCACCAGACCCCAACCGCCGCCTGAGCCGGCTGCGCAGTTTCTGTTCTGGGAGCAGCGGCTGGCTGACGCGGGTGACGGTTTTCTGGGCGGCGCCAGCCCCAACATGGCTGACCTGATGTTATTCGGCATTGTCCAGTGTCATGCCAGTATTCCCGTCCCGCCGCTGGAAACTCTGCGTCAGGACCCGGCACTACCCGAACTGCGCGCCTGGATCGGGCGAATGCAGGCACACTACCGCGGTTATCCGCACCTGTACTCGGGCAAGTACTTCACTCCCGGAACGCCGCAGCCCACAGCGGCCGGGCCGCTGGCCCGCCTGAGTTTCTGGTTGGGCAGCATAACCATGCTGGCGGCGGCGCCGCTGTCGGTGCCGCTGGCGCTGCTGCTGATAAACCGGGTGCAGCGCTGAACCTACAGCCCCGGCGGCAAACTCTCTTTTTCAGAAGCCAGCCGGCGGCCTAACAGCTCCGACGCGTACGCGCGGTCCACATACTGCCTGACCTTGGGGAACCGGGCGCCATCCACCTCATAGTCACCGTAACGCGCCTGTACAAAACAGGTGGCCACGGCCAGATCCGCGACACTTAACCTGTCACCCACCAGGTAGCCGGATTCAGGCACTACGGACTCCAGATAGGCCAGACATTCCGGCAGGCTGTGATCAATAATTTCCGCCACCCGGGCTTCATCCGTGGGCTCGTTCATCATCTTCGGTTTTAACAGCCGCTCGCGGAACAGGCCGGCACAATTCTCAACCAGGCGGCTGTCCGCATATTCTTCCAACCAGCAAGCCTGGGCTTCCTGCCGCGCATCCTGCGGATACAAACTGTTGGCGCCGTCCGCGGCGGCAAAGGTGCGGTCCAGATACCGGATCAACACACTGGTATCCGGCACGGTAAAATCATCGTGCTGCAGCACCGGCACCTTGCCCAGCGGGCTGATGGCGCGGAACTCCGGCGCCGTATCTCCCGGATAGGTGGGCTCGTTTTCGTACGCCAGGCCGTAGTGCTCCAGCGCCAGCATGGCTTTGCGCACAAACGGTGACAGCGCCACTCCATACAATTTGATCATTCGGTTTTACTCCGCTTGTAGTTCCGCAAGAATTTCGTCCACCAGCGTGTAACCCTTGCCCCAACCGCCGTCCATATTGGCCATATTGGCGGCAAAAAACTCAATCTCTGCGTCGCTGGCGTCCATGGGCACCTGGCTGAGGCGCACGTCCGTCTGCTGCCCGCCGCCGCTGAAGGTCACCGTGGTCAACAGCAATTTTGGCCAGTGTTCCATCATCGGATTGGTGGTCACATTCCATTCCGCGTCGGTGGACGAGTAGTGGTGCCAGACTATTCTCTCCTCTTCAACCACTTCCTGGAAAATCATCTTCGAGTAGTTCGAATTGCCGCCCCATTTCATTTCGTTCAGCCACACGCCGCCGGGCTGCAGATCAAACTGATGGATGATGGTTTCCACGCCGGGACCGTACCAGCGGTGCAGCAGTTGCGGGTCCGTCCACGCCCGCCACACCAACGCCCGCGGCGCGGCAAAGCTGCGTTCAATTACATATTCCGGTAAGTCACTCATTGTCTGTGTCCTCTGCCTGTTCGTTTTGTATATCTTGTAAAACCTGATCCAACTGCTCGAAGCTGTGTGTCCAGAACTTTTTGAACTGGCTGAGCCAGTCCACCGCCGCTGCCATGTTCTGCGCCTGCAGGCGCGCCGGCCGGCGCTGCTGGTCCACGTTGCGGGCAATTAAGCCGGCCCGTTCCAGCACTTTCAGATG
>JANQOA010000254.1 GCA_028279305.1 Pseudomonadales bacterium
CTGTCTGACAAGACTGCGCCAACACATCAGCGAAGATGTGCTGACTGTTGCCGTGGTCAACGCCCCTGCCGGGTGCAGCCCCGAGGCCCTTGCGCGCAGCGCGGCGCTGCTGCCGGAATTGCAGCGGCACCCCGGCACCCTGGTTGTGCCGCGGTTGCCGCCAGGCCAGCAGATTCCCGCCCGCCAGGGTGTCGGACTGGCGAGAAAAATCGGCTCCGATCTGGCGCTGGCGCTGATTGCGCGGGGCAAGGTACGCAACCCGTGGATTTATCAGACGGACGCTGACGCCGTGCTGCCGGCAAACTACTTCACCCAGCCGCTGCCGGAAAGCGGCGCCTGTGTGTTCAGCCACAGTCACCACAGCAGTGACCGCCAACTGCAATATGCCGCGGACCTATACGATCAGCACATGAACTACTACGTTGCGGGCCTGCGCTTTGCCGGTTCCAGTTACGCTTATCCCACCCTTGGCAGCACCATCAGCATTCACGCCCGCACCTACGCTGAGGTGCGCGGCTACCCCAGGCGCAACGCGGCGGAAGACTTTTACCTGCTTAACAAAGCGGCCAAGGTCGTGGGCGTGGCCCACTTAAGCGGCGTGAACGTGAAAGTACAGGCGCGCCTGTCGCACCGGGTACCGTTCGGCACCGGCCCGGCGCTGGCGGAAATCTGCTGCCGGCTGCGCAGCCAACCCAGCGGCGCCTCTTACCTGAGTTACAACCCCCGCTCCTTCCATTTACTGAAAGCGGCGCTGACCTACCTGCAGCGCTTCGCCGGCCGGCCGCTGCAGCCGGACCCGGCAGTGGCCGGTTTGCTGGAAAAACTGGGATTTGCCGCGCTCCACGCCGGCCTGCACCAGCGCTACAGCCGCGTAGCCCAGCGCCAACGGGTATTACGCGAGTGGTTTGACGCTTTTAAACAATTGCGCTTTATACACGAGGCGCGCGCTCTGCATCCGGATCAGCCGTTGCTGCAAACCCTCAGCAGCCACCCGTTTAACACACCTGAAGCAAAATAGTGTGGCCGGCCTGACAATCCGCGCGTGCCATGCGTCACAGTTCACGGCCAGCCGCCCCCTGCTGCGCACTCAATCACAGTACACTGTAGCCCACACCATATGCATTGAGTCATTCTCTAATATCATGTCAACGCAACTGCCCACCAATTCGGATCTTGCCTGGGACCTTGACGAATTTAATCAAGCGGACCGCGCCATGGAATTTGTCCGCCAGTTTGAAACGACCTTGTGCGTATATTCACCTTCGGTAGAGCAGATTTACTCCACCTACAATATGTATTTTCCGGAAGACTGGGACCGCAAGCTGGTTATCCTGCCTGACGCCGGTGCATTCCACGATACTTATTATCACATCGACCGCGGCGCTGTGACCGCTACCGGGCTGAACATCATCCCGGGACAGCTGATCGGCAAGACGGGTCTGTACCTGGCCAACGTTGACGAAAACCGTTCGTTGGGCAAGCGGCAGATCCCGTTTGAAGCCGGTCTGCGCACCATCATGCGCTCGCGGCCGGCAGCGGAGCCGTTTCTTCCGGTACTGGCCAAGGGCGACCTGCGCGAGTTGGAACAATCCTGGCCGGTTCTGCATCTGCACAGGGTCAATCCGGCAAAAATCTCCCATATGTCCACCCTGGACCGCACTACATTGACCAATGCCATCACGGAAAAGTTAGAATCACTGTTTTTGCAACAGCAGAAAGCCAGCCAGCAGGCTGAGGTCGCCTGAACCGGCTGAGCTGCCCGCAAGCCAGGCAGAGGTTTAATTGTCAGAGCCAGATGACGCCGGCACCGCCGGTGCAGGGGATAGCCGCAAACAACCGCAGTCCATCCTGCAGGGAGGACGCCGGTGGCTGTTGAGCGCAGCGCTGCTTATTCTGATGGCCTTGTCCTGGACCACCACTGCTGACGAGTTTGCCCACACCCAAACGGTGGCCACGTTCAAGAAAGCCCTCGCCGCGGCGGCGCTGGCGCGCACCTTTAACGGCGTTATATCCGTGGCACAAGGCACCGAGGTGGCGATCCAGCCGGTTGGCGTGGGGGTCACCCTGACCCTGGGGGAAATCCTCGACCCCTTAAATGACTTAGTTGAACGCTTCTCCCTGCTGGCCCTGGCCGCCAGTATTTCCCTCGGCATGCAGATGACCCTGGGGGATATGGTCGCCAACACCTGGCTGGCGGCTGCCCTCAACGCAGCCGCGCTGGGGTTGCTCGCCCTGCTCTGGTGGCCGCGCGCACAGGCTGCGTCACCCCTGCGGCAGAGTGCCGCCGCTGTCACCACGCGCATAGTCGGCGCGCTGATCTTCCTGCGTTTTGCCGTGGTCACCGTGTTATTGATCTGCCACGGCCTCAACGAAGCTTTTTTCAACAACGAGCAGGACGCCGCCATGGCGGAGTTGACCGCCGCCTCTGAGGCCATCGAAACCCTGCAAAGCGAGCAGCAGCAACAGCAGGCGGAAGTTGTGGAAGGCGATTTTTTTGACCGCACCGGCGCCCAGCTGAAAAACCTGCTGGACAGCTCCAGCCAATCCCTGGATCTGCAGGCGCAGCTTGCCCAGGTCGAGGAGAAAATAGAGTCCAGCGTGGAAGACATGATTCGTCTGACCGCCATTTTCATTCTGCAGACCATGCTGCTGCCCCTGCTCAGCGTATGGCTGGTATGGAAACTGCTGCAGGCATTCTGGTCCTGGAACCGGCCGCCCTAGGCGGCGCGCGGGCTGCCAGGGTCGTGCAGGCCCTTGAAATAAAGCGCAAATTTTGATTAACAGTTCCGGCACAAAAGCATAAAATGCCCGGCTTTCCGTTATTCCGCCAATACGCACATGGCGCAGAAACACACAGTTTTTATCGACGGCCAGGCCGGCACCACCGGCCTGCAGATCACTGAACGTCTGACAGCCAGGGCAGATCTGGACTTACTGTACCTGGAAAACAACCAGCGCAAGGATCCCGAGGCACGCCGCAAACTGCTGCACAATTGTGATCTGGCGGTGCTGTGCCTGCCGGACGACGCCGCCCGGGAGGCGGTGGCCCTGGCTGACGGCAATACCCGTATTATCGACGCCAGCACCGCCTACCGCACCGATCCGCAATGGGCCTACGGGCTGCCGGAACTCTGCGCCGGACAACGCCAGGCGATCAGCACCAGCCAGTTTGTCAGCAACCCCGGGTGTTATCCCCAGGGTTTCATACTGCTGATCCGCCCGCTGATTGAAGCCGGGTTGCTGGACGCGGACCTGCCCCTGCGCTGCCACGCCATTTCCGGGTATTCCGGCGGCGGCCGGCAGATGATCGAAGAACACGAAAGCGGTCCGTTAGACAAGGCCAGCCCGCTGCACGCCCAGGCTTACGCGCTGAGTCTGCAGCACAAACACGTGCCGGAAATGCACCACTACTCCGGCACCGCGGCCGCACCGATCTTTGCCCCCACGGTAGCCCACTACTACCAGGGCATGCTGGTGAACGTGGCTTTGTTCCGCAGCGAAGTGGGCGGCGGCCCGGAGGCGCTGCTGCAGTGTCTGCAGGCGCGCTACGACAACGAAGCTTTTATTCATGTACTGCCCCAGGCGGCTGACGGGAAATACCTCGATCCGGTTGCCGCCAACGGGACTAACAATATTGAGTTAATGGTGTTGGGCAACGCGGACCAGATCCTGCTCACCGCCCGCTATGACAATCTGGGCAAAGGGGCGGCGGGGGCGGCGGTGCAAAACCTCAACCTGATGCTCGGTCTGCCTGAGGGCGCGGGCCTGTGAACAAGCCGCTGGCTGAATACAGCGCTGAGGAACTGGCTGCGCTGTCAGGCGCCCTGCAGCGGGAATACGAACTGCTGGCGGGCAACCGCCTGGCCCTGGACCTGAGCCGCGGCAAACCCGCCGCGGATCAACTGTCGTTGAGCGATGGTCTGGAAAATATGATTGCCGGCAACTATACCGCGGCGGACGGCACCGACACCCGGAATTACGGCCAGTTGCGGGGCCTGCCGGAAGCCCGCGAACTGGGCGCCGAGATCCTGCAGGTACCTGCTGAGCATGTTATCGCCGGCGGCAATTCAAGCTTGAACCTGATGCATCTGGTTGTGTCGACCGCCTTGTCAAAAGGCCTGTGGGGAGACAGCCGTGCCTGGCGCAACAGCCCGCAACCCGCAATCCTGACCCCGGTGCCCGGCTACGACCGCCACTTCACCCTGACCGAAGCAATGGCTATCGGCATGGTGCACGTGGGCATGACCGCTGACGGTCCTGATCTGGACCAGGCCCGCGAACTGGCGGCGGCGGACGCCAACATCAAAGGCATCTGGTGTGTGCCCAAATACTCCAACCCCACCGGCTGCGTTTACGCCGACCCGGTGGTGGAAGGTCTTGCGCGGCTGTGCAACGACGCTGCTGCGGATGATTTTGTTGTCCTGTGGGACAACGCCTACGCTGTCCACGACCTGCACTTTCCGCCCCTGCAGCTGGCTTCCATCCACGCTGCCGCTGAGCAAGCCGGCACCCTGGACCACGTGGTGCAATTCGGCTCTACGTCAAAGATCACCTTTGCCGGCGGCGGCCTGGCTTTTGTCGCCGGCAGCCAGCGGGTGCTTACGCAACTGGAGCGCCAGCTGTCGTTCATGACCATCGGTGCGGACAAGGTGAACCAGCTGCGCCATGCGCGCTTTTTGCGCGGCAGGCTCGAGGCTCACATGCAAGCGCACGCTGAGCTGCTGCGGCCGAAATTTGCGCTGGTCATCGATACCCTGCGCCGCGAGTTGCAGGCGTTGGACATCGCCACCTGGACCGAACCGCAGGGTGGTTATTTCGTTTCCCTGGACCTGCGGCCCGGCCTGGCCAGCGAGGTGGTCAGTCTGGCCAAGGCGGTGGGGCTCAGCCTGACCCCCGCCGGCGCGACTTACCCCCGCGGCGAGGACCCCGAGGACCGCAATGTACGCATTGCCCCCACTTTTGCCGGCCTCAATGAGCTGGAAGCAGCCATGCAAGTACTGACACTTTGTGTCAAGCTCGCAACTGTGCGCCAGCAAAACTCAGCCTGAAGACGTACCGTTATCCCTCAGCAGCTGACAGACGCAAGCAGATAGAAGCGAACAGATAGACGCAAACAGAGCAATAGAAGCAAGATTTTATATATGCACGACTGGAACCTGGAAGACTTTGTAGTGCCGGAGATTGAAGGCAAAGACCGCTTCCACGACTTTGCCCTGCCTGCACCATTGATGCAGGCGATCGCCAAACTGGGCTACGAATACTGCACGCCAATTCAAAGCCGCGCGCTGCCCTATGCGCTGTCGGACTATGATGTCACCGGCCAGGCCCAGACCGGCACCGGCAAAACCGCCGCCTTTCTGATCGCCGTACTCACCCGCTTCTGGGAAAATCCCTTAGCAGAGCCGTTACCGCCAGGCAGCCCCCGGGCTCTGATCCTGGCCCCCACCCGGGAGCTGGCTTTGCAGATTGAAGGCGACGCCAAAGGGCTTTCCAGATACATGGACGAGCGCACCGTCTGTGTTGTCGGCGGCATGGACCTGCAAAAGCAGAAGGAGAAACTGGCTAAAAAGCCGGTGGACATTCTTATCGGCACCCCCGGCCGTCTCATCGACTTCCTCAACCGCAACGATGTCTCGCTGAAACACGTTGAAGCCTTGGTCATCGACGAGGCGGACCGCATGCTGGATATGGGGTTTATCCCCGACGTGCGCCGTATTGTTTACCAGACGCCGCACAAGCGCAGGCGGCAAACCCTGTTTTTTTCCGCCACATTTAATGAAGACGTGATGCGGCTGGCGGAATCATGGACCATCGACCCGGAACATATCGTGGTGGAGCCGGAACACGTGGCCACCGACACGGTGGAGCAGAAATTCTGGATGATCGGCAACCGGGAAAAAGACGAAGCGTTGCTGAGATTGTTTGAAAACACCAAAACCGAACGCGCCATAGTGTTCACCAACCGCCGCGACCAGACCCACAGGCTGGTGAAATTCCTGCAGCGTAAACACGTCGAATGTGAAGCCCTGGCCGGCGACATACCTCAGCGCAAGCGCTTGGCCACCCTCAACCGTTTCAAAGAGGGACAGTTGAAATACCTCATCGCCACCGACGTTGCCGGGCGCGGCATCCACGTTGACGGGATCACGCACGTGATCAACTACGAACTGCCCGAAGACCCGGAAGACTACGTGCACCGCATCGGCCGCACCGGCCGCGCCGGCGCCAACGGCACCAGCATCAGTTTTGTTGCTGAAGACGATGCTTTTAACCTGCCCGCCATTGAGCAATACATTGGCATGAAGGTAGACTGCACCGTACCCGACGAGTTGTAACAACCCGTCACACCTGGACCGGGTGACCACCGCGGCCGCGGCGGGCCCTCAACAAGCATACGGACATGTTGACCAGAGAACGCTGGGGAGGTGTTCTGCA
>JANQOA010000263.1 GCA_028279305.1 Pseudomonadales bacterium
TTGTCCGACTTTTTTGCCCGCCGCAGAGAGACCGGCAAATGACCCGAAGCCCGAATCTACACTTACCCAGAGGAATATTGTCAGCCGCATGACTGGTACCCCCGAACTGCAAACCCTGAGCGGCAGCGCCGCTCTAAGCGTCTTTGGTCTGCGCAAGCTGCAGCGGCAACTGCCCCAGGTGAGTTATGCGCAGTATGTGCATATTCTGGAGCTGGCGGAGCCGCTGACCTCCGCGGAACTGGATAAAGCCCGGCAACTGCTCAGCTACGGGCCGCAGCAGGAACTGCCGCCGGCCCGGGGGCAGCACGCGGTGACGGTGGTGCCCAGGGCCGGGACCATCTCACCCTGGTCGAGCAAAGCCACCGACATATTTGCGATCTGCGGTTTGCACAAGGTGCGCCGGGTGGAGCGCGGGGTGCGCTGGTTTGCGCAAGGGGAAGCGGCGGAGTTGGACCTGAATCTGCTGCACGACCGGATGACGGAAGAGTGTTTCAGCACAGAGCAGTTCAGCCAGCTGTTTGTGCACGGCCAGCCTGCGGCGCTGACCACGGTGCCGGTGCTGGCGGAAGGGCGGGATGCTTTGACCGCCGCGGACGGGCGGCTGGGGCTGGCGCTGTCGGCGGACGAAATCGATTACCTGATAACCGCTTTCAGCCAGCTGCAGCGTGATCCGTCCGACGTTGAGCTGATGATGTTCGCGCAGGCGAACTCCGAGCACTGCCGGCACAAGATATTTAACGCTCAGTGGCTGGTGGACGGCACGCCCCAGGAGGATTCGCTGTTCAGCATGATCCGCAACACTCACAAGCAGATTAACGGGCGCGGCATCTTGAGCGCGTACAGTGATAACGCGGCGGTGATTGAGGGGTCCACGCAACAGCGCCTGTGGATGGACCCGCAGTCCCGGGTGTATGGCTACCACGAAGAGCCGGTACACATCCTGATGAAAGTGGAAACCCATAATCATCCCACCGCCATTGCGCCGTTTCCGGGGGCGGCCACCGGCTCCGGCGGCGAAATCCGCGATGAAGGGGCGGTGGGCCGGGGTTCCAAACCCAAAGCGGGATTAACCGGGTTCACCACTTCCCATCTGCAGATACCGGGCCTGCCGCAACCCTGGGAACTGGATACCGGCAAACCTGAGCATACCGCATCCGCCCTGGAGATTATGCTGGAAGGGCCCATCGGCGGCGCCAGCTTCAACAACGAATACGGCCGCCCCGCCATCAATGGCTATTTCCGCACATTTGAGCTGCAACACCACGGCCAGATCCGCGGCTACCACAAACCGGTGATGATTGCCGGCGGCCTCGGCACGGTGCGCGAGGAGCATGTGCATCATCAGGAGTTTGTCCCCGGCACGGTGCTGGTGGTGCTGGGCGGCCCGGCCATGCTCATCGGCCTGGGCGGCGGCGCTGCGTCCAGCATGGCCTCCGGCGCCAGCCATTCGGACCTGGATTTTGCCTCCGTGCAGCGGGGCAATCCGGAAATGGAACGCCGTTGTCAGGAAGTGATCGACGCCTGCTGTGCCCTCGGGCAGCAGAATCCGATTCAACTCATTCACGATGTTGGTGCCGGCGGCTTGTCCAACGCGCTGCCGGAACTGGTTAACGATGCCGGCGCCGGCGGGCAGTTTGAGTTGCGCAGCATTCCCAGCGCCGACAGCGGCATGTCGCCGCTGGAACTCTGGTGCAACGAAGCCCAGGAACGTTACGTGCTGGGGATAGCTGAAGACGCGCTGGCACTGTTTGAAGATTTGTGCGCCAGGGAGCGCTGCCCGTTCGCGGTGGTTGGCCGCGCCGGCCGCGAAGCCCAGTTAACGGTGGCGGATGCACACTTCGGCAACCTGCCGGTTGACATGCCGTTGGCAGTTTTGTTGGGCAAACCGCCGAAGATGCAGCGCAGCTTCCAGCGCCGGCGTTTACCCAGCACACCGCTGTCCCTGGGCCATCTTGACCTCAGCGAAAGTATCCAGCGGGTGCTGCAGTTTCCGGCGGTGGCCAGCAAACAGTTTCTGATTACCATAGGCGACCGTTCCATCACCGGCATGGTGGCCTGCCAGCCGATGATCGGCCCGTGGCAGGTGCCGGTGGCGGATGCCGCGGTCACGGTCCGCGGCTACAACACCTACAGCGGCGAAGCATTTGCCATGGGAGAGCGCAGTCCGCTGGCGGTGGTTAATCCCGCGGCGGCGGCACGCATGGCGGTGGCGGAGGCGCTCACCAATCTGCTCAGCGCGGATGTGGAGGACCTCAACCGGGTGGTATTGTCCGCTAACTGGATGGCCGCGGCCGGCGCCAACGAGGAAGAGCAGAGCCTGTATGACGCGGTGGCGGCGGTGGGCCGCGAGCTGTGCCCGGCGCTGGGGATTGCCATTCCGGTGGGTAAAGATTCCCTGTCCATGCAGACCCGCTGGCGGAACGGTGCGGATGCAGCCGCTGAAACCACGGTAAAATCGCCGGTGACACTTATTGTCAGTGCGTTTGCGCCGGTGTCGGATGTGCGCCGCACCTTGACCCCCCAGCTCAGCCTGCGCCCGGACAGCAGCCTGGTGTTGCTGCACTTCGGCGGACAGCGCCTGGGCGGCAGCAGTCTGGCGCAGACCGACAAACAGTTGGGCGACGATACCCCTGATGTGGATAACCCCGCGCAGTTCCGCGCGTTGCTGGATTATCTGTTGCAGCAGCAGCGGCAGGGCCGCTTGCTGGCCATGCACGACCGCTCCGACGGCGGGCTGCTGGTGACTTTGCTGGAAATGGCGTTTGCCGCCCGCTGCGGCCTGGACATCAGGGTGCCGGACGGCAGCGATGTATTGGCCTGGTTGTTTAACGAAGAGCTGGGCGTGGTCGTGCAGGTGGCTGACGACCAGCTTGCGGAATTTACCGCGGCAGCACACTGTCAGGCGCATACCGTGGCCGTGGCCAGGGAAGATGAAGAGATCATTATTCATCAGGAGCAGGCGCAACTGTACACTGCCGGCCGCGCCGGCCTGCAGGCGCTGTGGGCGCGCACCAGCCATCAGTTGCAGCGCCTGCGCGACAATGAACAGTGTGCTGACGAAGAGCATGCCGCCATTGCCGCCAGCCGCCGGGACGACCCGGGATTGTCCGCGCACCTCAGTTTTGCCGTCAGTGAAGATATCAGTGCGCCGTTTGTCGCCACCGGCGTGCGGCCGCGTCTGGCGGTGTTGCGGGAACAGGGTGTCAACGGCCAGCTTGAAATGGCGGCGGCGTTTGACCGTGCCGGCTTTCAATGTATCGATGTGCACATGAGCGACCTGATCAACGGCACGCAGACCCTGGCTGAGTTTCAGGCGCTGGTGGCTGTAGGCGGCTTTTCCTACGGTGATGTGCTGGGCGGCGGCGGCGGCTGGGCAAAGAGCGTGTTGTTTAACGAAAGCCTGCGCCGCCAGTTCAGCGACCTGTTCCGCGACGCGCTGGTACTGGGGGTGTGCAACGGCTGCCAGATGCTGGCGCAGATGGCGGAGTTGATCCCCGATGCCGGGCATTGGCCGGTGTTTGTGCGCAACCGTTCGGAACAGTTTGAGGGCCGCACCGTGTTAATCCGCGTAAACGACACGCCATCTCCATGGCTGCAGGGTATGCAGGGCAGTGTGCTGCCGGTGGCAGTGGCCCACGGTGAAGGCCGCGCGGAATTCCGCGGCGGCAGCAGCCTGGAGGGGTTAAGCAGCGCGGCGCAGTTGGCCCTGCAGTACGTGGATAGTAACTACCAGGTCACCGAAAGTTACCCGGCTAATCCCAACGGGGCGGCACAGGGGTTGGCGGGCGTGACGGCGGCGCAGGGCAGGGTGCTGGCCATGATGCCGCATCCGGAGCGGGTGTTCCGCAGTTGCCAGAACGTCTGGCAGGCACCGGACTGGGATGAAGACGGGCCGTGGATGCGCCTGTTCCGCAACGCCCGGACGGCCCTGGGCTGAGGCTGGCTGCGCGGACGGCTGCAGGGGTTTGCGCGGGTTACTTCAAGGGGCCACGGCGCTGGACGTGAATTTCCCTGGAGCGTACCGGAAACTGCCGGCTTTCGCGGTCGGCAAAATAGAACTGCAGCGATTGAGTGATGACGGGAAAAGCCAGTTCGTCCCAGGGGATTTCATGTTCGTGGAACAGGCGTACGTCCAGGCTTTCCGCCCCGCAGCTGAATTCCGGGTCGGTCAGTTCAGCGCGGAAAAACATATAAGCCTGGGAGATATGCGGCAGGCTGAACACGGTATATAGCTCCAATCCCTGTACCCGGGCGTTGGCTTCTTCCATGGTCTCCCGGGCGGCGCCGTCAGCAATGGTTTCCCCGTTTTCCAGGTAGCCGGCCGGCAGCGTCCAGTAGCCTTTGCGCGGTGCAATGCCGCGCAGGCACAACAGCACCCGGTCCTGCCAGACCGGCAGGCAGCCGGTGACAATGCGCGGGTTCTGATAGTGAACGGCCTCACAATCGGTGCACACATAACGTTCGCGGTTATCGTCCGGCGGAACCCGCCAGGTGACGGGCGCGGCGCATTGGCTGCAGTATTTCATAGTGCCGCCAGTATACCCGAAGGCGGCGGGTCTCTCAGGAGCTCGGCGGATCCTCCGGCGCGCCTGGAAACTGCAGCACATTCCCCGCTTTGTCGCTGCTTTTGCCGGTTGGCAACTCGTCTTGAGTCCCGGCCGGTGCATCCTGCTGCGGCGGAGCCGGGCGCTGGGCCGGCTCCTGCGGGTCGCGGTGCTCGTCGCTGTGGAACGGGGTGACCATGGAACGGTGCAGTTCCGCGAGCGACTGACACATCATTTCGGAAATCTTAATGGTCGCCTGCAGCGGTGAACGGGAGCGTTTGCGCTCCATGTCCACGCGGAATTGCAGGCCGGCCAGGCGCTTGCGCTTCTGTTCGTCCGGCGCGTTGTCAATGATGTCCCCAGTGAGCTTCAGGCGCAGTTTCTCCAATCTTTGCGGATCGTTTCGCGCCAGGTCTACCAGTACATCAAACGCTGGTAGCTTGTGTTTCATGTGACTTACTTCTTGTAGCCGAATGCTGCGGGCACTATGCATGATGGCCGGGCGGCGGCATATGCGCACCCTGTAATGAGTTTGTGAACAAGGCGGCGCGCCGGGTTATGATGTAAACAAGATGTAACTGCTTATCTGGAGGGGAGAATTGCTCTATCAACTGGGTGAACACAGGGTACGGGCGGAAGGCGGCTACTGGGTCGCTGACAGCGCCACGGTGGTGGGCAAAGTGCTGCTGAAGGAGGGTGCCAGTGTCTGGTTCAACGCGGTATTACGCGGCGACAACGAACTCATTACCGTGGGTGAAGGCGCCAATGTGCAGGACGGCGCCATTCTGCACACGGATCCAGGTTTTCCCCTGAATATCGGCGCCCATGCCACCATCGGCCACAAGGTGATGCTGCACGGCTGTGAAATTGGCGAAGGCACCCTGATCGGCATTAACGCCGTGGTGCTGAACGGCGCGAAAATCGGCAAAAATTGCCTGGTGGGGGCCAACGCGTTGATCACCGAAGGCAAAGAAATCCCCGACAACTCGATGGTATTGGGCTCACCCGGTAAGGTTGTCAGAACATTAAGTGACGAGCAGGCCCGTGGTTTGCGGGTCGGGGCAGCCCACTATGTGGAGAACGCCCGCCGTTTCCGCGAGCAGATGCAGCCGCAAACCGAGGCTGACGGTTAAGCCGGCAACCGGCCGGCTGAGGGGAATGAGTAACATGTCAAAGAACACGATAGATGCAATCGGCACGCCGCTGTCCGCCAGCGCCACCCGGGTGATGATGCTGGGCAGCGGGGAACTGGGCAAAGAGGTGGTGATAGAACTGCAGCGCCTGGGCGTGGAAGTGATTGCGGTAGACCGTTACGCCAACGCGCCGGCCATGCAGGTTGCCCACCGCGCCCATGTGGTGGACATGCTGGATGCGGCCGCGCTGCGTGCCGTCATCGAAGCTGAGCAGCCGCACCTGGTGGTGCCGGAAATTGAAGCCATTGCCACCCCCGCGCTGGTGGAGATGGAGCAGGAAGGGTGGCGGGTTATCCCCACTGCCGGCGCCGCGCGGCTCACCATGGACCGTGAAGGCATCCGCCGGCTGGCGGCGGAAGAGCTGCAGATTGCCACCTCGCCTTTTCTGTTTGCGGATTCGCAGCAGGCCTACCGTCAGGCGGTGGCTGAAATAGGCCTGCCTTGTGTCGTTAAACCGGTGATGTCCAGTTCCGGCAAAGGCCAGTCGCTGGTGCGCACGGCGGAGGATGTGGACGGCGCCTGGGCGTACGCCCGCAGCGGCGCCCGCGGCGACGCCCAGAAAGTGATTGTTGAAGGTTTTGTCGATTTTGATTACGAAATAACGCTGTTGACGATACAGCACGTTGATGGCGTTTCTTTTTGCGACCCTATCGGACACCGTCAGGAAGGCGGTGATTATCAGGAGAGCTGGCAGCCGCAACCCATGTCAGCGGAGGCCCTGGCTGAATGTCAGCAGATTGCCGCCAAGGTCACGGATGCCCTGGGTGGTCACGGCTTGTTTGGTGTGGAGTTTTTTATCAAGGGTGATGCCGTCTACTTCAGTGAGGTGAGCCCGCGCCCTCACGATACCGGCATGGTGACGCTGATCAGCCAGGATCTCAGTGAGTTTGCGCTGCACGCCAGAGCCATTCTGGGCCTGCCGGTGCCGAATATCCGCACCCGCGGCGCCGCTGCTTCAGCGGTCATAATGGTGGAAGGAGAGTCCGCTGAGGTGAGTTTTTCGAACTTAAGCGCGGCATTGAGCGAGCCCGATACCCAGCTGCGGCTGTTCGGTAAACCGGAAGTGGCCGGCGAACGGCGCATGGGTGTGGTGCTGGCCCTGGCTGACGATATCGACGCCGCCAGGGCCAGGGCGGCGGAGGCGGCGGCAAGGGTTGAAGTCACGCTGTGACGGGACTATAGTGCCGCCACCATGAAAAAGCCTGTTTTTCATCATATCCTTCTGACCGCTGCCCACGCCGCGCGTGCGCTGGCGGCTGCGCTGCTACTGCCGGGTTGCCGGCAACTTATCTGAACCCAAGGGTCCCGCACCCACCCAGAAAATCCAAGCAACATCCAAGACTCTGCGAGTCGGCTTGGCCGTCAGGTAATTTCTGCCGCGACAGCCGGGGTGATCCGCAAAAGCATGACAGCAAAAGGAAAGTGTGATGAGTCAGCAGCACAACTCGGGACGCGCCCCAGGCGCCATGCCCTTCCACAAGTACAAAGCCTTTGAGCCAATCCGCTTAGCCGATCGCGAATGGCCCAACCGGGTGCTGGACAAGGCGCCACGATGGTGCAGTGTCGACCTGCGGGACGGCAATCAGGCCCTGATTGATCCGATGAATGTCGATGAAAAGCTGCGCATGTGGGACCTGCTGCTGGAGATCGGCTTTGCCGAAATTGAAGTGGGTTTTCCCGCTGCCTCACAGCCTGACTTTGACTTCATCCGCCGCATCATTGACGAGGACCGTATTCCTGACGGAGTCAGCATCCAGGTACTGTGCCAGGCCAGGGAGGAGTTGATCGAGCGCTCGGTGGAAGCACTGCAGGGGGCCCCCAGCGTCATTTTCCATCTCTACAACTCCACCTCAGAGCTGCAGCGGCGGGTAGTGTTCGGCATGGACCGGCAGGGGATAGTCGACCTCGCCGTGCAGGGGACCGAACTCGTCCGTGAAGGTCTCGCCAACTTCGATTCCGACGTCACCTTCGAGTATTCGCCTGAAAGTTTCACCGGCACGGAACTGGATTTTGCCGCCCAGATCTGCACCGCGGTGGCGGATACCTGGGGCGCCACCCCGGACAAACCGATGATTATAAATCTGCCGTCCACGGTGGAAATGGCCACGCCCAATATCTATGCCGACCAGATAGAGTGGTTCTGCCGCCACTTCGAGCGCCGCGACAGTGCGGTAATCAGCCTGCACACACACAACGACCGCGGCACCGGGGTGGCTGCCACGGAGCTGGGATTGATGGCCGGGGCTGACCGGGTGGAAGGCACGCTGTTCGGCAACGGTGAGCGTACCGGTAACTGCGACATTGTCACCGTAGCCATGAATCTCTTCAGCCAGGGTGTGGATCCGACCCTGGATTTCCGCGCCATGCCGCGCATCCGTGAAACCGTGCAGCAGGTTAACAAGCTGGCCATCCCCGAACGGCATCCCTACGCCGGGGAGCTGGTGTTCACGGCATTTTCAGGCTCCCACCAGGATGCCATCCGCAAAGGCATGGCGGCGGTTAAATTCGACGAATGGGAAGTACCGTATCTGCCCATCGACCCGGCGGACGTGGGCAGCTCGTATAAAGAAACCGTGCGCGTGAACAGTCAATCCGGCAAAGGCGGGGTGGGATTCCTGCTGGAAGAGCACTACGGGGTCAGCCTGCCGCGGGAAATTCTGGTGGAGTTCAGCAGCGAAGTGCAGCAAATGTCCGAACGCCTGGACCGTGAGATCAAAACTGATGAAATTTTCGACACGCTGATCGCCACCTATTCGGAAACCCGGGGTCCGTACCGGCTGGTGGACTACGACTTGCTCAGCGGCAAATCCAACGATCAGCGCTGTGTGGCCAAGGTGGAAGTGTCCGATAATCAGGTGACGGTGGATGGTGAAGGTTCAGGGCCCATTGAGGCGTTTGTCAACGCGCTGGTGGAAACCCTCAACGAGCCGTTGTCGATAGCAGACTACCATGAGCATGCGCTGGGTACCGGTTCGGATGCCAAAGCCATCTGCATTCTGGCCATCGACAACGAAGACGGCAGCCGCTGTTTTGGTATCGGCGTCAGCCGCAACACCATTACCGCCAGTCTGCACGCCATCATTTCCGCCATGAACCGGCGCTGGGCACTGAGTGGCTGAATACTCAACCGCTGGTTAGTCAGCACCTGAGTATTCAGCCGCTGAGTAATCAGCGCCCGGGCATTCGGCTCAGTCCTTTTCTTCCTCCGCCGCGGCGTCGATTTCCGGCGCCACCTGGCGGATCTTCATGCTTTTGATCATGTTGTCTTTGATCTGCAGGGTTTCGATCTGGTAGACATCGATCTGCAGGCATAGATTCGATTCCGGAATGGTCTCCAGGTTCTCCAGCACCAGGCCGTTCAGGGTTTTAGGGCCGTTGGTGGGTAAATCCCAGCGCAGCGCGCGGTTGATTTCCCTCAGCACCGCGGTGCCGTCGATCAGAAATGCGCCGTCGTCCTGGGGCACAATTTCCGGCATGTTTGAAGCATAGTCGCTGGTGAACTCGCCAACAATTTCTTCGAGGATGTCCTCCAGGGTCACAATGCCCTGGATATCACCGTACTCATCCACCACCAGCGCTATACGCTGTTTTTCCTTTTGAAAGTTCTGCAGTTGTTTGTCCAGCGGCGTGGCCTCGGGCACGTAATAGGGTTCGCGGGTCAACTGCATGATGTCGGCCTTATTAAAACTCTCACTGTGCAGAAAGCGGGCCAGGCGCCGCAGGTGCAGGATGCCCACCACATTGTTGATGTTGTCCTTGTACACCGGCAGCAGGGTGTGCTGGCTGTTGGCGCAGAAGCTGACGATGTTGTTGATATCGTCTTCGATATCAATACCGACAATTTCGCCGCGCGGTACCATGATGTCATTCACCGATACCGACTCCAGATCCAGCAGGCGCACCATCATGTTCTGCCGTTCGCCCACCGACACGGCACCTTCGTTGACCACGGTGCGCAGTTCTTCGGTAGACAAGTGATCACCGTCATGCTGGTGATGCTGCACAAACGGGCGGACCAGGCTGTTGCTGAGCCAGTTCACCAGCGCCACCGCCGGATAAAACAGTTTCAGCAGCGGTTCCAGGCCGAATACGGCGGTAAAAGCCCAGCCCTCCTGGCGCTGCGCGGCAATGGTTTTGGGTGCAACTTCAGCAAAGATCAGAAATGTGAAGGTCAGCACCCAGGGGGCTAACAGCACGCCTGTATCGCCGAACAGGCGCATGCCGATGATGGTGGCGATGGTTGCCGCGGTGAAGTTAACCAGGTTGTTACCCACCAGGATAACCCCCAGCAGCCGGTCCGGACGCCGCAGCATGCGGTTGGCCTTGCGCGCGCCGCGGTGTTTTTCCTTAACCAGGTGCCGCAGCCGGTAGCGGTTCAGCGCCATCATGGCGGTTTCAGTGCCGGAAAAGTAAGCTGACATGGCGGTCAGCACCGCGATGCTGGTGAACAGCACCCACAGGGGGAAGTCGGTCAGGCTCATGTGCTGATCAGGTATTCCAGCACAAATTTGCTGCCGAAGTAGCCCAGCACCAGCAGCGCAAATGCCACCAGAGTCCAGCGAACGGCAGTTAAGCCGCGCCAGCCGAACAGATAACGCCCGGCAATAAAAAATACGTAAACCAGCCAGGACAGCGATGTAAGCACGGTATGGTGTACTACCTGCTGATCAAACATGTTTTCCAGAAAGAAAAAGCCGCTGAGGATGGACGCGGTAAGCAACACCAGCCCGGTCCAGAGCATGGCCAGCAGCAGCCGTTCCATGGACTCCAGCGGCGGCAGGATATGCCCCAGTCCCATGGTATGACTTTTCAGCTGGCGCTCCTGGATGGCCAGCAGACCGGACTGGCAGGCGGCCATCATCAGGGTGGTATAAGCGGCCAGGGACAGCAGGATGTGAGTCACCAGCGCCGCGGTAAAAGGATCCGCCTCCACCGTTCCCGGCGGTATGCTGACCGCGGCCAGCAGGGTGACCAGACTGATTGGAAACAGGAACAGGTTGAGGTTCGACACCGGCAGCCGCAGATTGGCCAGCGCCACCACCACCACCATGAGCAGCGCCACCAGGTTGGAAACCGCCACCAGGCTGATGCTGAAACCCGCGGCGGGAAACAGCAGACGGTAAGTGACGTATGCGTGAAACAGGATCGCCACCGTGGTCAACGCTATCGTCAGGTTGGAGGCAGCGGCGTGGCCGCTGTCCGCCGCTTCCGTGCCGGCGCGCAGGCGTCTGAATTGCAGGTAAAAACCGTATGCGTAACAGGCCAGAGCCGCCAGCGAGAGTGCGGTTACCATGGGCTGCCGTCGTGATTGGCCAAAAAGGTCTTAAGCTCGCGTGTATAGTCTGGCGCGCAGTGTCGCACAAGGCAGATTTTTGTTGAAGCTTGCGATGTGCCGGTGCGGCACGTCGCTCCCGCCGGCACATCCACGCTATAATAGTGCTTTGCAATCAGCACCGGCACTTTTCGCATGTTTGAGAACCTTTCCGACCGCTTAACTGAAACCCTGCGCAGTATTTCAGGGCGCGCACGCCTGTCTGAAGAGAACGTCAGCGCCGCGTTGCGGGATGTGCGCATGGCCCTGCTGGAAGCTGACGTGGCCCTGCCGGTGGTGAAAAACTTCATCGACCAGGTCAAGCAGAAAGCCGTCGGCCAGGTAGTCTCCAACGCCCTCAACCCCGGGGAGCAGTTTGTCAAAATTGTGCACGACGAACTGGTCCACACCATGGGTGATGCCAACGACGCCCTCGATCTGGCCGCGGCGCCGCCGGTGGTTATCCTCATGGCCGGCCTGCAGGGTGCCGGTAAAACCACCACGGTGGCCAAGCTGGCCCGGTTTCTGAAGGAGAGGGAAAAGAAAAAGGTGGCGGTGGTCAGCGCGGATGTTTACCGCCCGGCGGCCATTACCCAGCTGGAAACCCTGGCGGCTGAGGTTGGTGCTCAATTTGTGCCGTCCAGCACGGAGGAGAAACCTCTGGACATTGCCGCCCGGGCGGTGGCGGAAGCCAAGAAACAGTTTGCTGATGTGCTGATTGTTGATACCGCCGGCCGGCTGGCGGTGGACGAAGACATGATGGCTGAGATCAGCGCCCTGCAGAACAGCCTCAAACCCATGGAAACCCTGTTTGTAGTGGACGCCATGACCGGCCAGGATGCTGCCAATACCGCTAAGGCGTTTAATGAAGCGCTGACCCTGACCGGGGTGGTGCTGGCCAAGGCGGACGGTGATGCCAGGGGCGGGGCCGCGCTGAGCGTACGGGCCATTACCGGCAAGCCGATTAAATTTCTCGGCATGGGTGAAAAGACTGATGCCCTGGAGCCGTTTTTCCCCGACCGCCTGGCTTCGCGCATCCTCGGCATGGGGGACGTGCTGACGCTGATCGAAGAAGCGGAACGCAAGGTTGACAAACAGAAAGCCCAGCGCCTGGCCAAGAAGATTCAGCGCGGGAAGAAATTCGACCTGGAGGATTTCCGCGATCAGCTCGACCAGATGGCCAGCATGGGCGGCGTCAGCAATATGCTGGAGAAATTACCCGGCATGTCGCAACTGCCGGCGGCCGCCCAGCAGCAGGTAGACGACGGCATGTTCAAGCGCATGGGCGTTATTATCGACTCCATGACCCCCCATGAGCGGCGCTTTCCGGACGTGATCAACGGTTCGCGCAAACAACGCATTGCCAAAGGCAGCGGTACCGAAGTGCCGGACATCAATCGTCTGCTGAAGCAGCACAAGCAGATGCAGAAAATGATGAAAAAGGTCACCAAAAAAGGCGGTATGCAGAAACTGATGCGGGGCATGCAGGGTATGCAGAACATGAAAGCGCCGCCGCCGGGTATGGGCCGGCGCTGATGGGTTGTCCGGGCCGCCGGAGCTGTTTGCCGGTTGCCGCGGCGGCTATTTGCTTCGCCGGTCAGTTCCTATAGAATACGCCGCCTTCAAAATACAGCGAAGAACAATTCCGCATGGTTACCATTCGTCTTGCACGCCACGGCGCTAAGAAGAACCCCTTCTATCACATCACCGTGGCGGACCGCGCCAGATCCAGGGACGGCCGCTTTATCGAACGCCTGGGTTTTTATAATCCCCTGGCGCAGGGACAGGCGGAAGGCCTGCGCGTAGACCTGGAACGTGCGGACTATTGGCTGTCAGTGGGGGCGCAACCCTCCGACATTGTCAAAAAACTGCTCAAACAGGCGCGGGAAAATGAACAGGCTGCTGCTCCGGCAGAAACCGCCGCTGCAGAATAACCTCCTTGGACATTGTTGTCGTAGGTAAGCTGGCGGGCAGCTACGGCATCAAGGGTTGGCTGCACTTACGCTCCTATACCAGCCCGCCAGAGAATCTACTCTCTTATGACCGCTGGCATCTGCAGATGCCCGGTGCAGCCGCCTGGCAGCCGATTACAGACATGCAATGCCGTGCGCACAAGAAAGGGTTTATCGTCAAACTCGCCGGGGTGGATGAGCCGGAACAGGCGCTGACGTTGCGCGGCGCTCTGCTGGGTGTACCGGCGGAAGTGCTGGCGCCTCTGCAGGATCCTGACGAGTTTTACTGGCGCGACCTGCTCGGCTGTGAGGTCCGCGACACGGCGGGACGCAGCCTGGGCGTAGTGCAACAATTGCTCGAAACCGGCGCCAACGACGTCCTCTGTGTACAACCGGCGGGGGGCGGCAGCCAGGTGCTGATACCATTTGCCGAACCCTATGTGCTTAAAGTGATGCATGAAGAACAGCAGATTCTGGTCGACTGGCAGCCGGACTGGTAACGGAGCGGGAAGCGGGCATGTGGATTGGATTAATCAGCTTGATGCCGGATATGTTTACCGCGCTCACCGGCAGCGGTGTTGTTGCCCGCGGCATCAAGGCAGGCAAGTTATCGCTGGAACTATTTAACCCGCGGGATTACGCCAGCGACAAGCACCGTACGGTGGACGACCGTCCTTTTGGCGGCGGCGCCGGCATGGTGCTGATGGTGGAGCCCCTGCGGTTGGCTCTGCAGGCTGCCCGGGACCGGGCTCCGCATCCCGCGCCGGTACTGATGCTCAGTCCCCAGGGCGCCGTTTTCAGCCAGCCGCAGGCTGTGGAGTACAGCCGCACGCCGGCGCTGATATTGGTATGCGGGCGTTACGAAGGCGTGGACGAACGGTTTATCCAGCGTTACGTAGATGCGGAGGTTTCGATAGGCGACTTTGTCGTCAGCGGCGGCGAGTTACCCGCCATGCTGGTGGTGGACGCGCTGGCGCGGCATATCCCCGGTGTGCTGGGCAACCGGATCTCAAATATCGATGAATCACATCTTGATGGAACGCTCGATTACCCTCAATATACGCGCCCCGAACACTCCGCTGATCTTGCGGTCCCGCCGGTACTGCTATCCGGGGATCACCGCGGCATTCAGGAGTTCCGCCGCCGGGAGGCGTTGCAAAGAACTTTCCAGCGCAGGCCGGAGTTGCTCACCCGGAGGGTGTTCAACGACCAGGACCGGAAGTTATTGCTGCACTGTTTTGAACAGGTGGAGCATTGAACAAGAGCTTTAGACGAGCGCTTTAGATAAGAGGCTAGCCATGCGAAGAAATAAGACCATTGAAGAAATAGAAAACGGTCAGATCAACCGCGATCTGCCTGAATTTGGGCCGGGTGATACCATCAGCGTGCAGGTTCGGGTGAAAGAGGGCAACCGTGAGCGGCTGCAGGCCTACGAAGGTGTGGTGATCAGCAAGCGCAACCGCGGCGTTAACTCTTCTTTTATCGTTCGCAAGATCTCTCACGGTGTTGGCGTGGAACGAACTTTTCAGGCTCACAGTCCGCTGATTGCAGGCATTGAGGTCAAGCGCCGCGGTGATGTGCGTAAAGCCAAACTGTATTACCTGCGTGAACGTTCAGGCCGCTCCGCCCGCATCAAGGAAAAGGTCAATCAGCGCTAAGCAGGCCGCTGCGCTGAATAAGGCAATCTGAGTAAGGCAAGCTGAGCAGGAAGGAAAGAGGGCCAGCTTGCTAGGCTTGGGAGAGAGAGGGGAGGGGGATCAACCTAGCAAGCTGGTCGGGCAGTTGGGAGAGACGTCCAACCACCCGTCTGCTTCAATTACCTTGAGGGGACATTGGCATACTACATTGAAGCTTGCTGTATCTAATGCAGTTGGCGTGCCAGTTTTGAAAATTTTTGCCATCCTCTCCGCATCCCCAAAAAATTCTTTTAAAATCAATCGTTTGAACGGCGAAGAGGCTGCGCTGCCCATTTCCGGCAGGATTCCGGCCCAGGGGCACTGTATGCCTCAATCCGTCACATCAGGTCACATTACGTCCCGCCTGAGGCAAAATGGGTGTGATAACCGCCCTCAATGGGCAGATTTTGAGCTAACTGACAATTAAATGGCCGAGCCCGATTCCACCGCCCTGCAGACCAGTCAGCAGCAGATCAGCACCTATCTGGATGCCCTGTGGGTTGAAAGGGGGCTCAGCGACAACACCCTACAGGCGTACCGGCGGGATCTGCACAAAGCCGCCGTATTCCTGGCGGAACAGGGCAAGGTGCTGCAGGCGGCATCCAGCCTGGACCTGTACGAGTGCATGGCAGCACGATTCACCGCCGGGGTCAGCTCCCGCAGCGCCGCCCGCTGGCTGAGCGCGCTGCGGGGTTTCTTCCGTTATCAGGTGTTGTGCGGACATATGGCGGACGACCCGTCAGCGCAACTGGATCATCCCAAGCTGGGCCGGCCGCTGCCGAAGTCAATTTCTGCGGAGCAGGTGGAAGCGCTGCTGCGCGCGCCGGATGCGGATGATGCGGTCGGCCTGCGCGACAGGGCCATGCTGGAGCTGTTATATGCAAGCGGCCTGCGCATTTCTGAGCTGGTGGGCCTGCAGCAGACCCAGCTTAATCTGCGCCAGGGGGTGGTGCGGGTGGTGGGTAAAGGCGGCAAGGAGCGCCTGGTGCCCATGGGTGAGAGCGCCATTAACTGGATTCAGAGATACATCCGCGATGCCCGCCCGCAACTGCTGCCGGCGGGCGGCGGGGTGCTGTTTGCCAGCCGCCGGGGCCGCCAGATGACGCGCCAGACTTTCTGGTACGCGGTCAAGCGCTACGCCGTGCTGGCAGGCATTTCGACGCAGATATCACCCCACACATTGCGC
This sequence comes from Pseudomonadales bacterium, assembly GCA_028279305.1. Lineage (GTDB taxonomy): Bacteria > Pseudomonadota > Gammaproteobacteria > Pseudomonadales > Azotimanducaceae > UBA4421. The sequence goes on from JANQOA010000263.1 coordinate 15,863, forward strand.
CATGCATTTGCCACCCATCTGGTAGATAATGGCGCCGATTTACGCGCCGTGCAGATGATGCTGGGCCACAGTGATCTGTCGACCACGCAGATCTACACCCACGTTGCCCGGCAGCGGTTGAAATCTCTGGTAGAAGAACACCATCCCCGGGGATAGGTCACACATCCGTGCTGCATATTGGTGCAACATTCATCCGTCAACGCGGTCTAACTTCTTCAACTCAAAGGACAGGAAACGTAGTGAATCTTAAGATTTTGGTGCTGGCAGGCATGGTGATGTTGCTGGGCCCGCATATGCCGGTAGCTGCAGAACAATCGGCGGCAGCCTCAGCCGACCTTAAAGCGCCGGCCGGCAGCGAAAAACTCATCAGCCAGTTACGCAAGGCGATTCCCGACCTGCCCATAGAGGCGGTGCACGAAGCGGAATTACCCGGTTTTTACCTGCTTGAGTTGTCAAACGGACAAACCCTGTACGGTTCAAAGTCCGGCAACCATCTGTTTTCCGGCGACCTGTTCAGCATCCGTAACGGCAACGTGGTCAATCTGGCTGAAAACCATCGGGCGGTGAAGCGCAAGAAGCTGATGGATTCGCTGCCCATGGAAAGCATGGTGGTGTTTTCGCCCGCCGGTCAGACTAAAACTCACGTCAGCGTATTTACCGACGTGGATTGCGGCTACTGCCGTAAACTGCATCAGGAAATGGCGCAGATCAACGCCTTGGGCATAGAAGTACGCTACCTGGCTTATCCGCGTGCTGGATTGGGTACACCCACCTATGCAAAAATTGTCTCCGCTTGGTGCGCGGAAAACCCCAACGAAGCCATTACCGCACTGAAATCGGGGCTGGAGATTCCCAGCAAACAGTGCGCTAACCCGGTGGCGGAGCAGTATGCGCTGGGGCAGCAGGTAGGTGTCACCGGTACGCCTGCCATTGTCACCGCGGACGGTCGCCTGCTGCCGGGTTACATGCCCGCGGCGCAACTCGCCCAAGCCATCGGTCTGTAGCATACCTGCCGTACCCGCAGATACAGGCCGTACTGAGTTCAGCACAGCCGGTATGAGTGGATATTCGATTGAATGATATAGGTCTCGGCATTGCCGGTCTTGGTACTGTGGCCCAGGGGGTGCTGCAGATCCTCAGTAACAACGGTGCGGCCATTGCCCAGCGCAGCGGCTGCCAGCTGCGTGTGCAGCGCATAGCCAGCCGCAGCGCCCGCGACGAAGTGGATATGTTGGGGGCGCAGTTTTCCACCAACCTGCAGGATCTGATTGAAGATCCCCAGGTGGACATCGTGCTGGAACTGATCGGCGGCGAGGACGCTGCAAAAGATCTGATTCACAATGCTCTGCTGGCGGGTAAACCGGTGGTGACGGCAAACAAGGCGGTGATTGCCAACCACGGGGATGGGCTGTTTGCCGCCCTGCAGGCGGCCAACGAATCCTCGGACCTGCGCTTCGAAGCAGCAGTGGCCGGCGCCATCCCGATCATCTCCGCCATTCGCGAGGGCCTGGTTGCCAACCGCTTCGAACACGTTGTCGGCATTATCAACGGCACCTGCAACTATATCCTCACCGCCATGCAGAATGACGGCGCCCAGTTCAGCGACGCCCTGGCCACGGCCCAGGAACTGGGCTACGCGGAGGCGGATCCGGGGTTTGATATCGACGGCATCGATGCAGCCCACAAGCTGACCATCCTGCTGGCGCTGGCGTTCGATACGCACTTTGACTTCTCCGCCCTGCATGTGGAAGGCATTACCGCGGTGACTGCGGAAGATATCCGCTACGCCGCCGAGCTGGGTTACCGCATCAAGCACCTGGGCATCGCGAGACGTAGCGAAGATGGCCTGGAAGCCCGGGTACATCCCGCCCTGATTCCGCAACAGCAGTTGCTGGCCAACGTGGACGGGGTTTTGAACGCGGTTCTGGTTAAGTCCGACGCAGCCGGCCACACGATGTTCAGTGGTCCCGGCGCCGGCGGCGCAGCCACCGCGTCAGCGGTGCTGGCGGATGTGGTGTCGGTGGCGGCAAGCCTGCGCAAACCCGGCGCCGATGGAGGTAAACGCACCGCGGGGGCGCCGGACCGCGCCGCGGAACAGGTGGTATTGCCCATCAGCGAAGCCCACAGCGGCCACTATCTGCGCATCCCCAGCCGTGACGAGCCGGGTGTGTTTGCCCGTGTCGCGGAAGCATTGTCGCGCCACGAGATCAGTATAGAGGCAGCCATCCAGAAAGAACCTGATGCCGGCCAGGATGTGGTTTCCATTGTGATTCTCACCCACACCGTGCAGGAGGCAAAAGTGGTGGCTGCGCTGGAAGAGGTGCAGGATCTGCCTCAGGTGGTTGGTCCGGTGGCGCGTATCCGGGTGGAGACTCTGGACTGACCGCGGTGCAGATTGTCTCCCGCCCGGTGCCGGATACCCTGTTTGAAGTACAACCTGAACTGCTGCGCAGGATCTACGCCGCCCGCGGCATCACCGCCGCTGCTCAACTGCAGCGTAAACTCTCCGGTCTGCTGACGCCGGCGGACTTGCCGGACATCCAGGTTGCGGCCCGGCGCCTGGCCGACGCGGTGCAGAACGGTGAGCGGATTCTGATTGTCGGCGACTTTGACGCTGACGGGGCTACGTCGGTGGCCTTGTGCATGCGCTTACTGTCGGAGATGGGGGCTGCCGCGGTTGACTACCTGGTGCCGAACCGCTTTGACTTCGGTTACGGTTTGTCGGAAGAGATTGTAGCGCTGGCGGAGGAGCAGAAGCCGCAGGTCATTGTCACCGTGGACAACGGCATCTCCAGCATCGCCGGGGTTGCCCGGGCCCAGGCCGCCGGCATTGATGTCATCATCACCGATCACCACCTGCCGGGGACGGAACTGCCCCGGGCCTGCGCCATTGTTAATCCCAATCTGGCGGACTGCCGCTTCGGCAGCCGCAATATGGCCGGCGTCGGGGTGGCCTACTATGTTATGGGGCAACTGCGCGGCGAGTTGCGCAGCCGCGGCTGGTTTAACGACCGCGGTGAACCCAATCTGGCCCGTTATCTGGATCTGGTGGCGTTGGGCACGGTGGCTGATGTGGTGCCGTTGGATACCAACAACCGGGTGCTGGTGCATCAAGGGGTGGCACGCATCCGGGCCGGCGAATGCCTGCCGGGGGTGCGCGCGCTGGCGGAAATAGCCAGACGGCCCCTGCAAACGCTCAGCGCCCAGGATCTGGGTTTTGCGCTGGGGCCGCGCCTGAACGCCGCCGGGCGCCTGGAAGACATGAGCATCGGCATCAAGTGTCTGTTGGCGCCGGACTTGCCCAGCGCGCGCAAGCTGGCCACGGTGCTGGACGAGTTGAACAAAACCCGCCGCCAGCTTGAACAGGACATGGTGGGCGATGCTGAACTGATGCTGGCCGAGAGCCAGGCGGGTGACGAAGTTGGCCTGGTGGCTTATCACGAAAGTTTCCATCAGGGTGTGGTGGGTATTGTCGCCGGCCGTGTGCGGGAGAAGTTTAACAAGCCGGTGATTGCGTTCGCGGACGCCGGCGACAGTGCACCGGACGAACTGAAAGGCTCCGCCCGCAGCATCAGCGGCCTGCACATACGCGATCTGCTGGATTCCATTGCCACTTCACACCCGGGCCTGCTGTTGAAATTCGGCGGTCATGCCATGGCCGCAGGGCTGAGCATCAAGCGTGTGCATCTGCCGCGTTTCAAGGTGATTTTTAACAAAGCCGTGCTGGCCGCCACCCACAGCGATATGCTGGCGGCGCGCATGGTGACTGACGGCAGCCTGGCGGCGGAAGACTTCAGCATCGAAACGGCACAGCTATTGGCGGCAGCCGGGCCTTGGGGCAACGGTTTTCCGCAACCCAGCTTTGTTGGTGATTTTGAGCTGGTCAGCCAGCGTGTGGTGGGCGGGCAGCATCTGAAAATGGTGTTGAAGACCGGCCGCAAAGTGGTGGATGCCATTGCCTTCAGGCGGGCGCCGCTGGATGGCGGCTGCAAACAGGTGCGCGCGGTCTATACCCTGGAAGTTAACCACTTCGGCGACTGGCCTACGGTCCAGTTGGTGGTGGAGTACTTGCTGGCGTTGCCTTAAACTTGCCGGTTTAGTTTGACACCCACTGGCATGGCAGAAATTACCGCGGTCCGCGAATCCATTAAGTCTCTGAGCGAACGGGAAGTTGCGCTTCGGGGGTATCTTTGACTTTGAGGAAAAGAGCCAACGCCTGGAAGAGGTAGAGCGGGAGCTTGCTGACGGGGCCGTGTGGGACCAGCCGGAGCGCGCCCAACAGTTGGGGCGCGAGCGGGTGGAACTGGAGCAGGTGGTCTCGGTGCTGGGAGATTTTGCCGGCGCGCTGACAGACTTTGCTGAACTGGCGGAAATGGCCAGTGAGGAAAGTGACGAAGAAGCCTTGACGGAAGTTGCCGAAGCCCTGACCGAACTGGACGGGCGGCTGGCCGCGCTGGAATTCCGCCGCATGTTCCAGGGTGAGATGGACCAGGCCAACACCTATCTGGAAATCCAATCCGGGTCCGGCGGCACCGAGGCCCAGGACTGGGCGGATATGCTGTTGCGCATGTACCTGCGCTGGGCTGAGAAGAAGGGATTCACGTCCACCGTCACCGAGTTGAGCCCGGGGGAAGTGGCAGGCATCAAAAGTGCCACCGTGCAGATAAGCGGCGAATTCGCTTATGGCTGGCTGCGCACCGAAACCGGCGTGCACCGGCTGGTGCGCAAGTCGCCGTTTGATTCCGGCAACCGCCGGCATACCAGTTTTGCCTCGGTATTTGTGTCGCCGGAAATTGACGACAACATCGAGATCGACATCAACCCCGCGGATGTGCGGGTGGATACCTACCGCGCCAGCGGCGCCGGCGGGCAGCATGTAAACCGCACGGACTCCGCGGTGCGCCTCACCCACCTGCCGACCAATACGGTTGTGCAGTGCCAGAGCGAGCGGTCCCAGCATCAGAACAAAGACCGTGCCTACCAGCAATTGCGAGCCAAGCTCTACGAACTGGAGCTGCAGAGCCGCCGTGCGGAACAGCAGGCCATTGAAGACGCCAAGGCGGACATCGGCTGGGGCAGTCAGATCCGCTCTTACGTGTTGGACCAGTCGCGGGTCAAAGATCTGCGCACCCAGGTGGAGTCCACCAACCCTAACAGCGTACTGGACGGAGACCTGGATATATTCATCGAAGCAACCCTGAAGGCGGGGCTATAACATGAGTGAAGAGCGTGACCTGCTGCAAACCCGGCTGGCCAAAAGGCAGGCCTGGCTGGACACTGCCGGCAGCTACGTCAATGATTTCCGCCGCCAACACCTGGCGGGGGAGTTGCATGACAAATTTGCGGACGCTGACAAAGCGGCGTTGGAAGAGATGCAGGAGCCGGCCAGCATCGCCGGACGGGTGATGCTGCGGCGGGTCATGGGCAAAGCCAGCTTCATCACTCTGCAGGACAACAGCGGCCGCATCCAGGTCTATCTGGCCAGGAACAACCTCGGCGACGAGGTTTATAAGAGCTTCGATAAGCTGTGGGATATCGGCGATCTGGTGGGGGTGCGCGGTATCATGATGCGCACCAACAAAGGTGAGCTGACGGTAGATGCCCGCGAGATTGTGCTGCTGAACAAAACTCTGCGGCCGCTGCCGGAAAAATTCCATGGCGTCACCGATCAGGAGATCCGCTACCGTCAGCGCTACCTGGACCTGATCATGAATGAAGACACGCGGGCCTTGTTCCGCACGCGTACGCAGATCATTCAGCGCACCCGGGACTACTTCAACCAGCTCGGTTACCTGGAAGTGGAAACTCCGATGATGCACGCCATCCCCGGGGGCGCCACCGCACGGCCGTTTATCACCCACCATAACGCGCTGGATATGGAGCTTTATCTGCGCGTAGCGCCTGAGTTGTTTCTCAAGCGGCTGGTGGTGGGCGGGTTCGAGCGGGTCTTCGAAATCAACCGCAACTTCCGCAACGAGGGGTTGTCCACCCGGCACAACCCGGAATTTACCATGCTTGAGTTTTATCAGGCGTATGCGGATTACCGCGACCTGATGGCCATGACTGACGAACTGCTTGAGGTATTGTGCCGGGATGTGCTAGGCAGCAGCCAGGTGACTTACCAGGGCCTGGCGCTGGATTTCAGCAGCGCGCCCCAGCGCATGACCATGGCGGAATCCATTTGCCGCTTTACCGATCTCAGTGAACAGGCGGTTGAGGACGCGGACCAGTTACGGCAGCGCCTGCAGGCCCTGAATCTGACCGCGGAACCGGGCTGGGGCGTGGGTAAAATGCAGATGGAGCTGTTTGAAGCCCAGGTGGAAAGCCGCCTGGAGCAGCCCACCTACATCACCGAATATCCGGCGGAGGTGTCGCCGCTGGCGCGGCGCAACGACCGCAACCCGGAGGTCACCGACCGCTTTGAGTTATTCATCAGCGGCCGTGAATACGCCAACGGCTTCTCTGAGTTGAACGATCCGCTGGACCAGGCCGAGCGCTTCCGCGCCCAGGCGGAGCTGAAGAGCAGCGGTGATGATGAAGCCATGCATTTTGACCAGGATTACATCGATGCGCTGGAGTACGGCCTGCCGCCCACCGCAGGTGAAGGCCTGGGTATCGACCGTCTGGTAATGCTGATGACGGATTCCGCGTCGATCCGCGACGTGCTGCTGTTCCCGCTGATGAGACCGCTGGGTCCGGGCTGAACTAAGACAACCGGCCATGAGAGCTGAGCCATGCCTACTGAACAAGCAGCCGAACGGCTGCAGATAGACCCGAGCTGGAAAAATCTGCTGGGGGAGGAGTTTGAACAACCCTACATGCGGCAGCTCAGCCAGTTTCTGCGCGAACAGAAGCGCCAGGGCCGCCGCATATATCCTCCGGGCAAACAGATGTTTGCCGCCCTGGATCAGACCCCGGTGGACCGGGTCAAAGTGGTGATCATCGGGCAGGACCCTTACCACGGTGCCGGGCAGGCCCACGGCCTGTGCTTCTCGGTACAGCCGGGGGTGCCGTTACCGCCGTCGTTATTGAACATTTTTAAAGAAATTGATGACGATCTGCAGCTGTCGCCGGGTATGGCGGCCAGCAACCGGGGCTGCCTCACGCCCTGGGCGGCGCAGGGTGTGCTGTTGCTGAACGCGGTGTTGAGCGTGGAACACGGGCGCGCCGCCTCCCACCAGAACAAGGGCTGGGAACGCTTTACCGACTGTGTGGTCAGCCGCATTGCCGCCCGGCGCGAGGGTCTGGTTTTTATGCTGTGGGGCAGCTACGCGCAAAAGAAAGGGGCGGCTGTAGACAGCCGGCGTCACTGCGTGCTGAAAGCGCCGCATCCGTCCCCGCTGTCAGCCCACCGGGGTTTTTTCGGCTGCCGCCACTTCTCCAGAGCCAACACCTACCTGCAGCAGCAGGGTGCAGTACCGGTGGACTGGCAGGCGGTTGAGTAGCGTGCTCGAGGCTGCCCCGGCTTTTCGGTTATGATGCAAAATTACCTAACAGGAGCTGCGCATGGTTGCGTCCACGACAGATAAACTGCTGGTTGAACAAAGGGGTAATACCCTGGTTGTGACCATTAATAACCCACCGGCGAATACCTGGGATCCGGATAGCCTGCAGGGTTTGCAGCAACTGGTTGCGGACAGTGAGTCTGACGACAACATTTATGCCATGGTGCTGGTGGGTGAGGGTGAGAAGTTCTTCTCCGCCGGCGCTGATCTGAAACTGTTTGCCGACGGTGACAAAGATGTAGCACGCAATATGGCGGACTATTTCGGCAATGCGTTTGAAACATTGTCAAAATTCCGCGGCGTAACCATTGCCGCGATTAACGGATTTGCCATGGGCGGCGGGCTGGAATGTGCGTTGGCATGTGACATCCGCATCGCTGAACAACAGGCGCAACTGGCGCTGCCGGAAGCGACCGTGGGTTTGCTGCCCTGCGGCGGCGGTACCCAGAATCTGGCCTGGATGGTGGGTGAAGGCTGGGCCAAACGCATGATCCTGTGCGGTGAACGGATTGACGCCCAGACTGCCCAGCGCATAGGTCTGGTGGAGGAAGTGGTGGACACCGGCCAGGCCAAAGGCCGCGCGCTGGAGCTGGCGGAGGCGGTGGGCAAACAGAGCCCGCCGGCTGTAGCCGCCAGCAAAGGGCTGATTCAGCAGGCGCGGTCGGGCAACATAGCGGCTGCCTACGCGGTTGAACGGGATGCCTTTGTCGGCTTGTTTGACACCAACGATCAGCGCGAGGGGGTAAACGCTTTTCTGGAGAAACGCGCCCCCCAGTGGACCAACAGTTGAGTGCCGACATGACAGACGAATCTCCCGTGCTGCTGCATGAGCACCCTGTCGCCAACGGGGCGGTGCTGGCGCAGGCGGAACTGAATGTGGAAGCCACCTTGAACGCGCTCAGTCTGGAGATGGCGCGCATCCTCGATAAGGCGCTGCGCGGCTGGCTGCAGCGTGCCGAGGTGGCGGCGGTGGTGATCACCGGCAAAGCGGACAAAGCATTCTGCGCGGGCGGGGACATTCAGGCCCTGTACCACGCGGTGGTGGCCAATCACGCGGCGGACGCGGTGGTGGATGATTATCCCTTCAAGTTCTTTGCGGAAGAATACCGCCTGGACTATCTGCTGCATACGTATGCCAAGCCGGTGATTACCGTCGGGCACGGTATTGTTATGGGCGGTGGTCTGGGTATCTTCAGCGGTTCCCGTTACCGGGTGTTAACGGAAAAATCCCGCCTGGCGGTACCGGAGATTACCATTGGCCTGTTTCCGGACGCCGGCGCCACCTGGACTCTGACCCATATGGCCCCCCATCACGCCGCGTTCCTGGGCCTCACCGGCAGCCATGTCAACGCGGCGGACAGTCTCACCACCGGCATGGGTCACTATGTGGTGGCCCAAGAGCAACGCCACGACTTACTCGCGCAGTTACTGAAACTGCCTTGGCAAGGGCAAGCCGAGGCTGACCACGAGCTGACCGGGGAGTTTCTCAGCGGTCTCGCCGGCAGCAGTCTGGCGCCGCAGGCGCTGCCGCCGGCGGAGCTGGACGCGGTGCCTGAACGGCAGATCAATACCGCGGATCTGGCCGCCGAGGAGCAGGCGCTGCTGGCCCTGGAAGGCGCATCAAGCTGGGTCGACCGGGGCCTGGCAAACCTGCGCGGCGGCTGTCCTACCACCGCGGGCATCGTCCTGGAGCAATTGCGCCGCGCGCCGGGCATGACGTTGGCTGACATGTTCCGCATGGAGCTTACCGTGGCCACGCACTGCGCCTATAACAACGATTTCAAGGAGGGTGTGCGGGCCCTGCTCATCGACAAAGACAATCAGCCGGACTGGGCGTACGGCAGCATCGGCAACCTCGACTGGCAGCACGTACTCAGTCACTTCGAGCCGCCCTGGCCCCAACATCCGCTGGCGGACCTGGGCGAATCAACTTCTTAGGAGCTTTAAGATGACTTCCAACAGTACAACCATCGGCTTTGTCGGCCTGGGTAATATGGGCGGGCCGATGGCGGCAAATCTGATCAAGGCGGGTTTTGCGGTTAAGGTTTTTGATCTGGTGCCGGAACTGGTGGCCGGGGTCAGCGGCGCGGAAGGCTGCAGCAGTGCAGCCCAGGCGGCCGCTGACGTGGATGTGGTGATCAGCATGTTACCCGCCGGCCGGCACGTTCGCAGTCTCTATCTTGGCGCGGAAGGTGAGCCGGGACTGTTGCAGGCGGTGCGCGCGGAAACGCTGATTATCGACTGTTCCACCATCGACGCGGCCAGCGCCCGGGCCGTGGCGGAGGCAGCTCAGCAGCGTGGTCTGCAGATGCTGGATGCGCCGGTGTCCGGCGGCACTGCCGGTGCGGAAGGCGGCACCCTGACGTTTATTGTCGGCGGCGCGGACGATGCCCTGGAGCGCGCCCGCCCGCTGCTGGAAGCCATGGGGGCCAATATCTTTCATGCCGGCGGCGCCGGGGCGGGTCAGGTGGCAAAAATCTGCAACAACATGCTGTTGGCGGTATTAATGTCGGGGACCGCTGAAGCCCTGGCCCTGGGGGTTGAAAACGGCCTCGACCCGGCGGTGCTGTCCGAGATCATGAAGGTTTCTTCCGGCGGCAACTGGGCGCTGAACGTTTACAATCCGTATCCAGGTGTCATGGACGGGGTACCGGCCAGCCGTGAATATCAGGGCGGCTTTCTGGTTGACCTGATGCGCAAGGATCTGGGTCTGGCGCTGGCCACTGCCCAGGACTCGGGCAGTTCCATACCCATGGGCAGCCTGGCGCACAATTTGTATCAGGTGCACCGGCAGACCCATGAGGCCGGCGGTCTCGACTTCTCCAGCATTCAATGGCTGTTCCGGCCGCAGCTTAAAGACGGCTGAGCGCAACGCTGGCGCTGCTGCAGCAAGCCGCTTAACTCAGCGCGGACTGCACCTCGCTGACTTCCTCCAGCAGGGCGCTGCGCTGGGACTCGTCCATGCCCACATCCAGACCCAGGCGGTTCATAGCCGGGGATGTGTGCCAGTCCTGGGGCAGGTCCGGATGGTTGTTCTCCACCACATCCACGTCGTCTGCAAAGCCGCTGATTTTCAGCAGATTGGCGGCGCAGACGATGTCGATGTAATCGGCATCTGCCGCCTGGTGGTTAATGTTCTGGTAGTTTTCCGGCACGTTGACAATCTCGTCAGCAAAATTCCAGTGCTGCAGGATCATGCGGCCGATGGTCGGATGAATACTTTCGATGACCCCGTCCAGGGTCATGCTGTCGCGCACCAGATGATCGTTTTCTTCCACCCAGCTCAGAATCGGCAGCACGCCGATGCGGTGGGTGAGGCCGGCCAGGGTGGCCTGATCAGGACGCAGCTTGGTGCAGCGCTTGCACAGAATTGAACTCCAGGCGGCAATGTCGCAACTGGACTTCCATACCTGGCGCATCTTCCGGTCCACCATCTCACTGGTCGCTTGAAACATCTGCTGCATGGCCAGGCCGGTGACTATGTTGGCTGAATATTCCACCCCCAGGCGGCTGATGGCCTGGCTCAGGTCGTCGATGGAGCGGGTGGCGCGGAACATGGGAGAGTTTGCGGTGCGCACCAGTTGCGCGGTTAAGCCGGGATCTTCGCTGACCACCTTGCTCAGGGACAGTGCGGAGACGTGTTCCGATTCAGCTTCTTCGCGGATTTTCAGCGCCACTTCAGGCAGTGACGGCAAATCCAGTTGATCCTTATCCAGGGCGGATTGGATTTCGCTGGTAATCTCTTGGGCAAGATCGCTCATGGATTGAAAAGTCCTTTTACAATGCAGGGGATTGTCGGTCCAATATCAGTATAGACGGCATTTTTCCGCCTGCCCTGGGGGCGGACTTGCGGCACAGGACCGGGAGGGAATTATGTGCGGGCGTTCACCACCGCCAGGACTTTGCCGGCGGTTCCGCTGCTGTCCCGGCTGACCGACACCACGCTCAGGGTGTCCTGCCAGGGTTGGCCCGGCTCAGGGGCGTCACCCTGCCAGGAAAACTGTTGCAGTTTGCGCTTTACGGCACCGCGGAACTGGGCGCGGGCGACAATCTCCTGGCCCAGATAACAACCCTTGTCAAAATCCACCGCACCCCGGGCATCCAGGCCCAGCATCTGCGGCAGGAACTGTTCACTGCTGGCTGCGGATATAAAGGCGTAATCCGCATCAACCAGCGCGGCAGTGATACGGGCTGAACAATCTTCAGCCCCGGCGGGTTCAGCACTGACAAAGTCAAACCGCTGCTGCGCCAGTTCCGTGCCGCTGTGCACGCTGCCGCCGGCGCTCAACTGCAGCATTTGCAGCGGCGCCTGCAGGCTGCATCTGGAAAACATCGCATAAGGTTTGAGAAATTCAGCCACCCGGGCAGCGAGGCTGCTGTGCACCACCAGAACCACGCCTTCGGCCGCCAAGGCCGCCCAGCCGCTGGCCAACACCCGGCCTTTGACATTGCACAGGGCTGCCGGAGACAGCAGGCCGGCGGACAATCCGGCGGTGTCGCAGGTGAGATAACCCTGCAGAAAATCTACAGCATTGGTGCCGCTGATGGTCACCGCTGCGGCGTCGCGCCAGATCTGACTCACAGCGTTAAGGGTCCTTATCTCACTTGGCGATTGGGGTTAGACTGCCTGATTGGCCAGCACAAGTACAATACTCTTCAAACGATGCAAGCTACCGATCTGAAACATATCTACTGGCGCAGCCGCCGCGGCATGCTGGAACTGGAACTGAAGCTGGTGCCCTTTGTACGTGACGCGTATGTGCACTTGAATCCGGCGCAGCAGGCAGCTTATGAACGCCTGCTGGCGGAAGAAGACTGGCAGATTTTTGACTGGCTGCAACGGCGCGAATCGCCGCGGGATCCGCTGATGGCGGAGGTGGTGGAGAAAATTATCGCCCACACCGGACGCCTCTGAAGAGCGGCGGTTACAGTGCGGATGGCAGCGCAGGAGGAAGCACAGAAGGAAGCGCTGATGGACAGTGGGCTCACGGTGGAATACCGCCCGTGCAGGTTGCGCGCACTGGCGGCCTGGGTGTGGACCTTCTACATGGGGGTTACCGCCGCCTGGTGGCTGGGTCTGACCGGGGTCGGGCTGGTGCTGGTGGCTGCTACGCCGATGTTGCGCCGCTCTGCCGCCGGGCAGCCGCGCCTGTTGCACCTGACGGCATGCGCTATCAGCCCCGCGGACGGGTTGCGCGACTACTGGCGGTTGCCCGGAATGTTATGTATCTGCGCCGGCGGTCACCGTCACTGGCTGTTCCGCGATGAGGTGCAGCCCGCCCAGTGGTCTGCCTTAAAGCGTTATCTCAAACTGCAGTTGCCGGCTCAGGCGGTGGGTTTGAGCATGTCGAAATGATCGATGCTGCCGGGGAACATGATGGTGTCTTCAACCTGGTTGCGGGTATGCGGATAATCCAGGTTGAAATGCAGCCCCCGGCTTTCGGTGCGTTTCAGGGCGGAGCGCACAATCAGTTCCGCCACGTGTAACAGGTTGCGCAACTCAATCAAGTCGTCACTGATCCGGTAGTTGGCGTAATATTCGTTGATTTCCTGTTTCAGCAGATCGATGCGGTGCTGGGCCCGCTGCAGGCGTTTGTTGGTGCGCACAATGCCCACGTAGTCCCACATAAAGCGACGCAGTTCATCCCAGTTGTGGGCGATCACCACGGATTCATCCGAATCGGTGACTTGGGATTCGTCCCAGTGGGGCAGGTTCGGCAGGTCGAACGGCCGGTCTAGCTGGCTCTTAATTTTCTGCGCCGCGTTATACGCAAACACCAGGCATTCCAGCAGCGAGTTACTGGCCAGACGGTTGGCGCCGTGCAGGCCGGTGTAGCTGACTTCGCCAATGGCGTACAGGTTGGGCAGATCGGTGCGGCCGAAGCGGTCCACCAGTACCCCGCCGCAGGTATAGTGGGCTGCCGGCACCACGGGAATGGCCTCGCGGGTGATATCGATGCCAAAAGCCATGCACCGTTCCGCGATATTGGGAAAGTGGGCGCGGATAAATTCCGCCCGCCGGTGGCTGATATCCAACTGCACACAATCGGCACCCAGGCGTCTCATTTCATGGTCGATGGCGCGTGCCACCACATCCCTGGGCGCCAGTTCAGCCCGCTCGTCGAAGCGCGGCATGAAGCGCTCACCGTCCGGCAATTTCAGCACCCCGCCTTCACCCCGCACCGCTTCGGAAATGAGGTAACTGCCGGCATGGGGATGGTACAGGCAGGTGGGGTGGAATTGATTAAATTCCATATTCGCGATGCGGCAACCGGCGCGCCACGCCATGGCGATACCGTCGCCGGTGGAACTGTCCGGGTTGCTGGTGTACAGGTACACCTTGCTGGCGCCGCCGGTGGCCAGCACTACAAACGGTGCCTGGAAGACTTCCACGTGCCCGGTGCTGCGGTTTAACACATAGGCGCCGGCACAGCGGCTGGGATATCGGCCTAACTTAGACAGATTGATCAGGTCTATGGCCAACCGGTCATTGATCAACTCTATGTTGGGGTGATCCAGCACCCTCGAGGTGAGGGTTTCAGTGATGGCTTTGCCGGTGGCGTCAGCCACGTGCAGTACCCGGCGGGCGCTGTGGCCGCCTTCCCGGGTCAGGTGAAATTCATTTTCCTCGCGGTCGAAGTCCACGCCCAGCTGGGCCAGACGGGCGATCGCCGCGGGTGCACTTTCAACTGTCATTTCGACTATGCGGCGGTCGCACAAACCGGCGCCGGCATCCAGGGTATCCTGCACGTGGGCTGCAAAGCTGTCTTCCGGAGCGGTAACCGCCGCCACCCCGCCCTGGGCCCAATGGGACGAGCCGGTAGTGATGTCTCCCTTGCACAGCACCGTCACCCGGGCGTACTCAGCCAGCTGCAGGGCAGCGCTTAAACCGGCGGCACCGCCGCCGATAATGAGCACGTCCGTGGAGAATCGTTGCGCCATACTACACCGCCCGGGAAACAAGACTTTCCCTAGTATATCCCGGCGGACCCCGGCAGAATATGCCCGCCTCGCGAGACAAGATAGACTGGGAACGGGATTGGCGGAAGAGACAGACAAGGAACTGGTAAAAAGGGTGCAGAAAGGTGATCAGGCCGCCTTCGACATGCTGTTCGCCCGCTACCAGACCAAAATCCTCAACCTCATCTCGCGTTACGTCAGGGATTCGGAAGAGGTCCATGACGTAGCCCAGGAGGCGTTTATCAAAGCGTACCGCGCTCTGCCGCGGTTTCGCGGTGACAGCGCCTTTTATACCTGGCTGTACCGGATCGCTATTAATACGGCGAAAAACCACCTGGTAGCGCGCAGCCGCCGCCCGCCGGCAACGGATGTGGATGTAGACGACACCGATTACCGCGATGACGCTGAGGTGCTGCGCGAGTCGGAAGACCCTGAGTCCGCGTTGTCCCGGGATCAGCTGCGGGCCACCATCAACCAGGCGCTGGTGGATTTGCCGGATGATTTACGCAGCGCGCTAACTTTGCGCGAGTTTGACGGTCTTAGTTATGAGCAGATTGCAGATATCCTGGAGTGCCCCGTCGGCACCGTGCGCAGCCGCATATTCCGCGCCCGGGAGTTTGTTGATCAACGTATGCGCCCACTGCTGTCCGGCGTGGACGACGAAGACAATGAAGCATGAAACCACTTAGAGAGGGGGTGGGATGAATGATCCAAGGCACTACATGTGGCCTACAATTAAGTCGCGAACAAATCCCGTTTTTTGTGGTCAAAGCCGCGTGAATACTGGATATGCAGTTAAATCCAACGGTGAAAAAGCAGGGTATCAGCCATGTCTGAACAATTAAGAGAATCCTTGTCAGCAGCAATTGACAATGAAGCTGACGCATTCGAGCTGCGGCGTGTCCTCGATGAGGCCAGCGTTGACAGTGAACTGCGCGAAGAGTGGCACCGCCTGCACCTGATCCGCGATCTCATGCAGGACGAGATGCGCAATTACAAGCCGGGTTTGCGCGAAGCGGTGTGGCAGGGCCTGCTGAACCAGGATGACGACGAAGAGCACGCCACGGAGCTGCGCTCGGTGGCCACCGGCGGCGGCGGCAAAAAAACCGCCACACCCTGGCTCGGGCGCATCACCGGGGTTGCGGTGGCGGTAACCGCTGCGGTACTGGTGCTGATCAACGGCGGTGTGCTTGAAGACGAGCCGCCCAGCCTGGAGGTGGCCAATAGTGAACCGTTTGTCGCCGCGCCGCAGAGTCCGGTAGCGGGCGGCAGCGAACTGGCGCCGGTCATGTACCAGCAGGCTACGGACGCGGACCTGCACCGCCAGTACGGTTTTATGCTGCGCCATATTCAGCACCGCGCCATGAATCAGAATGGCCTGGCGTCTTTTGTTAAGATGGCTACCTTTACCCAGGCGGAGCCACAGCAACCACCGGCTGTGGAAGATACCGACGCGCAATGACGCCAGCTAAAACCCCTGCGAAAATCTATTTAGCCGGGTTTGTATATTCTGTACTGAGCCTGGGTGCCGCTGCCTGGGCTGGTGCCGCCGACGCCGCGGAAGAAGCCATGCCGGATGCACAAACGCTGCTGGCGCGCATGGATGCGGCTTTTACCCAACTCAGTTACGACGGTGTCTTCAGCTACTTCTCGGGTAACGATCTGGCCACCCTGCGGGTGGTGCACAAGGTTGTGGACGGGGTTCAGCGCGAGCGTCTGGTGCATTTGAATGGCGCACCCCGGGAAATCATCCGCCACGGCGACGAAGTGGCCTGTATTGTCATGCCGGGCGACGACCTGCTGGCGCTGGAAGACAGCATTCCAGCGGGGCCCTTTGCACGCGCCTTTGTACGCCAGTTCGAGAAACTGTCCAGTTCTTACCTGGTGGACTACTTCGGTGAGGGGCGAATTGCGGGGCGCACCGCCGTGCGGGTAGGGGTGAACCCGCTGGATCAGCACCGTTATGGTTACCGTTTGTGGCTGGACAAAGAAACGTCCCTGCTGCTGCGCTCGGAGCTGGTGGACCATGACGGCAACAAGCTGGAAATTTTTCAGTTTACCCAGTTGCAGCTTGGGGAACAGGTCGCGGTTGCGGCGCTGGAAGCGGCGGACGTGTCCGGTTCCAAAGTCAGCCACCTGCGCCTGGAACCGGGTGACGGCGGCCAGGACATTGCCGCCTCCGACGACGCCCCGTCCCAGTGGGCCACCACCTGGTTGCCTTCCGGATTTGAAATGGCCACCGCGGACATCCGCCGCAAACCGGACCATTCGGTGACTAATCTGGTGTACTCCGACGGCCTGGCGGCGTTTTCGATATTTATCGAACCCATGCCGCAGAAAGGGGCCGCCAGCATGGTGTCGCAGAACGGCGCAACCGTTGCGCTGACGCACCGGGTCAACGGCCATCAGGGTTTTCACCTGGTCACGCTGGTTGGTGAAATACCGGTTGCCACGGCTCATGAAATTATAAAGTCAGTTCGCCAAAAAGCTCTTTAACTCTTTGATAATTAAGAATATTAGTCCCAAAAGTGTAAGCCGCCGCATCACGCTTACAGCGCCTGACGGTTGTCGCAGTTGCGTGGCTGCAGATCACTGCGGCAACCGCGCCGGGCAGGTGGCGGGCGGGACTGCGCCGCTGTCCGTCAACCGCCGCGGCTTCAACACAACGGTAGGGGCACTGTACGGCGTGCCGCTGCTGGTGGTCAGCCTTACCGTGCTGGGCTTGCACCTCTGGGGACCGGGCGCGGGACAGGTTGTCGCTCCGCTGATCCAGTTTGTTATATTGGCGGCAGCAGTAGGCGGCGCGTGCCGGCTGTTGACGAGTCAGGGGAGAAAGATGCTGGCCGCCCTGCAGCCGGCACCAACAGATTTGCAATCCAGGACCCGATAATGAACACCTTCAAGCAATTGAAATTCCTCTGCTTCACCTTCCTCACCGCGGCCTGCCTGTCCGCTCAGGCCAGGGAATTGCCGGACTTTACCAGTATGGTTGAGGCAAATGCCCCGGCAGTGGTCAACATCAGTACCGTGGGTGAACCGCGCAGTGAGCGCAGCCAGCCGGGTGCGGAAAGCCTGGAAGAATTTTTCCGCCGCTTCGGCCCGCCGGGAGGACCCCGCTCAGCCCCGGCACCGTCCCGTTCCCTGGGCAGTGGATTTATCATCAGCAAAGACGGCTACATACTCACCAACCACCATGTTGTTGACGGCGCCAAGGAAATCATTGTGCGCCTCAGCGACCGCCGCGAACTGACCGCCGAGCTGGTGGGCAGCGATAGCCGCGCGGACCTTGCGGTGCTGAAAGTAAATACCAAGATTGTGCTGCCGACGGTCAAAATCGGCGAGTCTGAAAAACTGGCTGTCGGCGAATGGGTGTTGGCCATCGGTTCTCCGTTTGGTTTTGACCACTCTGTTACCGCGGGCATCGTCAGCGCCAAAGGCCGCAGCCTGCCCACCGCCAGAAACGAAAACTATTTGCCGTACATCCAGACGGATGTAGCCATCAACCCCGGCAACTCCGGCGGGCCGC
>JANQOA010000280.1 GCA_028279305.1 Pseudomonadales bacterium
CCGGCCCAGCTGCCGCGCTGGCTGTCTGCGCGCCTGCGCAGCCGCGGGCTGGAACTGGAGAAAGAGGCGGTGGCTTATCTGGCTGAACGGGTTGAAGGCAATCTGCTGGCGGCAGCCCAGGAGATTGACAAGCTGGCGCTGCTGTCGCTGCCCCAGCCGGTGACTCTGGAGGCGCTGGCGCGCTGTCTGGAAGATACCTCGCGTTACAACAGTTTTGATTTGCTGGATGCGGTGATGGCGGCGGATGCCGCCCGCACGGCGAAGATCCTCAACGTGCTGCGGCAGGAAGGTGTTGCCTTGTTTGCCGTGCTGGGCGCCCTCACCAGCCAGCTGCGCCGGATAGACAATCCGCGCGGTTTGCCGCCGGCCCGGCAGAAACTGCTGGCGCAGTTTGCGCGGCGGATCAGGCAGCCTGGGCCGGTATTGGCGGAATGTGCCATAATAGACCAGCAGGGCAAGGGTCAGCGGCCGGGTGATGCCTGGCTGTCTCTGGAGCGCCTGTTACTGCGGCTGGCCGGGGTAAAATCCATGTCCCTGCCGGGCCGCGACCAGGCGCTGCTTACGCATTAGCGTCGCTTGCCTCGTTGCAGAGGCGCTTGCTGAACAAGGTTGTAACGGGTGGGTTGTGCTGTTCAAGTCATTCAAATTCAAGTCATTCAAACTCAAGTCATACAAAGTTATGGTTGGCAAATTGCCGTATGCCTGGGCCGGGTTGCTGCTGGCCGCGGCCGCCGGCTGCGGTGAACACGCCGTATCCGAACCGGCAGACCAGCATATCCGTCCGGCCCGCATTTTTGTTGTGCAGAACGATACCGACGTGCGCCGCTACCAGTTTGTCGGCCGGGTGGAAGCGGCGCAATCTATTGACGTGTCATTTGAAGTTGCCGGTCCGCTGGCGGAGCTGCCGGTGCTGGAAGGGCAGACCATCAAACGCGGGGAAGTGGTGGCGGCGCTGGAATCCACCGATTTTAAACTGGCGGTGCGCGAAGCAGAGGTGCAGCTGCAACTGGCGCGGCAGGATCTCGACCGCAAGCGCCGGGTGCTGAGGCAGAAAGGCATCGCCCGCTCGGTGGTGGATGATGCGCTGACCATGTACGAGTTGCAGAAAGTGCGCCTGGACAAAGCTAAACAATCGCTGCGCGAGACCCGCATACTTGCCCCGTTTGACGCCTACGTCGCCCGCCGTTTTGTGGACAATTTTGTTAACGTCGGGGTGGGGGAAAAAATTGCCCGGCTGAATGATCTGCACAGTCTGCTGGTGGTCGCCAATGTGCCGGAAAACCTGCTTGCCACCGCCTCCCAGGAACAGGTTGTCAGCAACTTTGCGGTATTCGACTTTATCCCGGATCAGCGTTTTCCGCTCACCTACCGGGAAAACCGCGGCGAAGCGGACGCGGTGGCACAGACTTACGAAGTCTCCATGCAGATGCAGCGGCCGGAACAGTGGACCATCCTGCCGGGCATGACCGCCCGGGTGGAATTGAATTTGCGTAACGAGGGGGAAGTGACCGGCACCGTGGTGCCCGCCAGCGCCCTGGTGGGTACGTCGGAAAACGGCTTTTTTGTCTGGCGCTACGACCCCGAAACACATTTAACCACCCGCACGCCGGTGACGGTCGGCGCGCCCAAGGCGCGCGGCGTTGAGGTGCTGAGCGGGCTGGCGGACGGCGACATGATTGTTGCCACCGGAGCGTCACAACTGCAGCCCGGCATGCGGGTCAGCGTGTTGGGCAAACCCACCACGCGGCTGTAGCGCCGCTTCCCGCATAGCGCATGCGCAATATTGCCCAATTTTCCATCGAGCGGCCGCTGTATACCTGGCTGCTGGTGCTGACCTGCCTGGCGGGAGGGTTGGTTGGCATCGACACGGTAGGGCGCCTCGAAGACCCGGCTTTTCCGGTCAAAAATGTGCTGATTATCACCACCTATGACGGTGCCTCAGCGGAGGAGGTGGAGCAGGAGGTGACGGATGTCGTTGAAGCCTCCCTGCAGGAATTGCCCTATGTGGATCATATGACCTCCAAATCCGTTGACGGGCGCTCGGAAGTACAGGTGGAAATCCTCGAGCAATACGGTGCCGAAGACACGCCGCAGATTTTTGACGAGCTGCGGCGCCGGGTCACCGAGGCGGCGGCGCGGCTGCCGCCGGGTACCGGCGTGCCGCTGGTGGAAGACGATTTTGGTGACGTCTACGGCATGATGTACGCGGTCTACGCCCCTGACTACAGCATTGCGGAAATCCGCGACATGTCGCGCTATATCTCAACCGCTCTCAAGGGTGTGCCGAAGGTGGCCAAGGTGCAGACCGCCGGCGAACCGTTTGAAGCGTTGTATGTGGATATCGATCACAGCCGCTTTACCCGCCTGGGGCTGCCCATCGATACCGTGTTTTCCAGCATCTCGGTGGAAAACCAGGTGACCCCTGCGGGCTCCATCGGCTATCTGGGGCGGCGCATGCGGGTGGCGCCGGAAATGGCTTTTGACAGTGAAGAAGCCCTGGCGGATATGCGTATCGGAAACCCCGGTTCAACGGAAATCCTGCGTCTTAAGGACATTGCTGAGATCTCCCGCCAGGAAGTGGAGGTGCCGCCGCAGATTATCCGCCACGAAGCGCGGCCGGTATTTACCGTCGGCGTATCGGTGGTGCCCGGGGAGAACGTGGTGGATGTGGGCCGCGCGGTGGACCGCAAAATTGAAGAATTGCTGGGTGAGCTGCCGCTGGGGGTGGAGTTTGAAACCATTTACGCCCAGCACGAGGTGGTGGATGAAGCCATCCAGGAGTTCCTGAAAAACCTGCTCCTGTCGGTGGCCACGGTAGTGCTGGCTTTATGCATATTTATGGGCTGGCGCGCCGGGGCGGTGGTTGGGGCCGTATTGTTACTGACCGTACTGGGTACCATCGGCGTCATGGCGGTGGCCGGCATCGAAT
The DNA here is from genome assembly GCA_028279305.1 of Pseudomonadales bacterium. Classification (GTDB taxonomy): domain Bacteria; phylum Pseudomonadota; class Gammaproteobacteria; order Pseudomonadales; family Azotimanducaceae; genus UBA4421. Next base: position 2,930 of record JANQOA010000280.1, read on the forward strand.
TGCAGCGCATCTCCCTGGGGGCGTTGATGATTGCCATGGGTATGCTGGTGGATAACGGCATTGTGGTTGCGGAAGGCATGGTCATCGGCGTTCGCCGCGGTCTCAGCCCGGCCCAGGCAGCAGCCCAATCCGTGCAGCGCACCCAATATGCTCTGTTAGGCGCTACCGTGATCGGCATAGTTGCTTTTGGTCCCATCAGCTTGAGTGATGACAACTCGGGCCATTTTCTGGTGTCTCTGTTTCAGGTGGTGGCGATATCACTGCTGTTGAGCTGGGTGCTGGCTATCACCGTGGTGCCCCTGCTCGGCAAGTATCTGCTGCAGCCGGGGCCTAAGGTTACAGAAGCTGAATTGTATGACGGCTGGCTGTTTGCGCCGTACCGGGTGCTGGTCAGTTTCGGGCTGCGCCGTGCCTGGCTGACCGCCCTGCTGCTGGTGGCGGTGACGCTGGCCTGCATCTGGTCGTTCCAGTTTGTTAAACAGGGTTTTTTCCCGCACACCAATACGCCGTTGTTCTACATCGACTACCGCCTGCCGGAAGGTACCGATATCAAGACCACCCTGACGGACGTGGTGGAACTGGAGCAGACCCTCAAGGATATCGACGGCGTGCTGGCGGTAACCAGTTTTGTCGGCCGCGGCGCCACCCGCTTTACCACCATCATGAGTCCGGAGCAGCCTAACTCCGCTTATGCGCAGCTGGTGGTGCGGGTGGCGGATATCAGCCAACTCGACCGGCTGATGCGGGAGAGTGAAGTGCGCATCGCGGCTGATATGGCGGATGCGGAAATTCAGGTCACGCGGGCGGAATTCACCCCCAGCGGCAGCTCCAAGATTGAAGCCCGCTTCTCCGGGCCGGACGCGGCTGTGCTCAGGGGCCTGGCGGACCAGGCGCTGGATGTATATCTGCGCCATCAGTTAAAAGACCGCAAAACCGACTGGCGACAGCCGGTCCTGCAGCTGGTGCCAAAATTCGACAGCTCGCGGGCGCGCCGCGCCGGCATTACCCGGCGCGACCTGTCCCAGGCGCTGGCATTTGCCACCCTGGGCGTGCAGGTGGGTCTGTACCGCGAGGGGGACAAGCTCATCCCCATCATCGCGCGGGCGCCGGTGGAAGAGCGCACGGATATACAGAGTCTGATGGACCGCCAGGTATGGAGCCCGGCGCAACAGCGGCAGATTCCCATGGCGCAGATTGTGACGTCTCTGGAG
>JANQOA010000351.1 GCA_028279305.1 Pseudomonadales bacterium
CATTCGCACCCGGCTGCTGGCCAACTTCGGGGTCGGCACGAATCACATCGACCTGCCGGCTGCGGCGGCCGGCAATGTGCTGGTGACCAATACCCCGGGCGTGCTGACGGATGCCACCGCTGAAATTGCATTGACCTTGATGCTGATGAGCGCGCGGCGCACCGCTGAAGGGGAACGGCATGTGCGCGCCGGGCAGTGGCAGGGCTGGCGGCCGACTCATATGTTGTCCGCCCAGGTGACGGGCAAAACCCTGGGCATTGTCGGCATGGGACGCATCGGTACCGCGCTGGCGCGTAAAGCCTTCCACGGTTTGGGTATGCGGATCCTGTATACCAACCGCAGTACAGTGCCCGAGTCGGTGGCGTTGGAACTGGGGGCGCGCCGCCTGCCGCTGCCTGAACTGCTGGCCCGGGCTGACTTTGTCAGCCTGAATTGCCCCGCCACGGCGCAGACCCGCAACCTTATTGACGCAGCCGCATTGGCGTTAATGCCCGCCCACGCGCACCTGATCAATACAGCCCGCGGCGATGTAGTAGACGAGGCCGCGCTGGCGGACGCGCTGCACGACCGGCGGCTGGCCGGCGCAGGGCTGGATGTGTACGCGCAGGAACCGCGGATTCACCCGGGGCTGCTGGAGTTGGACAACGTTGTGTTGTTGCCGCACATGGGCAGTGGTACGGTTGAAACCAGGGAAGCGATGGGGATGCGGGCGTTGCGTAATGTTGAGTGTTTTCTGGCGGGGCAGACCTGTCCGGATCTGGTGACGTTATGAGCGGCGCGGACAACAGCGCCGATGCGGGCGGCGGGAGGCTGGTTGCAGCCTGGCGGCGCGACTGGGCAACGCGGCCCTGGTGGATGTCGCTGATCTTCTATTTCTGTATCTACATGACCTTCATCTACATGCCCTTTGATCTGTTCTGGAAGCCGGTGGCGGAAGACCATGAAATCTGGTTTGGATTTTCCCTTGAGGGTTGGTGGGCCAAAGCCACCGCCCCCCTGCATTGGCTGATATACGGTGCCGGGGCTTACGGTTTCTGGAAAATGAGCCGCTGGATGTGGCCCTGGGCGGCGGTGTATACCGCTCAGGTGGTGATTGCCATGCTGGTCTGGAACCTGGTCAACCCCCGCGGCGGCGGCCTGCTGGCCGGACTGATTGCCGCGGCGGTGTTTGCGGTACCCATGGTGGCGTTATGGCGCAGCCGGGCCCTCTGGGGAGGCTGGCGGGCCGACAAAGAGAGCGGCGGCGGTCGGGCAGATGGACAGGGCGGCGGCAGTCTGCAGGTGTGAGCAGCCATGAGTGAAGGGGCGGGTAGCAGTCAGGTGCCGGCACGTCTGGCGGGCCGCGTTGCGCTGGTCACCGGCGCAGGCCGCGGCATTGGCGCTCAAACCGCAATCAAACTGGCGGCGGAAGGTGCGCGGGTGGTGGTGAATGACCTTGACGCTGACGCCTGCGCCGAAACCGCGGCACTTATTGCTGACAACGGCGGCGCGGCCCTGGCCCATGCGGCGGACGTGACCGCTGACGGCACCGCCGAAGCACTGGTGCAGGCGGCGCTGGATGCCTGGGGCAGCCTGGATATAGTGGTTAACAACGCCGGCTATGTATGGAATTCCGCTGCGCATAAACATTCCGACGAACAATGGCAGGCCATGCTGGACATGCATGCCACCGCGCCGTTCCGGCTATTGCGCGCCTATTACCCCTGGTTGAAAGAAACCGTCAGCCGCGAACAGGCTGAGGGCCGGGTGCTGTGCCGCAAAGTGGTGAATATATCTTCTGTTTCAGGCACCGACGGTGCTGCCACCCAACTGGCTTATTCAGCGGGTAAAGCCGCGGTGGTCGGCATCACCCGCACCCTGGCGAAAGAGTGGGGGCGCCTGAATGTCACCGTGAATTGTGTTGCTTTCGGGCCCATTGATACCCGTCTGACCCAGACCTATGACGGTGCGCCGCCCACCATCGAAGTGGCCGGCCGGGATTACAAAGTGGGCCTGGCGCGGCAGCAGGTGGAAAACATGGTGGCCAACGTGCCGCTGCAGCGGGTGGGGCAGCCGCGGGACGCCGCGGGGGCAATTTTCCTCTTTTGCATTCCGGAATCCGACTTTGTCACCGGGCAGCTGCTGGTCTGCTCAGGGGGGCTGCGCAGCTGAATCCTGCGCCTTAAACACTACTCTGCAACAAGAAAAATAATGTCTGATCAGAATAACAGCCCGGTCCGCGTTGGCGGCGCATACTCGCACTACGTGCTTTTTGTGCTGGTGATCGTCTACGTTTTTAACTTTGTCGACCGCAACATCCTGTCCATTCTCGCGGAGGACATCAAAGCGGACCTGGGCATCAGCGATGCGCAGATGGGCTTTCTGTACGGTACGGTATTTGCCGTCTTTTACGCCGTGTTCGGCATTCCATTAGCCCGCTTCGCAGACGTCTGGAACCGCCGCAGCTTGATTTCCATCGGTCTGTTTGTATGGAGCGGCATGACAGCGCTGTCCGGCCTGGCGCGTTCGTTTTCGGTGCTGGCAACGTTCCGCATCGGGGTCGGCATTGGTGAAGCCAGCGCCTCGCCGGCCGCCTACTCCATGCTGGCCGACTATTATCCGCCGCGCCTGCGCGCCACCGTCATTGCCCTGTACTCTTCGGGAGTCTATATCGGCGGCGGCATTGGCATCATGCTGGGCGGCTGGATTGTGGACAGTTGGACGGCCGCGTATCCGGTGGATCCGCCGTTTGGGCTGCGCGGCTGGCAGGCGGCGTTTCTGGCGGTTGGCCTGCCCGGACTGCTGATGGCGGCATGGGTGAGGTCGCTGCGCGAGCCGGTACGCGGCATCAGCGAAGGCCTGGTCACCCAGCCGCATCCGCATCCATTCCGGGTGCTGGGGCAGGAAATGATGTCGGTGATGCCGGGCTTGAGCCTGGCTTACCTGTACCGCCTGGAGGGCCGGGTGGCCTACAACCTGGCCGGTCTGGTGCTGATCAGCGTAGCGGTGCTGCTGCTGGTAATTTTCACCGGCACCACAGCCCAATGGGTGGTACTGGGGCTGGGGGCGTATATCACGCTGACCTGGGCGCAGGCGCTGCGCAAGCGCGACAACCCCACCTTCAACATGATTTTTGGTTCCCGCGCGCTGATTTTTACCACCCTGGCTTTCCCCACCATCAGTTTTGCCAGCTACGGGCTGGGGTTCTGGGTGGCCCCCTATCTGCAGCGCAGCTTTGAAGTCAGCGCCACGGATGTCGGATTTTATATCGGCGCCGGCAATGCCCTGGCCGGGCTGATTGGCGTCAGCCTGGGCGGCTATCTGGCGGACCGCTGGAAGCTCACCTGGGCTAACGGCCGGCTGTATATCGGTTTTATCACGGTCATTGCCACCACCCCGCTGGTACTGATTCTGCTGTTCAGTAATTCGCTGCAGGTCGCCTTCTGGATGAATTTTCTATATCACATACCCATCAGCATGTGGGTGGGTATTCCACCCGCTACCACCAGCGATCTGGTTATGCCGCGCATGCGGGCCATCGCCGGGGCCTACTACATCCTGGTTAACACCCTGATCGGCCTGGCCCTGGGGCCTTATGTGATTGGCCAGCTCAGCGACATGTTTGCCGCCTCCGGCATGGATCCGGCCCAGGCCCTGCGTCTGGCCATGGCCAGTTCACTGCTGATTTTCATCGCCACGGTCATCTTCCTGCTGCTCGCCATGCGTTACCTGCCGGGTGACGAAGCCAGCCGTCTGCAACGGGCCAGGCAGTTGGGTGAGGAGGTTGCGGAGGCGCTGGCACCTTGAAGAGCAGCAGTATTGTGCTGGGCTACCTGCTGGCAGCGGTGCTGGCCGGGGTCACCCTGGCCTGGTTGCTGGCGCCGCTGTTGCCGCTGGCCTACGACAAGGTGATTTCCCGCGCGATTCTGCTGGCAGCGGCGCTGGGACTGGTGCCTCTGTGGCGCTACTTTGATCTGAATACACACAGTGTGGGGCTGCGGCCGGTGCCGGCGGGCCGCTTGTTGCCCACCTGGTTGCTGGGGGTGGCGGCGGTGCTGCCGCTGATGCTGTTTTTCCTGGTGGTCGGCTTCCGCGTGGAAGACAGTGAGGAGCTGGTGTTCAGCCCGGCATTTGCCGGCTTTGCCGTGCTCGCCTTTGTTTCCGCATGGCTGGTGGGTTTGTTTGAGGAGACGCTGTTCCGCGGCGTGCTGCTGACGCTGCTGGGACAGCGCTTCAGCTTTTATGCCGCCGCCTTGCTCAGCAGCGGCATGTATGCCGCGGTGCACTTTATCAACCGCGCTGAATGGACGGAGTTGCAGTGGGCGGAAAACGGCAGTTCCTGGCTGGGCGGCCTGACCTACGTGGGCCACAGCCTGAGCGGCATTGTCCAGGCCGGCCAGCAATGGGATTCCTGGCTGGCGTTGTTTCTACTCGGCCTGCTGTTCTGCCGCCTGCGCCGCGATTACGGGCTGTGGGTATGCATTGCCTTGCATGCAGCCTGGGTATTCAGCATCCGCGTGTACAAACAGCTCACCGTGCGCGACATAGTTAACCCGTTCCGCGAATGGACCGGTGAGTACGATAACTTTGTCGGCCACCTGGCCAGCGTGTGGCTGCTCTTTATTCTGCTTGCACTGTATCTGGCTCACCGCCATCATCAGATGCTGCGGAGGGCTCCGGCCGGCTCCACAAAAAATAACTGACCACGGTCAGCACCACGGCCTGGCTGGCCAGGGCCCACCAGGGCACCTGCAATACCACGCTGATGGCAAATACGGCAACAATGCTGATGGAAGCGTATATTTTCACCGGCCGCGCAATGGCCTGTTCCTTCCGCCAGTGTTGAATGGGCGGCCCCAGTTTCGGGTGGTTTACCAGCCAGTCGTGCAGGCGTTCAGACCCCTTGCTGAAGGCAAACGCCGCCAGCAGCAGGAACGGCGTGGTGGGCAACAGGGGCAGGAAGGCGCCGGCCACGCCCAGCGCGACGCTGATCCATCCGAGAGCGATCCACAGGTACCGCAAATTATATTCCACCGCTGCTGCGCACTAGAGGTTACATGATAGGGGTGGCTGGCGGATTTGCGCAATGCGACAATAAGCTCAACAACAACTATCCCGGGACACTTGAGGAGCTTACGTGAATTTTGACATACCCCAAGATCTGCAGGATTACCTGCAGGAGCTGGATGACTTTATCGACAAGGAAATCCTGCCGCTGCAGATGGAAAACGACAACAACCGCTTTTTTGACCACCGCCGCGAAGATTCACGCACCGACTGGGAGCGGGGCGGGCTGCCCAACGAGGAGTGGGAGCAACTGCTGCATCAGGCCAAACGGCTGGCTGATGCCGCCGGGCACTACCGCTACCCCATGCCCAGGGAATACGGCGGGCAGGACGGCACCAACCTGGGTATGGCGGTGATCCGCGAGCATCTTGCGGTTAAAGGTCTGGGTCTGCACAACGATCTGCAGAATGAACACAGTATTGTCGGCAACAACGTGGGTCTGCTGCTGATGATCCGCTATGGTACCGAGGCGCAGAAAGCGGAATGGATTGACGATCTGGCGGAGGGGCGGCGCGGATTTGCCTTTGGCATCACCGAACCGGAGCACGGCTCGGACGCGACTCATATGGAGACAGCGGCGGTGCGCGACGGTGATGAATGGGTCATCAACGGCGCCAAGACCTGGAATACCGGTATTCACAAAGCCAAATACGATCTGATATTTGCCCGCACCAGCGGCAAACAGGGGGACGGCGAGGGTATCACCGCATTCCTCACGCCGACGGATGCGGAAGGTTTTAAAGTTGAGGAGATGTTGTGGACCTTTAACATGCCGACGGACCACGGCCGCATCTCCCTGAAAGATGTGCGCGTGCCCAACGATGCCATTTTCGGCGGTGAAGGCCGCGGGCTGCAGGTTGTGCAGCACTTCTTTAACGAAAACCGCATCCGCCAGGCGGCGTCTTCGCTGGGGGCGGCACAATTCTGCGTCAACGAATCCGTGCAGTACGCCAAGGAGCGGGCGCCGTTCGGCAAGCCGCTGGCGACCAATCAGGGTATTCAGTTCCCCCTGGTGGAGCTGCAGGCGCAATGCGAAATGCTGCGCGCGCTGATCCACAAAACCGCCTGGCAGATGGACGAATACGGCGCGTTTTCCGTGTCGGACAAGGTCTCCATGTGTAACTACTGGGCCAACCGGCTGTGTTGCGACGCGGCGGACCGCGCCATGCAGGTACACGGCGGCCTCGGCTATTCGCGCCACAAGCCTTTTGAACACATTTACCGCCATCACCGCCGCTACCGCATCACCGAAGGTGCGGAAGAAATTCAAATGCGCCGGGTGGCCGGGTATATGTTCGGTTTTATGAGTCAGCGCGCGCCCAAGGGTGTGCGTGAGGAATAGCGGGGCCAGTCTTTAAGTGACCGAAGATACAGCGTTCAACGCCAGTCTGCAGACAGTTCTGGCGCGGGAGATCAGCGGCTTTGTCAGTCTGCGCAAGGCTGAGCGGCTTTCCGGCGGCGCCAGCCAGGAGACCTACCGCCTGGAGATTGAAAGCGCGCAAGGGGTGGTGACGCTGGCCATGCGCAGGGCGCCCGGCGGTGAACAGGTGGAACCCACCCCCGGACACCCGGGGCTGGCGGTGGAGGCCAAGCTGATGCGCTGCGCGCTGCAGGCCGGCGTGCCGGAACCCGAGGTCTACTATGTGCTGCAACCCGGGGACAATCTGGGGGACGGGTTTATCATGCAGTGGCTGGAGGGGGTGGCCCTGGGCGCCCGGGTCGTGCGCTCACCGGAACTCGACGGTGTACGGCCCCGCCTGGCTTACATGTGCGGCGAGATCCTGGCGCGGATCCACGGCGTGGATCTGGCCGCCAGCGGTCTGGATCAGGATCTGGATGTGCTCAGCCCGGCGGACTATGTTGAGCAGACCTGGGAACGTTACCGCGCTTTCGACACCCCGCAGCCGATGATCGACTACGCCGGCCGCTGGCTGCTGGAACACATGCCCGAAGGGTTCACGCCGGCGCTGGTCCACAATGATTTCCGCAACGGCAACATCATGTTTTCGCCGCAAGGCGTGGTGGCGGTGCTGGATTGGGAAGTGGCCCACATCGGCGACCCCATGCGCGACCTGGGCTGGATCTGCACCAACTCCTGGCGTTTCGGCCGTACCGACCTGCCGGTCGGCGGCTTTGGCGGCTACGAGCAGTTGTTTGAAGGATACGAAAGTGTCACCGGCGTGCCCGTTGACCGGGAGCGGGTGAAGTTCTGGGAAGTGTTCGGCTCATTCTGGTGGGCGATCGGCTGTCTGGGCATGGCGGAACACTACCGTACCGGCCCGGACCAGACCGTGGAGCGGCCCGCAATCGGCCGCCGCTCATCCGAATGCCAGGTTGACTGTGTCAATCTGCTTATTCCCGGGCCGGTGTCACTGGCCGCGCAAGCCGGGCCCCTGGACAAAGCGGACATGCCCCGCATAGACGAACTGTTGGTGAGCGTGCGTGACTTCCTGCACAACGACGTGATGCAGGAAACCAGCGGGCGCCTGAACTTTCTCGCCAGGGTGGCCGGCAACTCGCTGGACATCGTATTGCGGGATCAGGTGCTGGGGCCGGCTGCCCGGCAGCAGGAACTCAGCCGCCTGCGGGATCTGTGCAACGTTGCCGACGGCAGCCTGGATGAGCTGCGCTGGCAGCTGGTGCACGGTCTGCGTGACGGGCAGATCAGCCTGCAGACCGAAGGTCTGGCGGAACATCTGCGCGCCACGGTGGTTAACCAGGTGGCTATCGATCAACCCCGGTATTCCGGTTACAAAACCGCCATCGCTGCCGGCTAGACTGCGCTCAGCTCCACCTTGATGCCGGTCATGTGCGACATATTGCTGAGCGGGTCGTAGCTGCCGGGCCCGCTGGGCAACAGGGAATTTACGTTAGTGCCGGGATGATTGCTGGCCAGTTGCAGGCGGTGATTTCCGGCATGGCCCCAGCCGTGGGTCATGGCCACCACCCCGGGGCGCAATGACTCGTCAGCCACCAGATTGGCCACCACCTGGCCGTGGGCGGACTTCACCATGACTTCGTCATCTGCCTGCAGAGCCAGCGCCTGCATGTCCCGGGGATGTATATGCAACGGATTGTCCAGGGTATGTTTGCGTTTCAGGCTCGGCAGGTTGTGCAGCCAGCTGTTCACCATGTAGTTGGTGCGCAGGCTGATCAGCTTCAAAGGGTTGCCGTTGCCTGCTTCCCGCAGCAGCTCCTGGAACTGGTCTTCGCAACTGTCAGTACCGCGGCTGATCAGCGGTGGAAAACAATCCACCCGTCCGTCAGCGTGCTGCACGCCGGTGTTGAACAGCAGCGCCGGATCCGGCTCCGGCAGCAGGGCGGTATGGCTGGGCTGGCTGCGTAGCTGCGCCAGGCTGAGGCTGCTGTGCTGCAGTTGACGGTCCAGGCGCGCCAGTGGGTCCGGATCCGCTGCATCCAACTGCGAAGCTAATCCCAGGGCCTGCAGCAGGCGGGCAAAGATCCACCATTCCGGCTGCCGTTCAAATTTCGCCGGTACCACCGCTTCGGTGAACTGTACGTAGGGCTCCGGCTGGAAACCCAGCGACACGGAATTGATGTCCGCGCGCTCCAGCCAGTCGGTGGCGGGCAGCAGGTAGTCTGCCTGCAGGGCGGTGGCGTTGGGATAGATGTCAACAACCACCAGCAGTTCCAGTTTGGCGAACGCCGCCTGCAGGCGGGGTTCGCCGGCCATGGACAGGATCGGGTTGCCGGACATGCAGACCAGGCCTTTGATCAGGCCCGCTTCGATGTGTTCAGCCAGCAGGTTGCCGGGCAGGCTGCCGGCGATGGTACGCACCTCGCCGAACCGGGAACTGAAAAACGGATCGTAGCTTTTGGGTTTACCCACCGTGGCGGCCGGGAAGTAGCCGGGCGAATACAGGTTGCCGCCGCGGCGGCCGAGATTGCCGGTGACCAGGCTCAACATCTGCAGCAGCCAGTAGGCCAGCGTACCCTGCCGGCCCATATTTACTCCGGTGGACATATGTACGCTGGCGCCTTCAGCCTTGGCAAAAGCTTCAGCGAGCCCGCGGATCTGCGCGGCGCTTAAGCCCACCGCGTCGGCAACCCGTTCCGCATCATAGCGGCTGACAAATGCCCACAGCGGTTCGATATTGGCCGCATGCCGGTCTATCCAGTCCTGATCGTGCCAGCCGGCATGGTGAATCTCGTGAATCAAGGCGGCCAGCAGGTAAACGTCGGTGTCCGGTTTCACCTGCAGTACCTCGCCGCTCTGGGGCCCGGCGGACTCTATGCGGCGCGGGTTCACATGGACCACCCGGCCGCCCCGGGCAACAATGCCGCGCAAGGCAGCCATCGGGTTGGTCATGTGCACAAAGCTGACGTGGGAAATTTTTGGATTTGATCCCAGGCTGAGGAAAAAGGAGGTGTGTTTGAAATCCGGGATCGGATGCAGGTTTGCGGTGCCGTAGACCGCTTCGGAGGCGGCAAACTTGTTGCTGCAATCCTGGGTGCCGGAACTGAAGAAATATTTAACACCGAGGCTGCGGGCGAATTTGCGTGCCGCATCCCGTCCGCTGCTGTTGAAAGCGCTGGGATTTCCCACATAAAACCCCAGGGCGTCAGCCCCGTATTGTTCGCTGAGGCGGGTGATACGCTGGGCAATTTCAGTGCTGGCGGTATCCCAGGAAATGCGCTCAAAGGCATCATCACGGCGGCGCTGGGGATAATTGTTGCGGTCCGCGTCGTTGTGCAGTTCAACAAAGTTCAGGCCCTTGTGACAGGCAAAACCCTTGTGTACCGGGTGGTTTTTGTCGGGTAACAGGCGGACCACCTGCTGGCTGGTTTCGTCAACCTGGGCAATCAGTGCACATTGCGGCTCACAGATGCGGCAATAGGTCGGTACACTCTTCATGTGCGGCAATGCTCTTGTTGCTGGCGTGCGGTATAGAGTATCGGCGCATACTATCCGGGGCAACCGCCTGACATAACAGCGCAGGTTAGAGCAGGGGCAGCGGTGGAAGAGCAGTTTGAAACCTATGACGAAGACGGCCGGCCCACGGGCCTGGCGCCGCGCACCCGGGTGCACCGGCAGGGCCTGTGGCACAGGTCTGTGCAGGTATTTGTCTTTGATGCGTCCGCCTCCTTGTTAATGCAGCGGCGTGCCGCCGCTAAAGACCTGTACGCAAACTTGTGGGACTACAGCGTGGGCGAGCACCTGCAGCCCGGCGAGAGTTTTCTGCAGGGGGCAAAGCGGGGCTTATGGGAAGAACTGCGCATTGACAACGTCAACCTCACGGCACTGGGGGATGAGCGCCGCGTCGAGCAGCGCGGTGCAGGATTCTGGGACCGGGAAATACAACAGGCTTTCCGCTGCCGGTACGAGGGCGGGGTGCAGGCGGATGCGGCGGAAGTGGCGGAAGTGCGCTACGTGCCGCTTCAGGAGATAGCGGCATGGGTACACCGGTCTCCCGGCGACTTTACACCCTGGTTCATCGAAGACCTTAAGCTGTTCGGCTGGTTGACAGCTTAACCGGTCAGTCCCAGTCAGCCCGGGGAGCGGTCAGTCCCAGCTATACACGTTGAGGGCGGCGGCGCCGCCGGTATGAATCAGCACCACGTCGTCACCGCTGAAGTTGCCCAGATTAATCTGATCGATCAGGGCGGCCAGCGCCTTGCCGGAATAGGCGGGATCAAACAGCAGCCCCTCCAGGCTGGCGGCCATGTGAATGGCGGCAAGGGTTTCTGCGGTGGGCAAGCCGTAACCTGCGCCGATATAAGCGTGGTTGATGTGCACCTCCGGCTGTCCGGACGGCGCGCCAAACGCATCCGTTAACTGCTGCAGCAGGGTGTTGATGCGCTGCTGCAGGCTGTCCGGATCCGGATGATAAACGTTGATACCCAACACATCGGGTGTTGCACCCAGATGGGCAAACCCGTAGAGCAGCCCGGCCTGGGTGCCTGCTGAAGAAGAGGCGTGCACAATATGCCGCGGCGCAATGTTGCACTGCTGGAATTGGCTCAGCAGTTCAGCCGCGGCGCGGCTGTAACCCAGCGCGCCGACGGCGTTGGAACCACCCGCTGGAATCCGGTACACCCGGCGCCCCTGCTGCTGCAACTTTTCGCTCAAGGTCCGGCTGTACGCGGCGGCCTCGTCGGCGGGCAGTACATGCTGGTGGGCGCCCAGCAGTTTGCCTAACAATACGTTACCGCCGCGTTCGTACTCAGGGGTCTGGCTGGGTACCTGCCGGGACAGGAGCAGATGGCATTCAAGGCCGAGCTTGGCGCAGGCTGCCGCGGTCTGCCGGGCGTGATTGGACTGCACCGCGCCAAAGGTGATGACGGTGTCGCAATCCTGCGCCAGCGCGTCCGCCAACAGATACTCCAGCTTGCGGGTTTTGTTGCCGCCGGTGGCCAGGCCGGAACAATCGTCCCGCTTCAGCCAGATGGTGGGCCCGCCCAGTTCCGCGCTGAGGCGGGGGAGTTTTTCCAGCGGTGTGGGCCAGTGGCCCAGGTTAACGGCGGATTGGCTCTGCCAGGGGTGTGGGGACGAATTCATAACACAATTATCTCACAGCGGTGGCGGCTGTGGATGGTTCTGGGCGCCTTCATGGGCCAGGCAACTGGCGGCCACCCGGCAGCCGTGATCGACCATGGCGGAGATTGCGGCGGCGGACCACTGCAGCGGCGGCTGTTCGGCCAGGCGGCTGCAATGCAGGGCCAGGGTTGCGGCCAGCGCGTCGCCGCAACCGGTGGGGTCTGCTACGCGCTCCGGCGCCTGTACCGGCACGCTGAACGGCTCAAGTTCGTCCGGCAGCGTAACCTGCACAGGTTGCGCGCCGTTGGTGCGGATGACGCCGCAGCGTTGGGGTAATGCCGCGGCGCCGTTAAGGCTGTCAATTTCATGCCCGTTGCCGCAGATCCAGTCGGCGTCCGCTGCCAGCCGTTGCACTTGCCGTGACTGCAGTTGATCCGCGTACTGGCCGGGACACCATATGTTCAGCAGCTTGTGCTGCCGCCCCCATGCCAGGGTGGCTGCCATCAGATGCGCGGGATAGGGTCCCTGTACCAGTACCCGGCCCGCCGCCGGCGCCTGCAGCCGCGCCAGATGTTTTTGCCAGGCGGCTGTATCCGGTACCGGACCGGGGAAGAAACCGCAAAACTGCTCACCGTCCGGGTCCGTAACGATAATGCTCCTGGCGCAGGGCCCGTCAGCCGCCCACAGGCTGTTGGTGTTGATGCCCAATTGCCGCAGGTGTTGCAGATAGCGTTTACCGTCCGCGCGGCCGTAACAGGAAAGCAACAGGGGAACGCTGCCGGCAGTGGCCAGATTGTAGGCCAGGTTACCTCCGCAGCCCCCAAGCTGTTCCGTTAGGCTGTCAAGCTTGGTATTGCGTAACGGTTCGGGGGCGGCCGGAAACGGCACGCGGGTGGTGGTGATCTGGTCGTAAGCCAGAGCACCGGCCACCACGATAGCGGCGGCGGACCCTGCGGCTTTACCTGGCTGTGGGTTTATGTCTTGGGCTCACGGCTTCAACGCTGGCCCAGAAGGCTAACTTACAGTGAGAAATGAAGTCCAGTTGCCGGCCGTGATCCAGACGCCGGAAGAAGCGCCGCATGCGCGGATGGCTGCGGCCGAGCATGTTGCGTACCGGCGGAAAAATGGAGGCATATAAACCCGCGGCCAGCACCAGAAACAAAAATCCCGGGATCACCGGCAGCAATAACCCGAGCACGCCGACAAAAAGAAAGAAGGTTGCCAGAAAAAAGGAAAATAAGTGTCTCATGCGGTTGCCAATACCTTGCCGGTTAGGATAACGTGGATACGCGAAAACGGGTTGCAATCTCTGTGCCAATGCAGAATTGCCCCGTAAGTGACTGATTTATAACAATAATAATATCGAAACTTAATGCCTGGGTTAGTCTCTTTGACCATTCTGTGGTCAGAATACCTGCGCATGGGGAATTTACATATTCACACAGCAATGTCATGTGTGGTTGCTATGCTGAGTGAAATCTGGAGCTTGACTGGAATAAAGACTGTGAAAGAACTGCTGGGTAAACAATTTTTTGTTGCGGACGCTACCTACTCTGTTGTGGATGTGCGCAACGTTGACGGTGAGACCTTTGTCTATGCTGAAATCTCCGCCGGCGAGGCGGGTGAGGCACCACTGACCGTTGCGGTCGGCAGCGTCAGCGGTAAAGGTCCGGGACGCGCCGCGTTCCGTTACGCGGATATCGAACATCAGCTCAACAACCCCGTGGCGGCCGGCTCAGGCGTCTGATTCAGCGGCCGCTCTCAGGCCCATCCGGCGGCTGCCGCTGATGCAGCCGCCGCTCCTTCTTCTATAGGCATTGCATCGCAGCACAGTTGTGATGTGCATCGCCGTGTTTCCGGCAAACGCCCGCTATAGTGCAGTGCGAGGGTTGCTGTATGCATCATGGACGATATTACTCAGGGTACGGGCCGCTTAATGAACAAAAGTCAGAGAGAGCTGGTTGTCATTTACAACAGCGAAGAAGAAATCCAGTCGGAGATGTTTTTCAGCGACTTTGAGTTGCTGTTAGCCGGGCGCGGCACCCTGAAATCCCACGCGGCCAGCGCCGTGAAAGCCGCTTACTGTGTGATCGGCAACGGCCTTAAGTTGCGCGGCGTGGTATTTTTTCTGTTTAACGTAGGTGAAGACGGGCGTCTGGACGCGGACTTCAACCTGCCGCTGCAGTACCTGGTGAAGCAGGCCGGGGTCGGTAGCGACCTGGGTGACGGCGGCATCCGCAAGGCGTCGCGGGGCCATTGCCCGGTGCCCTGGCATTCGGTGAACTTGTGGGAGCCCAAGCCGCGGCAGGACGAAGCGGAGCGCGGCGCTGATGCGGCGATGGAGACGTTGCAGAAACGCATCTTCCGCAACCGCTTGAAACTGAAAGCGGTATTGTACGATGGCGAAGATACCTTCTTCGACGTGGATGACAGCAATCTGGATATTCTCACCGACGCTGAAGAGGAGGGCGCCTATTCGCTGCTGCAGGCGATCAGCGATGCGCCGTCCATGCAGTCTTCATCCCCGGTGGTGGACAGTACCGACTTCAGCGCCAAACTCACGGAAGTCTTCGGCGACGCGGGACGGCTGTCGCTGCAGGACCTGATTCGTCTGCATACCGACCAGCTGGAACAGGCGCGCCTGAAGTACCGGCAGGATATCGACCAGCAACAGTTGGCTTATCTGGACCAGATGCGCACGGCGCGGGAAGAAATACACAGCCTGAAAGTGGCTTTGCGCCAGGAGCAAAGCCGCAACCGCCGCCTGCAGGAGATGCTGCGCGGCGATCTTTAAGCGGCGGCTTACAGCCGCGGGTCCACCAGGATCTTAACCTCGCTGGGGTTTTCCACCAGGCGGCTGAATGCGGACGTCAGGCCGTCCAGGCCAACAGTGGATGTATGCAACGGTGCGGTCTGGATTCTGCCGTCCGCTACCAGCTGCTTGCAGATTTCGAAGTCTTCATGTTGATACGCAATGTTGCTGACCAGGCGGATTTCTTTTGCCAGCCAGGCTGCCGCGTCGATGGTTGCGGCGCTGGCGGGAACGCCCACCAGCGAAACCACACCGCCGCGGCGCACCAGGTCAACCGCATGCTGAATGGTGGCCGGGATGCCGGCACACTCAAATACTACATCCGCGCCGCTCTGGCCGAGATGTTGATTTACAGCCTGGGCGGCGTCATTTTCGGCCGGGTTCAGCACCAGGTCCGCACCCAGTTCAGCCCCCAGGGCAGCCCGGCTGGCTTCGGGTTCAACCAGAATTACGCTGCCGGCGCCGCTCAGGCGTGCCGCCTGTAACACCAGCAGGCCAATAGGGCCGGCGCCGATAACCACCACCGAATCGCCCAGGTTCACCGGCGTGCGCCGCAACGCATGCACCGCCACCGTGGCCGGTTCCAGCAGGCCCGCCTGGATGTCCGTCAGGCTTGCCGGTACCTGATACAGGCGCTGGGCGTCGAAGGCGATGGCGGGGGCAAAACCACCGTGGGCGGCGGCATGAGGCCCCATGCCGATGGCGCCGGCAAAAGCGCTTTCACAATGGGCCGCATCACCGCGCCGGCACGTGGCACAGCGGCCGCAGGCGCTGGCCACGCCAATGGCCACCCGGTCCCCTTCCCGGCAGGTATCCACGCCGCTGCCGGTGGCGCTCACCCGGCCGACCCATTCGTGGCCGCAGATGGCGGGATTATACGGCGCGCCGGAGAGATAGGCGTGCAGGTCGGTACCGCAGATGCCGCAGTAGCTGATCTGCACCACCGCTTTGCCGGCGCTTGCCTCGGGTTCCGGCATCTCCACCAGTTCCACCTTCTTCTGTCCTGTGACCAGTCCCACCTGCATCTGAATTGCACCCAGTTATGACGGTTGACAAGGGTAGCGCAAAACCGCAACAGTTGAGACCGTAATTCACCTTGCAGCAAGCCCGGGACAGGTTATGGAAATCGAAATATTCTCCGACGTGGTGTGTCCGTGGTGCTTCATCGGTAAGCGGCGCCTGGACCGGGCGCTGGCCGCCCCGGGGGGCAGTGATGAGGCGCCCCTGCAGGGTGAAGTGAGTTTGCGCTGGCGGCCTTATCAGCTATACCCGAATTTACCGGCGCAAGGTGTGGACCGCGGCGAGTATCTGCGCCGCCGCTACGGTGAACAGGCGGACGCCGGCAAGATTCCCCAACGGATCCGGCAGGAGGCGGAAGCTGAAGGCATCACGCTGCGCTTCGACCGCATCCGGCGTACGCCGAATACGCTGCTGGCGCATCAGTTGCTGGAATTTGCCTACTCTGCGGGCTTGCAGCACGAGTTGTCTGAAGCGTTATTCCTGGCGTACTTCTGCGAAGGGGTGGATGTAGGTGATAGGGATGCTTTGCTGGAGGTGGCTGCAGCGGTTGGGCTGGATGCAGGGGCGGCGGCTGAATACCTGCAACAGGGCACCGCGGTGGAAGAGGTGCGCAGCCAGCTTACGCGCGCGCCTGAAATCGGGGTCAGCGGCGTGCCCGGATACTATATAGCCAACGGTTTCCTCCTGCCGGGGGCGCAGACCAGTGAAACCATGGGCCAGATTATCCGCCGGGTACGCGACCGCCTGCAATGAGCGCTAAGAGATGAGTTTCAGAAGATGAGCTTTCACACCAATTTCACAAGGTAACGACCTGGCTTTGGCGGTGGTTGAACGATGATGGCGGATAAAACATGGTGGACAAGACGGTAAGATGACAGCGGTAGGAAACCACAAGAGTGTGCTGCTGGTGGAAGACAACCAGGATCTGGCGGCGACCGTGGGTGAATATCTGGAGGCGGGCGGCTATATCCTGGATTATGCCGCGGACGGCCTCACCGCCATGCACCTGGCGGTCACGGAAAGCTACGATGCCATAGTGCTGGATCTAACCATTCCGGGTATCGACGGTATCGAGGTCTGCCGCCGGCTGCGCGAAGATGCCAATCTGGACACGCCGGTAGTGATGTTAACCGCGCGGGATCAGCTGCAGGACAAAATTACCGGCTTTGACGTGGGTGCTGACGATTACCTGGTTAAGCCTTTTGATCTGGCGGAACTTGAAGCCCGCATTGAAGCGAACATCCGCCGTGCCAAGGGCCACGTAGCGCGGCTGGAAGTTGCTGATCTGAGCCTGGATCTGCAGACCATGGAAGTGGTACGCGCCGGGCAGTCCATCCACCTGTCTAAAACGCTGTTTGAAATCCTCAAGATTCTCATGCGCGAATCACCCAAGGTAGTCAGCCGCGAAGCCCTGGAGCGGGAATTGTGGGGTGATGACTTTCCAGAAAGCGACCCGCTGCGCAGCCACCTCTACGTGCTGCGCAAACTCATCGACAAACCTTTTGACATCACGCTGCTGGAGACCGCCGCGGGGCACGGTTACCGCATATATGACCCGGGGCAATGAAGCCGCTCAGTCACTGGCGCGGTTGCTGAACACTACTCTGATAGAGGTGCCGACGCCGGGTTCGCTCTCCACCTGCAGCGACCAGCCGCAGCGTTCCACCAGCCGCCGGACGATAGCCAAACCCAGTCCGTAGCCGCCGTTGCTGACCGTGGGGTCGCCGCGGAAGAACGGCTGGAACATGCGCGCCTGGGTGTCAGCGTCCATGCCGACGCCGGTATCGCGGACCTCCAGGCTGCCGCTGGTGACATTCACCTCCACCGTACCACCCTGGGTGAACTGCAGCGCATTGGAGACCAGATTGGTGGTGAGGATTTCGATGACTTTTGGATAGGTCACCGCATGGGCGGAGCCGGACGCAAGAGCGGAGCCGGGCTCTGCTGCGGCCGTATTCATGGTCAGCGTGTTGTTGCCCTGATCCGCCAGCGGTTGCAAAGCTTCTAGTTGGGCTTGCACCAGGGCAGCAATGTCGCAGTCTTCAGCCGGTTCGTTGAAGCTGTTTTCGCGCGCCAGCATCAGTAGTGTTTCAACCAGGGTCTCCATGCCGTTGGCCGAGCGGCGCATGCGCGTCAGCACTGCCTGATCCGCCGCGGACAGGGCGTGTTTGCGTTCCAGCAGATCCAGGGAGCCCTTAAACACCGCGATGGGGGTGCGCAACTCGTGGCTGGCATCCCGGGTGAAGAGACGCTCGCGCTCGACAAATTCGTCCAGCCGCTCGCCCAGGGATTCCACCGCGGCAATCATGGTGGACACTTCAGCGTCAGCCGGGTCGCGCAGCTTGTCCAGTTCAAACTTGGGCTGCACCTGGCTCTTCAGGTCAATTGAATCGATATACCGCGCCAGTTGCACAATGGGTGACACCGCCTGCTGGGACCAGCGGTAAGCCAGAAAAGACAGCCCATAGATGACCAGCAACACCAGCGACAGCGGAGCGATCCCGTACAGAAACGCCAGATCGGAGACTGCGTCACCGTCAAACAACAGATACAGGCGCTCATCACCTCTGTCCGAGATATGGAATATCGGGCTGCGGCCGTTGTAATCCACCCGCCCGTAGGTCTCCGACGTGCGCAGCAGGGATGGCGGCAGTCCGCTATGCGCCTGGCTGCGCAAGTAGCCGATCAGGTTGTCCGTGTTGGGTACCGGGTGGTTGGGGTCAGCAGCCTGCTGTTGCCAGAAGTGTTCCGCTTCGCGGTCCAGGGCGCTGCGCATCAGCAGGTCCTGCACCAGGGTGTTGGTGACGTAAATGCCGGAAACTGTGGCGATGCTGATCAGCAGAATCTGCAGGGTAAACAGACGAACCAGTTTGGCTCGAATGCTAACCTTGCGCATAAGGCAGGGTGGTCGGCTTGAAGGTCACGTAAAAAAGCCCGGCCCAGAATAAGGAAATCAACACGATACCGTTTGGATTAATTATATCAACCGCGCCCAGCCGTTCGCCGGCGAAGTAGCACAGCGGTGCTGATACCGCGGCCATGATGGATGCCAGCATGGGCTTGTGTTTGAGGAACGACAAACTGTAGTTGACCGTCAGCGCCAGCCCCATCCACATCAGCAGAATCCACAGCGGCGCCAGCAGGGTGCCGAAATCCAGGATGCCAAGCTGGATCCACAAGGTGTCCAGCACGGCGCCGACGGTTACCGCGCCGCCCAGCAGCATCAGGTCGTTGCGCCAGTTTGGCTGAAAAGCGATAAAGCCCAACAGCATGGATAAGCCAAGTAAACCCCACCAGGTGCCGCCGAGTACGCAGGCAAACCAGGTGACCTGAAAGAAGATTGCATTGAGTATTTTTTGCATGCGCGCAGTGTCCGCTGCGGGGGGTGAAATGCTTGTGAAAAGAAGGGTTTGGCCCTTTTCACCATGGATTCACAGGGGCATGGCTAGCCTGCACGGGAAGTTGGTTACAGCCTGTTGCAGCAGGCTGAAGTAGAGGTTTATATGCGTGACCGGTTACCCTTAACAGCAGTGGTGCTGCTGAGCTTGAGCCTGTCAGCGGCGCCGGCCCGGGCCGAGGTACAGGTATGGGACTTTTCCGTCTGGGTTGATGAACGCCAGTTGGGTTCACACCGGTTCGAAATAGCACCTGCCGGCGCGGCGGATCATGCGGGCAATGTTTACACCCTGGCCAGCCGGGCGGATCTCGAAGCCAGGTTCCTGTTTATTAAAGCCTTTGAATACCGCCACCGCTCTGATGAGCGGTATGAAAACGGTTGCCTGCGCGAATTGCATTCCAGTACGGTCACCGGCGGCGGGCGGTATGCGGTGAAAGCCAATCCGGAGCAGGACCGGCTGGCCATAGCCAGCGATCAGGACGGTCTGCAGGCACAGCAGCGGGTGGCAGGTTGTTTGATGAGTTTTGCCTACTGGGATAAACGCATGCTGCAGCAGTCGCGGCTGATCAACTCCCAGACCGGACGGGTTGTGCCGGTCAGCATTGCCGCGCAGCCCGGCGGTGACTTTGCCGGCGCACCGGCCAACGCATTTGAAATCACCAGCGGGGAGGGCGCTGCAGCCGCGGACAACCTGCAGATCCGGGTCTGGTACCACCGCGATACCGGCCGCTGGATCGGGCTCGAATCGGAGTTGGACAACGGTAAAGTGCTGCGCTACGTGCTGCAGAGTGCTGATGTATAGCGCCGCCGGGTCGCCGCTCAAGGGTTTGATGCATTATGGATTTGTTGATACATGGGTTTTTAAGGGTTTGCTGCTGATGCTGGCCTTGTTTGCCGGCAGCGCCCGGGCTGAACCGCTGCCTTTGAGTGACAACCTGGATCTGCCGCGTTTCATGGGCCGCTGGTACGTTATCGCGAATATCCCAACGCCGTTCGAGAAGAACGCATACGCTGCGGTGGAAGAATACGAGCAGGTCAGCGAACGGAAAATTGCCACGCGTTTTTCCTACCGCAAGGGGAGCCTCGACGGTTCGCTGCAGGAGATGCGCCCCACCGCCTTTGTCAGCGCTGACAATCAGGCGGTGTGGAAAATGCAGTTTATTTGGCCGTTCAAGTCTGATTACCGGGTCATGTATGTGGATGACAACCACAGCGTGGCCATTGTCGGACGGGAGAAACGCGACTATGTGTGGCTGATGGCGCGCACCCCGCAAATGGACCCGCAAGTTTATCAGCAGTGTGTCGCACGCATTGCCGCTGCCGGCTACGACCTCAAGCGCTTGCGGCGTGTACCGCAACCCGGGGAGGTTGCGCAGCAACCCTGAATAGCTGTCACATTTCACCCTGCTCAGGCGTCCAGTAAAGTAAGCGGACCTGAATAGCGGGGTTATTGATGGCTCGGGAAAAAGCAAGCAGCACGCTGCAAACGCGTGTATGGGTAGCCGCAACCTGGCTGCTTTGCGTGCTGGCGGCGGCACTGGCCGCCAGCGGCGGCTGGCTGTCTGTTGAGCACCCGCTGGACCCGCGCACCGCGCGCCTGGCGGAACCCCGGCCCGTCAATAACTTCAGCCTGCAGCGGGCCGGCGGCGGCAGCTTCACCCGGACGGACCTGCTGGGGCACTACACCCTGATTTACTCGGGGTATACGCGGTGCCCGGATCTGTGCCCCACCACCCTGGCGCTGTTGAGCCGCATTTACCGGCGGCAGCGGCAGGCGCTGCCGTTGCGGGTGGTGTTTGTCAGCATTGATCCCGGCCACGACCGGCCGCCGCTGATTCAGCGGTACGTTGATCACTTTGCGGCTGACATCACCGGTGTGACGGGTTCCGAAGCGAACCTGCAGAGCGCATTGGCGGAGTTCGGTTTCCGCAGCGCCGGCGCGGCGACCGTAAGCCAGGGTCTTCCCGGGCATTCGGGCAGCGTGGCGCTGACCGGGCCGGCGGGCAGACTATTGGCGATGTTCCGCTACCCCCAGGACCCGGCGCTGATTTCCGCAGTACTTGCGGATCTGACTGACGCCGGCGCAAAACCTTTACCTTCACCCTCTTAGGAGCAGCCGCCATGGCCAGTTTACTCAGCCCTCTGTTGAACCAGTTTGCACGCCGTTACGACTACGATGTGAGCTATATGCACACCATGGAACGGGACAACCCCGGCACCCTGTGGCGTTACATGCTGATGGTGCCGTTTTCCCAGCACCGTACGGCGGTGCCCGTTGAGCATTACTTCACCGCCAAATTGCTGTCCACCCAGGCCCAGGATTGCGGCCCCTGCCTGAGCCTGGTGGTGCAGATGGCGCGCCAGGCGGATGTTGATGCCGCCTTGCTGCTGGCGCTGCTGCGGGACGACCGGGGCAGTTTCAGCAGTGACACCGCCCTGGTGGTGGATTTTACCCGCGCCGTGCTGGCGGCAGTGCCGGCGGCGGAGGAACTGCGGCAGGCGGTGGTGTCCCGCTGGGGTGCCGGGGCTGCGGGAGATCTGGCGCTGGCCATCGCTTTCGGCGGTTTTTACCCCACCCTGAAGCGCGGCCTCGGCCGCGCGGCAAGCTGTGAACCGCTGATGGCCGGTTTGCAGGCGGAGTTGTCCAGCCTGCAGGCGGCACGGGGATAAACCGCGCGGAGCAACAAAGAGGCGGCATGCGCCGAAACGGCAAAGGCCAGGCCGCGGAAACATAGAGGAGACTGTAATGGCAAAAACGGAGTACGTAATCGCCGGGCTGTTAGGCCTGTTTTTCACCGCCAACGGTGTGTTTATGCTGATCGCCCCCCAGGACTGGTACTGGGCGGTGGACGGAGTGGCGGACAGCGGTCCGTTTAATCAGCACTTCATCCGCGATATCGGGTTTATCTATTTCCTCAGCGGCGGCGCCATGGCGGCGGGCCTGGTGCGGCCGGCGCAACGTCTGGGTATGTGGCTGATGGTAACGGGCTGGCAGGTGCTGCATGCGCTGTTTCACGTCTGGGAGGTGATTGTGGGCATCTGCGGGCCGGAAGCTTTGTGGCGCGATTTCCTCGGCGTCAGCCTGCCGGCGTTGCTGCTGATCTGGTTGCTACTGCGGCTGCGCCGCGCCGATGAGCCCGGTCACTCCGGGGCAGTGGTTGAGGACCGCGGCTAACTGGGTTTGGGCAGCACAAAGTTGGGTGTAACGGGCTGGCTGAAACTGTGTTTGGAAATCGTGTTGTAGACGTGGCCGCAGTCGGTGCAGTGGATGATGTAAAACCACGGCTGTTTCGCCCGCGAGCGCTCCTTGCTGGGTGTACTGACAATTTTATCCACACCCTGGGCCTGGCACGACGGGCATTTTGGGGCGGCGATCTGCCGCGTCGGCTCACTCATAGAAAGTAGGTATTCCTGGTTCCGGGCGGTGCGCTCTGCAAGGCCCGGAGTTTAAAGAATATTGTGGTCCATGTCGTGGGCGGGGATGTGGTTGTGCACATGTCCGACAATTTTTGCCGGCACGCCGGCCACCGTGACGTGGGCCGGCACGTCGCTGAGGACCACGCTGCCGGCTCCCACCTTGGCGTTATTTCCCACTTCGATATTGCCGATGATTTTACAGCCTGCCGCCAGCAACACCCCCTGGCGGATCTTCGGGTGGCGGTCGCCGCTGGTTTTGCCGCTGCCGCCCAGGGTGACGGAGTGCAGGATCGATACGTCGTCTTCCACCACCGCCGTCTCGCCAATGACTATGCCGGTGGCGTGATCCAGCATGATGCCTGAGCCGACCCGGGCGGCGGGATGGATATCCACCCCCAGGGTCACGGAAATCTGATTCTGAAAGAACTGCGCCAGGGTGCGGCGTCCTTCGTTCCACAGCCAGTGGGCTACCCGGTGCGCCTGCAGCGCGTGGAACCCCTTAAAGAACAGGAACGGCGAAGACAGGTCTTCACAAGCCGGGTCACGGGTGTAAGTCGCCAGGATATCGATTTCGGCGGCAGACAGCAGGGTATTGTCCGCTGCCATGGCCTCGTCGATCACATCCCTGATCAGCATGGTGGGCAGCATGGGATTGTCAAGCTTACTGGCCAGGCGGAAGCTTAACGCGTTGCCGAACGTGGCGTGGTTGAGAATGGTGGCGTGAAAGTAGCTGCCTAAAATGGGTTCCTCTTGCGCCTTTTTCTCCGCTTCAGCGCGCATCAGCGGCCACAGGTCTCCCGGCCCGCTGACTTCCGCCAACGGGCTGTCAGCTTTGGCGAGAACCTGGGTGAAACGTTTCTCCAACAGGGCGGAGTTGTTCATACTGCTCATGACATCTCCCATGGGTGGCGGGGCAGTGCGGCAAGACTATGCATCTGCCGCAGATTTGCAACTACAAAATTGCACTGACCATATAGCGTTACGCAATGTTCCGTCTTTATACCGCTGCGGCCGCGGGGTTTTCAATGCATTGTTACCGGGCGTCAGCCTGTGTAGTCTGTGCCGGCTATGAATAAAGCAGGCGGAAAATCTTTTGCCACGGTGGCGGTGGTCGCCCGGCGTGAGCGCGAGGATGTGGTGGAAACCGTGCTGGCGGTGGAAAGCATCCTGCACGGGCTGGGGGTAGAGGTGCTCATCGAAGACGCCACAGCGGGATTTCTGGCTGACAACGGCCACAAGCGGCAGATTCTGCCGCGCCTGGAACTGGCCGCAGCCAGCGACCTTGTTGTTGTGGTGGGCGGCGACGGCAGCCTGCTCGGGGTGGCGCGGGAAATTGCCCACAAACGTGTGCCGGTGGTGGGGGTAAACAGGGGCGGCCTGGGATTCCTCGCCGGGGTTTCACCGGATCAGTTGGAAAGCCAGCTCACGGCCATTCTGGATGGCGGTTACGGTTCGGAGGATCACTTCCTGCTGGCTGCCAGGGTCATGCGTGAAGGTGAGGAAGTGGCAATCTCCACCGCCCTGAATGATGTGGTGGTGCACCCGGGCAGCATGGCGCATATGATGGAATTTGCGATGTGGGTAGATGGCCGGTACGTCTACGATCAGCGTTCTGACGGCGTTATTGTGGCGAGCCCCACCGGCTCCACCGCGTACTCCCTGTCCGCCGGCGGGCCGATCATGCATCCGTCGCTGGACGCGATAGTGATTGTACCCATGTTTCCGCATACCCTGACCTCCAGGCCGCTGGTGGTGCGCGGAGATGCCAACATCCGCATAAAGGTGTTGAAAGCGCGCAAAACCGCGGCCAGGGTAAGCTGGGATTCCCAGGTCAGTCAGGAACTGGAAGTTTCCGACGAAGTGCATATCAGCAAGTTTTCCACCCCGCTGAAACTTTTATACCCCACCGGTTATGATTTTTTTGAATCCTGCCGCAGCAAGTTGGATTGGGCCAGCCGCCTGGGTAATCCTTCCGAGTCGTGACAGCGGGTCAAGTGCGCAGCGGCACCCGGGCGCAAAGCAGGTACACAGAACCGGGCTAACGCGCCAGGTCAGCAGGGGTGTCGATATCGTAAATCACGCCCGGGTCATCCACCTCCACATAAGTTATCCGGCTGCGGTATTTTGTTAACAGCCGCCGGGCCCCGCGGTCGCCGCTGCAGGCCTGCAGTTCAGCAAAATAATGTCTAGGCCAGCCGATGGGATGGGCCGCTTTCTGCTTGCGTTTGGCGGCCGGCGCCCGCGCCGCGGCGGCAGCACTCAGGCGCGGCATCAGAATGGTCTGCTCGTCCGCCCGTGCCGTTTGCGCGGCCAGCTCCCGCAGGGTAGGGACCTGCAGGAAAGGCATATCCATCAGGCCGACAAAGGCCCACTGCCAGCTCAGGCCGCGGGTACCCGCGGCCAGCGAATGGCCCATGCCGAGGTGGGCCAGTTCAGCTATGACGGTCTCCACTCCCAGCGGCTTGAGCTGCTCAGCCAGAGCGGTGTCGTCATCGCGTAATACCACCCGTACCTGTGGAAATACCTGGCAGTAGGTGCGGCATGTTGTTAACGCCACGGTACTGTCGCCGAGCGGTTGCAGGCGCTTGTCAGCGCCGTAGCGGCGGCTGAATCCAGCCCCCAGGATAACCGCGCCGGTGCCGGGCTGCGGGTTCATGTGCGGTTATCAGCCGGCGCTGACGGCCTCCACCTGCTGCCGGGTGGCGGCCAGCTGCTGTTTCCGCACCGCGGTAATTTCCGCCAGAATGGCAATGGCAATTTCAGGCGGGGTTTTGCTGCCGATGGGCAGGCCGATGGGTGCATGCAGCTTGTTGAGGTCCGTGTCGCTGACGTCCAGGGCGGTTAAACGCTCGCGCCGGCTGGCTGAAGTGCGGCTGGAGCCCATGGCGCCAATGTAAAATGCATTTGTGGTCAGCGCCTCCATCAGCCCCATGTCATCGATGCGCGGATCGTGGGTCAACGCGACGATGGCGGTAGCCTGGTCCCGGGCGTGTTTGCGCACGGCGTCGTCCGGCATGTCATTGATGAGTTGCACACCGGGGTTGCCAAAATCCGCCAGCAGATCCTCGCGCGGATCACACACGGTCACTTCATAGTCCAGCATCAGCGCCATTTCCGCCAGGTACTTGCTGACCATGCCGGCACCGATAATAAACAGCTGATAGCGGGGTCCGTAGGTGTGCGTGAGGGTCTGGCTGGCTTCGTCCCAGTGCAACGGCTGATGCCGGTCCACGCTGCGCACCCTGGTGGTCTGGCTGTTCAGGTTTACCGTGCGTTCAGCGCAGGTGCGGTTTTGCAGGGATTCGTTCAAGGTGCGGAAATGTTTAATGGTGGTTGCGTCGGGTTGCTGCGGTTCCACCACAATGTACAGATGACCGCCGCAGGGCAGACCCAGTTTTTCGGTTTCTTCAGCGGTAATTCCGTATTGAAAAAATTGCGCGCCGTCCGCCGCCAGTTCACCCTTTGTGAGCTTTTCCAGCAGATCATCTTCCACACAGCCCCCGGACAGGGAACCGACAATCTGCCCCTGCTGGTTGCAGGCCAGCAGCGAACCCACGGGCCTGGGAGAAGAGCCCCAGGTTTGCACCACCGTGGCCAGCCAGCAGGGCGTGGACGTTTCAAGCCACTTTAACACCTGACTGAGTACTTCTTTGTCGACCGCCTGCATGATCAGCTCCGTTGGAGTTCCCTGTTATTTTACACTATCTTCCCCAGCGTGTGAGGCAACCTGGACCGGCGGCACTGTTGAACCCTGGCTTTAAACTGACGGATCTGCGCGCCGGTTGGGCAACGCCGCGGCCGGCGGATGGCGCCCTGCAGCCTGAATATGTGCTGCACAACGCCCGCGCCAGCGTCTCCCTGAACGAACATCTGGAGCAGGGTGTCATCCTGCGCCGCGGCGCCGCAAATACCTGTGTGCACTGTGCCGCGCAGAGCCGCCGGCTGTATCCGGGCGGGTACTGTTACACCTGTTTCTCCACCCTGGCGGCCTGTGATTTATGTGTAGTGAATCCGGCCCGCTGTCACTTTCACGCCGGCAGTTGCCGGCAGCCGGAATGGGGGCAGCAGTTCTGCATGCAGCCGCATACGGTGTACCTGGCGGTCTCCAGCGGCCCCAAAGTGGGCATTACCCGGCATGGCCGGGAGCACGAGCGCTGGCGCGATCAGGGCGCCAGCCGGGCGCTGCGCATCGTCCGCACCCCCAGCCGCCGAGCCGCGGGTATTGTTGAAGACTATTTGCGCGGCCAGCTCAGCGACCGCACGGACTGGCGGCGGCTGGTCACCGGCGCGGTTACCCAGGTCGATCTGGCTGCCCTGGCCGCTCAGTTGCAACGCGATGCTTTGCCGCTGGCGCAACTGGCGGCGGAAAATCCGGCTGCGGAAATGCTCGCTCAACTGGATGCGGAGGAAGCCCGGGCCATGTGTTGGGCGGTGGATGCGCAGCCCACGCTGTTACAACATCCGCTGCGGGCCTACAGTCCCGCCCAGCGTCTGAGCTTGGCGCCGGGAGAGGAAATTGCGGACAATGTGGTGGGTGTCCTGGGCCAATACCTGTTGCTCAGCCGCGGGGTGTTTAACCTGCGCGCGCACCGCGGCATGGACATTGACGTTGAGCTGGTGCCGCGTATCAGTGAAAGCGAGCTGCCGGTACCGCCCCAGGCATCACTGTTTTAATCGACTTACGGAACAACGGGAAAGAATGGCTATGGGGAAACAGCGGTTATGAAAGACGGGCAGCCACAGGAAATCAGGCTGGCGGACTACCAGGCACCGGATTATCAGACGGTGGAAACTCATCTGGAGTTTGACATAGAAGACGGTGCAACCCTGGTCACCAGCAGGCTGAAGGTGGTACGCCGGCGCGACGCGGCGGATACGCTGGAGCTGGACGGTGAGGATCTGGAATTGATCTCCGTGCAGGTAGACGACCGGGTGTTGTCCGGCAACGAATATCAGTTGTCTGCCGGCGCCCTGCACATCCACGGCCTCAGCGACGAGCACGAGGTGCGCATTGTGACCCGCGTCAAGCCGGAGGAGAACACCGCGCTGGAGGGTCTCTACCGCTCCGGACAGATGTACTGCACCCAGTGTGAGGCGCAGGGGTTTCGTAAAATCACCTACTACCAGGACCGTCCCGACGTATCTTCCGTGTTTACCACCACCGTCACCGCGGATGCAAAGCGTTACCCGACGCTGTTGTCCAACGGCAACCTGCTGCGGGAACGGGTGGAAAACGGCCGGCGCACGGTGACCTGGCACGACCCGTTTCCCAAACCCAGTTACCTGTTTGCGCTGGTGGCGGGTGATCTGGCGGTCATCAGGGATCAATTCACCACCCACAGCGGCCGCGCGGTGGAACTGCGGATTTACTCGGAGCCCCACAACATCGGCCAGTGCGACTACGCCATGGACGTGCTGAAACGCAGCATGCGCTGGGACGAACAGCGCTTCGGCCGGGAATACGACCTGGACGTATTCATGATAGTCGCGGTGGAAGACTTCAATATGGGCGCCATGGAAAACAAGGGCCTGAACATTTTTAACACCTCCTGCGTGCTGGCCTCCGCGGACACCGCCACGGATGCCGCGTACCAGCGGGTGGAAGCCGTGGTGGCGCACGAATACTTCCACAACTGGTCGGGCAACCGGGTCACCTGCCGGGACTGGTTCCAGTTGAGTCTGAAAGAGGGTTTTACGGTGTTTCGGGATGCTGAGTTCAGTTCGGATATGAACTCCCGCGCGGTCAAGCGCATCGAAGATGTCACTTTTCTGCGTGCTGTGCAGTTTGCTGAAGACGCCGGTCCGTTGGCGCATCCGGTGCGGCCTCAGTCTTATATTGAAATTTCCAACTTCTACACCACCACCATCTACGAAAAAGGCGCGGAGGTGGTGCGCATGTATCACACCCTGCTGGGTGAAGAGGCGTTCCGCCGCGGCAGTGATCTCTATTTTGCGCGTCATGATGGCGCCGCCGCCACCACCGACGACTTTACCGCCGCCATGGAAGAAGCGGGGGCGGTGGATTTGAGCCAGTTCAAACGCTGGTACGACCAGGCCGGCACGCCGTTGTTGACGGTCGGTGAGACCTTCAGCGACGGCGCGCTGCAGCTGACGATCAGCCAGAGCTGCCCGCCGACCCCGGGGCAGCCGCAGAAGCTGCCCTTTCACGTGCCGCTGTTGCTGGGCCTGGTGGGGGCGGACGGCCGCGGCCTGGCAGTGGAAGAACTCGACATTGAATGCAGCCAGGCTTATGAAGTCCGCGGCGACTCCCTGCTGGTGCACCTGCGTGAAGCGGACTGTCAGTTGCGGGTCAGCGGTCTGCAGGCCAAGCCGGTGGTCAGTTTTCTGCGCGGTTTTTCCGCGCCGGTGAAAGTGGCTTACCCGCGGCCGGACACCGAATTGGCTTTCCTGGCCCAGCACGACAACGACGGTTTTGTACGCTGGGATGCATTGCAGACCCTGTGGGTCAAACATCTGGCGGGCACGCCTGCTGAAGGTGTGGATCTGCAGCAGGTTGTGCAGGCTGTTGCCGCCGCGGTGCAGCCTCAGAATCAAAGCGCCGAGGCGCTGACCCTGGCCGCAACCATGTTGAGTGTGCCGGAGGAAAACTATCTGTTTGAACAGCTTGCAACCTTTGAGGTGGACAGCCTGATCGACGCCAGGGAAAAGTTGCTGGATCAGCTGGCGGCGGCTGCTGAAGCCGAATGGCAGCGGATCTATGAACAAAGCCGTCAGCCGGGCGGTTATCAGCCCGATGCGCCGGGGATGGCCGCGCGCGCGGTGGGTAATACCGCTTTTGCCTATCTGGCCCGCGCCGCCCGGGGCGAAGCCTTGCAGCAACTGGTGGCCGGCCACTACCAGCAGGCGGACAATCTCACGGAGCGGCGCGCCGCCTTACAGCAGGCCTGCCGTCATCCCGGCCTGGAACCGGAGTTTGCCCGCTGGCTGATCGGCGATTTTTACCAGCGCTGGCAGGAGCAGGCGCTGGTATTGGATATGTGGTTCAGCTTGCAGGCCCAGAGTGCCGCTACGGATATCGACGGCATGCGGGCGCTGGAGGCGCACCCGCGTTTTGATTTACGCAATCCCAACCGGGTGCGGGCGGTGTTCGGCGCTTTTGGCATGTACAACCACCGCCGCCTGCATGCTCTGGATGGCAGCGGCTATCAGTATCTGGCTGATGCGGTGGCGCGGCTGGATGCCAGCAACCCCCAGGTTGCGGCACGCATCACCACGCCGCTGACCCGCTGGCAGCGTTACGACCCGCCGCGGCAAAAGCTGATGCGTGATGCCCTGCAGCACCTGGCGGAGCGCAAATCCATCTCCAAGGACCTGTACGAAATTGTCAGTAAAAGCCTGAACGCCTAAGCAGCCGTCTGCTGTTCATGGGGGTACAGCGGCGGTAACTCGTCCGCCTTGGCGGTGTGCCCCGGCTGCAGGCTGTCCAGGGCAGTTTGCAGGCGCTGTACGGTCTGTTCGTCAACCGGAATACCGGTGGAAGCGCTGATGCTGTATTGGTTGCGCAGCAGGCTGTCCAGCGCAGGTCCCGCGTCGGCATGGGCGCGGCGGAAGCGGGCCATGGCCCGGGTGGTACCGATGCCGTAAACGTGGGCCAGGTAAGCTCCCAACGCCTGCTCTATGTCATGGGGGTGCCTGAACTGCAGGCTGCGCTGCAGATTGCGTTGCAGGCTGTTGTGCAGGTTGCGCGCGCTGGGCTGTCTTTTGCCGTGGCGCTGCCAGCGGCGTAACAGGCGGCGTGCCGCGGTGACCAGCAACAGCAGGATACCGGCGCCGGCGGCCAATCCGGCGATCCACAATACCGCATCGGTAAATCCGCCGGAGGTTGCCGGTTGGGCCGGTGTCACGCTTTCGCCGGCCGGGGTTTTGTCCGCACCGGCGTTGGCTGCTTCAGCGCCTGCCGGTGTCACCGCGGTGCCTGTCGTCGCCAGGCTGGCGGCGGCCACTGCGGCGACTTCCAGTTTGTCGGTACGGGTATTCCACCAGGTCAGCCGCACCGCGGGCAGATTCAGTTGCCCGGCTTGCAGCGGCAGCAGGGAAGTGGTCTGCAATCTGGAACCGGCTACCCCGTTGCCGCGGGTGTCGTCTTCGATGACCGGGTTCTGCGGGTAGGCGCGGAACTCGTCCCGGTCGACGGGCAGCGGCAGGGGCGGGGCAATTGAACCGAGATTGCCCTGGATGTAGATCAGCAATTCATGGGTGAGCGTGTCACCTACTGCATACTCCGGCTGGTTTGGTGTCAGCACCTGGGGCAACTGCACATGTTCTGCCGGCAGCCATGGCTGATCCGGCGGGTAGGTGGCGGGTATGGGCCGCACAACGATGGTCTGTGCGCCGGTGCCGACGCGCACGCCCTTGCGTGACACGCGGCCGTTTTCAATCAGGCGCACGCTGGCGGTCACATTGATTGCGGGAATAGTGAGCTGGCCGCTGAGTTCCGGGAAAATCGCGTATTTCTGTTCCACCACCCCGTAACGTTTGCCGTTACGGCTGGTGGTTGATGACGACGCTTCGCCCAGGGTCATAACCACCGCGTCAGGCAGATCAGGGGCGTCAGGCAGGTCGCTGTAAAGTTGTACGCCGTTTGAATAGAGCAGCCGGCGGGTGACCACCAGCTGGCTCTGCACGTAGACGGTGTCCGCGGATATATCCTGTTCAAAAAAGACCAGCTCATCGATCATGCGGCGCGTTTCGTTGGTCAGCGGGCGCACGCTGAGGCCAATCGTGGGCGTGCTTTCTTCGCCCACTTTGATAGGCGGGATAGTCAGTTCGCCTGTGCGTTTGGGTTGCAGGGTAATCTGATAATCCACCCAGCTCTGCTCACGGCCATTGATCAACCGGTATTGGCTTGAAGTGTTGTTGCCTAGCACTACAAAATCCTTTTCCAGGGCGGATAGATCCAGTTTGCGGGTCTGCCGGGTGCCGGTGGCGCGGATCACCAGGCGCGTGGTTTCCAGTTCGTCGATCACCTGTTCACTCAACTGGGCGGACACCGCCGCCCAGGCTGCACCCGGCAGCAACAGACAGTACAGCGCGGCCAAGGGGCACAGGCGCAAAAGCTTAACCATGGTCACCAGATCTTCTCGCTGCGCCGGTTGTCGTACTCACCGCGGCGCAGCCGCTGTTTGGTTTCGTGTGTGAACTTGCGCCGCAACAGCCCGCCCGGGTCGTCGGGTACCCGGCGCAGCCACTGTTCCAGCGCCTCCTGCTTTTCATCGCGGGTGGCCTCGTCCTGCTCAGCCTGAGCCTGCTGCTGCTGGTCCGCCTGCTGCTGCTGTTGCTGCTGTTCATTTTCAGCCTGCTGCTGCTCTTCCGACTGCTCAGACTGCTGATCCTGTTCGGACGGATCCTGTTGCTGCTGCTGATTGTCCTGTTCTGCTTCACTCTGCTCGTTATTGGCCTGGCTTTGCTGATTGTGCTGGTCATCCTGTTGGGCGTCCTGCTGCTCCTCCAGCAGTTTTTCCAGCAGGGCTTTGTTGAACGCGGCGTCTTCGTGGTCCGGTTGTTCCGCTAAAACCTTATTGTACCGGTCGATGGCCGCCTGGTAATTCCCCAGGCGCGCAAGGCTGTTGCCCTGGTTGTAATGCCCGGTGGCGGAGCCGTCAGCGGCATATCCCTGCAGCGCGGCGGCATAGTTGCCGCTGCGGTATTCCGCCGCGGAGCGCCACAGCGGATCATCAAACAGGGCCGCGGCTTTTTCCGGTTCGCCGTAACGCAGGGCCTGGTGACCGCGCTGGTTGTTGTTGCGCCACAGGCTCGACCAGGCGTCCGAAAGATCAGCAGCCGTCACCGCCATGGCCGGCGGCGCCTGCAGCAGTAATACGGCAGCAGCGGCGCCCGCCGCCAGCGGCACGCTGATGACCACACCCTTGCGGAAAAACCACAAAAATACCGGCAGCGCCAGCACCACCAGCCAGTGGCCCTGGTCGTACCAGGAATCAAATTCGCGTTCCACTTCCAGCGTGTCGTCCTCGCTGGGCAGGGGGGTGGACAGCGCCTGAAGTATATCGTTGTCGCCGATCACTGCCGGCGCATACCTGCCGTAGGTCAGGTCCGCCACATCTTGCAGGCGCTGATGATCCAGCAGGGCAATCACCCGGTTGCCTTCCTGGGTGCGCAACACCTTGCCCGGCTGGCGCAATCGGTCCAGCGGTATAGGGCCGCCCTGTTCCGTGCCGATGCCGATGATGGAGATCGGAAAAGCCGGGTTGCGGTGGCGCGACACGCTGTTGATGGCATCGATGCCGTCGGTAATCATCAGAATGCGGCCCTGCTGCAGGACGCTGTTGTCGAGCAGGTCGCGCGCCAGTTCCAGGGCGTGGCCGGGATTGGAGCCCGGCACCGGCATCATTTCCGGGCCCAGGGCGCCTAACAGGTTTTCGATGGTGGCCACGTCATCGGTCAACGGCACTACCGCGTGGGCATCACCGGCGTAAGCCACCAGGGCAGTCAGGCCTTCGTCGCGCAGGCGCAGGATGTCGGTGACTTTCTGCCGTGCCCGTTCCACCCGGGATGGTTTGACGTCCTCAGCCAGCATGGACAAAGACAGGTCCAGCAGGATAACCAGCGCGTCGTTCTTCTGTTCCACCGGCTGCGGCAGTTTGTGCCAGGTGGGGCCGGCCAGACCGATGGTCAAGGCCAGCATGGCCAGCATCAGCGCGGCGCGCAGGCCGTTATTGCTGCCGCGGTGGCTGTTATCCAGCAACACTTCCAGCAGCCGCTGGTCGATGGCGGATTTCCAGCCGGACTCTCCCTGGGTGCGGATGATCCATTGCCACACCAGCAGGGCCAAAGGCACCAGGGCGAGCAGCCACCAGGGGCGCAGAAAATGGAACTCAACCGGCAGCACGTTCACCTCCGGCCGCGCCTGCAAATACCGCCGCAGCGCCCTTGCGGCGGAAATCGCTCAACAGCAGCAGGGAGAAAAAGATGAGGCCTGCGGCCAGCGGCCAGTAGAACAGGGCGCGCACCGGACGGTAGGTTTCCGGATCCTGATCGATGGGTTCCATTTCATCAATTTCCGCGTAGATCTGCTGCAAGCCATAGGTGTCCCGTGCGCGGAAGTAGCGGCCGCCGGTGGTCTCCGCCACGTGTTGTAAAGTCTCCTCATCAAGGTCCGCGGACGGGTTGGTGATGCGCGAGCCCAGAATCAGGCTCGGAATGCGCATCTCGTCCGCGCCGACGCCGATGGTGTAGATTTTGATACCGTCAAAAGCCGCCAGCTCCGCGGCCTTGTCCGGCGCCACCTCACCCACATTGTTGGCGCCGTCGGTCAGCAGGATCAGAATTTTGTCGTCCTGGGGGCGCAGCCGCAGCCGTTTGACCGCCAGGCCGATGGCGTCGCCGATGGCGGTTTTACCACCGGCGATGCCCACCGGTGCTTCCACCAGCAGGCGGTTGACGCTGGTGGTGTCGAAGGTCAGCGGCGCCTGCAGGTAGGCGTTGGTGCCGAACAGCACCAGGCCAATGCGGTCACCCTTGCGGGCTTCGACAAACTGACTGACCACGGATTTGACCACCGTCAGCCGGTCTATGAGTTTGCCGTTAATTTCCATATCTTCGGTTGCCATGCTGCCGGAAATGTCGACGGCAAGCATCAGATCGCGGCCGGTGGTGGGCAGGGTGACCGGATCGCCGGTCCATTGCGGGCGCGCAGCGGCGGTCACCAGACATAACCAGACCAGCCACAGCAGCACCAGCTTAAAGAAGGCGGAAGCAGTATCACGGGTGGATTCCACCGCAACCTCGCTGAAGCGGCGGATGCTCGGCACCGCCAGCGCGGCGTTCGGGCGCTCCCGGGTGGACCACAGCCGCCGTACCAGCCAGGGCAGCGGCGCGGCGGCGAAAAAATACGGCCACAACCACTCAATCATGGCTGACCGGCCTGTGCGCAGGGCTGCGGCGCGGCAGAGCCCGCAGTAATGTGAGCAAGCCGGCGTGCAGTTGCCCGGCGTCTACATTGCCGCCGGGTTGAAACCTGACATCCCCCAGCACCTGCCCGGGACCGTCTGCAAAGAAGCTGCCGCCGGCGAGTTGGTCCAGTTGCCGCAGCCAGGCGGCGCCGCTCAACGGTGCATAGAGCGGTTGCTGCAGGCCGCGCACCAGCAGGCGTTTTAATACCCGGTTGGCTTGGGTGACATAATCCATAGCCGTCATCTCACCGCGGGCAAAAGCGGACTGCAGGCGCACCAGGTGGCGGCGCGCGGCGCGGATCGGGCGTCGCCGCCGGTAGGCCTGCCAGAGCCGGTAAGCGGCCCACAGCAACAGCGCCAGGCCGAGCAGCATCAGCAGCCACCAGCCCGGCGCCAGCGGCCACATGCCCGGGTCTGCCGGCAGGTGTACGTCGCGTAACTGTTGCAGCGGATCAGTTTCCATGGTGACTGCGGCGTCTGCTGTAGATGTGGTTCAGACCCATGATAGCTGGTCCAGTTGGGTGCTGTCCGTTTGCACGGACAGATAACTCATGGCGTCGTGGGCGCACAGCCCCTGCAGGGTGCGCAGGCGCTGCTCGTAGCGTTGTTTGTACTTGCGGCGCAACTGGTGGTCGCCGCTGTAGAACTGCAGCCGTTCCACCCCGTCGGTTACCGCGTAATGGTCCGCCGGCGGCAGTTCCCGTTCCAGAGGGTCGTGGATGTGAACCAGCACAACCTGATTGTGGCGCGCCAGCTGATGCAGATGGTCGCGCCAGAAATCCAACGGGTAAGCAAAGTCGCTGATGACAAATATACGGTAATTATTGCCGCTCAGGCGGCGGATCCGCAGCATGCCCTCGTTGATGACCGTCTGCCCGGCGTGGTCTTCCGCCTGCGGGTTGTTGGTCAGTTTGTTATTAAACAGCACTATGTCGTTCAGGAACCGCGCCACCGCCTTGGTGGTGCGGTAAGGCTTGTGCAATGCCTGGGTGCGGTTGCCCATGACCATGCCGCCCACCCGGTCCCCCGCGGCGAGGTTCTGCCAGGCGATACGGCCGGCGAGTTCCGCCGCGGTGACGGACTTCAGCCGCACCCGGGAGCCGAAAAACATGTTCTGCGACTGGTCCACGGCAATCAGGGTCGGGCGTTCGCGTTCCTCGCGGAACACTTTGGTGTGCGGTTTGTTTTTGCGGGCCGTCACGCGCCAGTCAATGGCCCGCACATCGTCGCCGGGTTGATAAGGACGTACTTCGGCAAAATCCACGCCGCGGCCTTTGATTTTGGATAGCTTCTGCCCGGTCCGGTTGCCCACCACTTTGGACTGGGTGGCGGCCGGATGCGTGGGTTGATGGCGCAGGGCCAGCAGTTGCGCCAGGCTGACGTAGGCGCCGGGGATAACCGACTCGGTGAAGCTCGCCTGGGAGGTCTGGGTGGGCATACGCGGGCCGGCTCAGTCCTGAATCAAGGCACGGGCACCTGGCTGAGCAGGGTATCCACCACCTGGTTGGCACTGACACCCTGGGCATCCGCTTCGAAGGTGAGAATCAAGCGGTGGCGGAAAACGTCGTGGGCCACCTGCTGCACGTCCTGGGGCGCCACAAAGTCGCGTCCGCCCAACCAGGCCAGGGCGCGGGCGCAGATATCCAGAGCGATGGTGGCGCGCGGGCTGGCCCCGTAGTCGATCCAGCCGGCCAGTTCCTGGGCGGGCTGGCGCGTCGCCATCACCAGCGCAACTATATAATCTTCCACCGGTTGTGCCATATGCAATTCCAGCATGGACTGGCGGGCGCTGAACACCGCGTGTTGCGTCACCTTGGCCGGCGCGGCAACAGCTTGCGCGCCGCTGTTGCCCGTTTCGCTGCGCACCAGGTGCAGAATGCTGGTTTCAGCGGCGGCGTCCGGGTAATCCACTTCCACGTGCATCAGAAAGCGGTCGAGTTGTGCTTCCGGCAGGGGGTAGGTACCTTCCTGTTCAATCGGGTTCTGGGTCGCCATCACCAGAAACAGATCCGCCAGCGGAAAGGTTTCGCGGCCGATGCTGACCTGATGTTCAGCCATGGCTTCAAGCAAAGCGGACTGCACCTTGGCCGGGGCGCGGTTAATTTCATCCGCCAGGATCAGGTTGTGAAATATGGGTCCTTCCTGAAATTTGAATGAACCGTCTTCCGGCCGGTAGACCTCGGTGCCGGTGATATCGCTGGGCAACAGGTCCGGGGTAAACTGAATACGGTGAAAATCGCCTTCGACCACTTCAGCCAGTTCTTTGATGGCGCGGGTTTTGGCCAGCCCGGGCGCCCCTTCAACCAGCAGGTGGCCGCCGCACAGCAACGCCATCAGCAGCCTTTCGATGAGGGTCTCCTGACCGATAATACGGCTCTGCAGCCAGCGGCTGGCCTCATTGATGATCTGAAAGGTCGGGTTGGTGCTCGTTGTGTTCATTTTACTCTAAGGCGCAGGCGAGGCGGTATTGTAGCGGGCCTAATACCCAGGTCCAGCACCGGGGGTCCGGCACGGCGCAAAGCGGTTCCAGCTTCTATAGTTAACATTAAGATATCCGGGTGTACCGGAGATCCGGGCCCGGCGGGCTTTAGCGTGCACCCCGCAGACCACCGCACACACGGGATAAAACGTTGGATCATAGTGCTGTCAGGAAGTTCACGGTTAACATGGCGCTCAGCCATGCCCAGCTGCAGTCTTATTATGCGGGCCAAGTGTCTTTTGTCTGGGCGCGGGATGCCAACGGCGTGCGGTTGCAGTTTCCGTTAAACGTGCTGCGCCGTTATGTCGATCACAACGGCTTACGGGGCCGCTTTGAATTGTGCGTGGACGGGCACAACAGGCTGCAATCCATTCGCCGGATTTAACCTTTACACCAGAGAACGTTACGGAAATACACGCTCTGAAATTTTTTGTGCACCATTTTTGTGCGTACATGGCCCGATTTTGCCGTCCCCGATTGAAAATTTTTGGAGAACCAAGAAAACGCACGGAAATGTGGCGTTGTGCTGCCCGTTACTGAATAATATTGCAGCATAACTAAAGCAATATCCTGGGGGGATGCTCGTGAAGCGATTGATCGCAGCCATCATCGGCTTAGGGGTGGCGCTGCCTGTCTATGCGGATACTCTGGACGGCGCCGATTCTGCATGGATTCTGACCGCCACCGCGCTGGTGCTGTTTATGACAATTCCCGGGCTGTCGTTGTTCTACGGCGGTCTGGTGCGGACTAAAAATGTGCTCAGCGTGCTGATGCAGTGTTTTACCATCACCTGCGTGGCCTCCGTGTTATGGCTGGTGCTGGGTTACTCCCTGGCATTCGGCGACGGCGGTGCGGCGCACGCCTTCATCGGCGGGCTGGGTAATTTCATGCTCGGCGGCATTGGCGAAGACACGCTGTCCGGTACTCTGCCGGAAAGCTCTTTTGCCCTGTTTCAGATGACCTTTGCAATTATCACCCCGGCGCTGATCGTCGGCGGTTTTGCCGAACGCATGCGTTTTTCCGCGGTGGTGCTGTTCAGTGCCGCCTGGCTGATCCTCGTCTACGCGCCCATTTGTCACTGGGTCTGGGGCGGCGGCTGGCTGGGTGAACTGGGGCTGATGGACTTTGCCGGCGGCACCGTTGTGCATATCACCGCCGGCGTCGCAGCCCTGGTGGCAGCGCTGGTGCTGGGCAACCGGCGCGGTTTCCCCGACCAGGCGATGCCGCCGCACAACATGACCCTGTCGGTGATGGGGGCGGGCATGCTCTGGGTGGGCTGGTTCGGCTTCAATGGCGGCAGCGCGCTGGCGGCTAACGGCGACGCGGCCATGGCCATGCTGGTGACACATATCTCAGCGGCAGCCGGCGCCTTCACCTGGATGACCGCTGAGTGGGTGCGCTACGGCAAGCCGTCCGCCCTGGGTGCGGTCACCGGCATGGTGGCCGGCCTGGGTACCATTACGCCGGCGTCTGGTTTTGTCGGCCCGGCAGGGGCGCTGGTGATTGGCATATCCGCCGGTTTTGTCTGCTTTGTCGCTACCAACTACATCAAGCGCAGTCTGAAAATAGACGACTCCCTGGACGTATTTCCGGTGCACGGCGTTGGCGGCATTCTCGGCACCCTGATGACCGGCATATTCGCCAGCAACGCGCTGGGCTTGTTCAGCGGTCAGCACGACATCAATATCGGCAGCCAGTTGGGTATCCAGGCAGTGGGCGTGCTGGCCACGGTGGTCTATACCGCGCTGGTGACGTTTATCATCCTCAAGATCACCGATGCGGTTGTGGGTAACCGGGTCAGTGAAGAGGAAGAGCTGGAGGGTCTGGATCTGGTCTCCCACAATGAGCGGGGCTACGATCTGTAACCACCCCAGCGCCGGCTGAGACCTGGCGCACAACCAGCAAACAAGATCCGCGCAGCGCCTAAACTATGGCGCTGCGCCGCCGCTAACCCGGACATGGCCATCCAACTTTCAAGCAGCCCGCTTGCCGCCAGCCTGGTGCGCGTGCAGTCACCGGCACAACGTTCCGCCAGCCTGCAGGCACCGGCTGCGCAGAGCCTGAATCCGCTGCAGGTCGACAAGAGCAGGCTGGCCGCGCCGCCGCAAGAGGCCGGGCGGGCGGCCGCTTACCGCAGCATTGAAAGCGTATCGGAGCAGCAGCAGACCCGGCTGCAGCTACAGCTGACTACCAGAGAAGGTGATGAAATCACATTGAGTTTCAATAGGTTACAGTCTTTTTCTGCTAATCGATTTGAACTTTATGATGGTGCCGGCAGGGTGCGCACGGAAGATCTTGAAGCCAGCCTCAGCAGCCGGTTGGACATCCGCGTAGAGGGTGAGCTGAATGCCGCGGAGCAGGGCGCGCTGGACCGCCTGCTGCAATCTATCGAGCAGGTTGCCGATAGCTTCTTCAATGACGCGCCCGGCAGCGCCGTGGACGCGGCTCTCAGCGGGCTGGCGTTTGATACCGATCTGCTGTCGGAACTTTCACTGAATCTGTCCCTGCGCAGCACCGCTGAATACATCAAAGTCGCCGGCGGCGGACCCGGGCCGTTAACGGTGCCGCAGGGGCCGTCCGCGGATTTATGGGCGGAGTTGATTAACGGGCTCGCGGAGCAGCGCCGGACGTTGGTGCAGAGTGCCGGTGAAGTTCTGCAACCGGTCAGCGCCACCCGCCTGGTGACTGAACTGCTGCCCGCCGCGCTGGCGGCCCGCGGTTACGAAACCGCCTGACCCCGCCGGTACGCCCGCCGCACCAGATAGTCCGTAAGCTGGGCAAAACTGTAGCCCAGATGGGCGGCGCCGTCCGGGTAAAGGCTGGTAGGGGTCATGCCCGGCAGGCTGTTTACTTCCAGCAGGGTAATGTTGTCATCGTCCGTGACTATAAAGTCAGCGCGGGACAGATCGCGCTGATCCAGCGCCCGGTGCGCCTCCAGGGCAATGGACTGCAACTGCTGATTGACCTCATCGGGCAGCGGTGCGGGTATCACGTGCTGGCTGCCGCCTTCGGCATAGCGGTTGGTGTAG
Organism: Pseudomonadales bacterium; assembly: GCA_028279305.1. Lineage (GTDB taxonomy): Bacteria > Pseudomonadota > Gammaproteobacteria > Pseudomonadales > Azotimanducaceae > UBA4421. Next base: position 39,630 of record JANQOA010000351.1, read on the forward strand.
TCGTACCATTCCTCGCTGGCGGTGACAATTTCAATCACCGGGTGCGGTACCGGACCCTGGTCGGTGTCCAGCACCCCAACGGTAATCTCACGCCCCATGACATAAGGCTCCACCAGGCAGGGGCCGTATTGCAGGCCGTCGCGCAGCGCAGCGCTGATGTCGCCGCCGTTGGGCAGCGGGGTGACGCCGATGGCGGAACCCTGGTTGAGCGGCTTGATGACCACTCTGGGACCCAGCTGCGCCTCAACCCGGGTAACCGCGTCCGCCAGCAGCGTGTTGTCGATGCGGCCGTCCGCCGGCAACTCCACGGTCAGATCGTCGGCCACCGGTAAGCCGCGCTGGCGGAATATATGTTTGGCGACCGCTTTATCCATCGCCAGGGCGCTGCCGTGTACACCGCTGCCGACATAGGCAAACCCCAGCAGTTCGAGGAACCCCTGCACCGTGCCGTCTTCACCCGGGGGCCCGTGCAGGGCCGGAAAAACCACATCCGGCTGCAGCTTCAGCAGGCTGCGGGCGCAGTCCGCGTCCAGCTCCACCCTATGGCAGAGGTGCCCGACGGAGTCCAGGGCCGCCGCCACCTGGGCGGCGGAGTTGCGTGAAACTTCCGCTTCCGCTGACTGGCCGCCCATCAGCACGGCAATGGTTAAAGGTTGTTCAGCTTCGTTGTTGCTCATAAATGGGGCCGCAAGGTGGTGCGCGGGGCGACATAACACCAGCGCTCATGGTCGCGCCAGGCGCCGTTGATGTAGAGAAAGTTCTTTGAATAGCCTTCGCGGACAAACCCGCAGCGCTGCACCAGGCGCTGGGAGCGGGTATTGTCCGGTTGAATGTTAGCCTCCAGGCGGTGCAGGCCCAGGGTGTGGGTCGCGTAATCGACCACCAGCTGCAGCCCTTCGCGCATATATCCGCAGCCGTGAAATTCAGCACCGACGTAGTAGCCCAGCGAAGCGCTCAGGAATGAGCCGCGGATAATATTGTTGATGTTAACCACCCCGGCGATGCGGTCGTCTTCCTTGCGGCAGATTGCCAGTCCTTCGTGGTCTTCCTTGTTAATACGCTGCAGGTAGTATTTAAACAGTACCGTGGTGGTCGGCGGGCTGATCCACGGCGCGTGCAGGCTTTCACTGTCGCGCATGAGCTGCAGAAATTCCTGCTCATCCTGCCGCACGACTTTGCGGATGTAGGTGCGCTGGGAATGAATATTCACTGCTCAGCCCCGCCGTTCTGCTGCCGGCTTTTTTCCCGCCGCAGTTCGAGGACAAAAATTTCCCAAAGAGTGGGGGGGATCAGCGCCATGCCCAGCACCATGATGTAAACCGGATGAATGCTGAAACTGCCCGCCAGCGGCCACATGTTGTCCAGCTCAAAATCGATGGTTTTCCAGCCCAGAATACCCAGCGTGGTGAGGGCAAAACCGGCACTCAGCAATACAAAACGGGCCAGCAGGCGCAGGTACAAGACGCTTACCCCGTGCCCGCCTGGCGGCGGCTGAACAGGTAGGCTGCCCCTCGCCGCTGCAGCCAGGCGCGTGCAAATGCGTCCGTGGGATAAGTGCGGGGCACCGACTCCGGGTCGGCTGCCGCGGGATCGTAAACCTGTACCCGGTCCCCCTGCAGGCCGGTCAGCAGCACCAGGTGTCCGCCGCTTTGTTGCATGGGCGCGCCGGGCAGCGCATCTTTGTCAAAGCGGATGCTGCAGACGATGGGCGTGTTGCCGTCCAGAATCTGTTGCACGCCCTGCCAGCTGCTGAAGGTTTCCACTCCGGCCAGCACGCCGCAGCTGCCGGCCCAGCGTATGGCCAGCGGCCATACGCCGTACGCGCCGGTCGCCCGGTCCAGGCAGGCGCTGATGGTGTCCTGCCAGGACGGCGCTTGCGGATACAGGCTCAGGGCCATGGCCAGCGCCGTGGGTGAACAGATGCGTTGGCGCAGTTCTGCGGCGGCGGTCATCTGGCTGTAAGGCGTGGGTGCCGGCTGCACCCGGCTGTCCGGCAGTTGCGCGCTGCCGGCTTCGTGCATTGCCTTGTCACTCAGGTTAACGGGGCGGGTGCTCAGGTTCAGCAGATAGTCCGCGGGCGCGGAGCCCGCCCGGGGCTGCAGATGCAGATGGACCTGTACCCCGGCAACGTCCTCAGCGGTGTGCCAGCAGTCGATGTGGCTGGTCACCGGGGCATTTACTGCAGCGTTGGTTTTCTGCAGGTCTGCGGGCGCGGGCACCGGATGCAGCGGCACGGTAACGCCGCGGTCCGTTGCCGCGGTTGTTGTAAGTACAAACTGGTGGTCCGGCTGCGGTCCCGGCTGGCTGAAGCTGGGGACCACAATCTGCCCCGCCGGCAGGTCACCCAGCGCTACCGACGTGCGCCAGCCGCCTGCTTCATCCCTGTGCCACTGGGCTTGGCCTGTTACTGGCAGCGGGTAATAATGGTGCGCATTGCCTTCGGCAAGCCGGATAGAAAATTCCATAACCGGATCTAAAGGATCCTCTGAACAAATCGTATGTGCTCAGCGCGTCCTGCGGAGGTTGCGGTCAAGCGCGCTTCGCAATCAATGTAGGCTACCTTGACTGGGAGTGCAACACAGCAGCGCGCCGGGCTTAACCGCGGAACACCTGAACATGAAAAAACTCCGGCTGTACAGCACCAGCCATTGCACGTTATGTGAGCAGCTGCTGGAAACACTGATGCAACTGCCTCTGGGGCATGTGCAACTGGAAGTGCTGGATGTTGCTGAAGACGACAATCTGCTGCAGCGCTACGGTGAACGCATCCCGGTGTTGACCCTGGACGGGGTGGAATACCAGGGTGGGGTTGATGCCCGGGAGCTGGCTGAATTTCTCAGTTAGCATCGGGACCGCGATCGGTACCACGATCGGGACCGCGATCGGTCTCGCGATCGGTACCGGGAAAGCCGAACAGACGCGCCGCGTTGGCGGTGGTGGCGCGGGCCACGGCGGCCGGCGGTTCGCCGCGCGCCTCAGCCACTGCGTTCAGCACCCAGGGCAGCAGGGCAGGTTCGTTGCGGCGCTTGAATCTGGCCGGCAGTTGGTGCTGCAGATGAAAATCCGGCGGTGCGTTATGCGGCCGCAGGAACGGCGCGTCGGTTTCGATGACCAGGCGCTGCAGGGGGATTTCCGGCACCAGCCGGCGCAGGCTGCCGCCGCGGCGGTGGTCCGCGATCCAGCCGGTGATGCCGATGTAGTACCCGGCCTCAAGATAAGCCAGCAATTCTTCCCGGCTGCCGGTAAAACAATGGATCAACACCTGCTGCAATCCGTTTTGTTGTGACAGCAGGCGCAGCACGTCCCCCTGGCTTTCCCGGTCGTGGACAAACAGTGTTTTGCCCAACTCCGCGGCCAGCGCAATCTGCTGCCGGAACACCTCCTGCTGCTGCGGGCGGGGGGTGAAGTTACGGTAGTAGTCCAGGCCTGTTTCACCAATAGCGCATACCTGGCTGGCCTGGGCGAGCTGCCGTAGTTGCTGCAGCCAGCCGGCGCCAAGTTTGCCGGCATCATGGGGGTGCACGCCGGCGGTGGTTTGCATGCGCACGGCGCTGTCCCGGACACACAAATCCAATGCCGCCGCAGTGCTCTGCAGGTCCGTGGCGGTCAGCACCATACACTCGACGCCGCTGGCGGCAGCGCGTTCAATGACTGCCTGCCGGTCGGGGTCAAACTGTGAATTCAGCAGATTTACGCAGACATCGGTGAGCTTCACCGGGCGCTGACCTGCTGCTCACCCGGCTCCAGGATGGGTGACGGTGCGCTCAACCGGTTGGCATAAACGTGGCGGAAGGCCAGCACGTTTTTTACATAGTTGCGGGTTTCGCGGAAGGGTATGCGTTCGATCCAGACGTCCATCGGCAGGTTGTCCGCGTCTTTTATCCAGCGGTCAACCCGGTGCTCACCGGCGTTGTAAGCGGCAATCGCCAGCGGTGACTGCTGATCGTAGCGTTCCATCAGCCAGGCCATGTGAAAGCTGCCTAACATGATGTTTGTGGTGGGATCGTAGAGGTCGGCAGCGGACGGGCTGGCCCGCTTGGCGCGCCGTGCCACCAGTTTGGCGGTGCTGGGCAGCAGCTGCATCAGCCCGCGGGCATCCGCGGTGGAGCGCGCCTTGGCTTCCATGGCGGATTCCTGCCGGGCCACCGCAAACAGCAGCGCCGCGGGCAGGCCGCTGGCCAGGCTGCCCTGGCGGAACGCCGGTTCATGGGCCAGCGGAAAACGCAGATGCAGATGGTCGGTGGCTTCAGCAATGTTGGCGCTGCGGATCGCCAGCGGGATCAGGCCAATCTGCTTCGCCAGTTCCGCCGCCGCAGCCTGCTGGGCGGGATTCAGGCGGTCCAGTTCAGCGTACCACTCCCGCCGCCCGTTCAAATCGTCACCCACGGCAAACAGCTCTATGGCCCGCGCGATGCCGGGGTGGCGCTGGGTGAGGGTCACATTGAGATGGCTGTAGCTGCGGCCGGCATCGTTCATGCGCCCGGGCACCCCCAGGTTGCGGGCGGCCAGGAAGCCGTAATAGTGGCGTTCAGCCGCCAGTGCGTGGTAGTTGTCGGTAATCAGGCGGCTGTCCGGGTTCACGTGTTCCAGGGCCCTGGCGCGCCAGTATTGCCACTGTGCCTTGGCCGCCAGATCTGCCGGCAGGCGGCTGATCCAGTGGTCTGCCTGGGCCCAGTTCTGCTGTCTGACCGCCGCCACCGCCATCGCCTCCAGAGTATCCTGGCCGTTGATTTCGGGGCGCTGGCCGGGCTCGGCAAATATGCCTTCCTCAGCCAGCTCCACGGCGATGCGTTCGGTTATGCGTTGCCGGTCGCCGCTTGAAAACTGATGGCTGCGTCTGTATTTGCGCCACGCCTTGTCTGCCTTGCCGGCGTCGCGCCTGGCCAGACGGATAAGGCCGTGGGCAATCACCTGCCGGTATTTGACGCTGTCGGTGGCAAACTGGCTGTGCCGGGTGATGCGGCCGGGCCCGACATGGACATTGTAGAAGGCGGTGGCGGCGGTTTTGTTGGCGCCGCTGAAATAGCGGGTCAGATAGTTCGCCAGCGAGCGCTGGTTGGCCACAATGGCGGCATGCAGGCGTTGCCAGGCGACTTCCTCGGTGAAGTGTTTACTGGCGCGCCAGACTTCGAACAGCGGATCACAGGCTTTCGGCTGCGAGGTGGGCTGCAGCCAGACATTGGTGGTCTGCGCCAGCGCCTCGGCTTTGTCGCCGGTGCCGTACAGGGAGCGCAGGTAGTAACACCGCAGTTCCGCGTTGGCGGTGGGCTGGTAATGCTCACGGAAGCTGCGCCACTGGCGTCTGGACCCCAACGACCTCAACCAGCGGCGGTACAGGATCGCGGTGGCGGGCAAATCGGCATGCCGGTCGCGGAAGGCCAGCACTTCCTGCTTGCCCGCCTGCCTGATGCGCGCGTTCAAATAATAGTAATCCAGATAAGGTTTCAGGATGTAAGAATCCAGCTCGCGGGCGGAACGCTTGAAGTTGCTTATCTGGCCGGCGCGCAGTTGTTCCCGGGCGTCTTTGAATTTGTTGCGCAGGGCAAATTCAGTGGTGCCGGAGCTGTCCGCGGCACTTGATGCGGGAAGGGCGAAGCTGGTGAAGAGCAGGGCGCAGAGCAGCGCCGCGGTTAAGGATGTTTTATTCAGAATCACCTACGCGTACAGCCAGTACATCACAAGAAGCGCCGTGCAGGACGCCATTGGCGGTGGAGCCCAGCAGCAGGGCCAGTCCGTGGCGGCCGTGACTGCCCACCACTATCAGATCAGCGGCGGCATCGTCCGCCACGCGCTGGATTTCACTTTCCGGACGGCCGAAGATCAGGTGCTGGTTTTCCGCCGGCACTTTCAGCCGGGTGGCAAACTCGCTGAGGTGGCTTTTTGCCTGTTCCTGGATCTGCTCCTGCACCGACGATAAGTCCATGGGCACATCACCTCCGTAAGCCAGACTTAACGGTTCGATTACATGTACGATGTGAAGTTCCGCCGCAAACCGTTCCACCAGGGCAACGGCACGGTCCGCCACGGCATTGGACTCTTCAGTCAGGTCAACCGCCAGCATGATTTTTTTGTAATCGGACATGTTACCCTCCGGCCCTGTTTGGCGGGACGATACAACGACCGCGCGCCGCTCTCAAGCAACTTCGGCGGCAGATGAGAAGGTTGTAACACAGGCTCTGTGCGGTGGTTTTTCGGTGAGGAAATTCAATACATGGTATGGCTGATACTGGTGCTGGCGGCGGTGCTGATTATCGGCCCGGTAATGTACATGGTGCCCAGCGCCAGGGACAAACGGTTGGCGGCGCTGCGCGAGACGGCACGCCGGCAGGGCCTGACCGTGAAGATTGCACATATCGCCAAACTCGACCCGGAGGCGGCGGAACGGGTCTCGGCGGGCGGCGAGCTTAAAGTGCCGCGCACCCCCTGCGTGGCCTATCAGGTCTCCATGTCGGGCATACCGGCGGAGCTGGGAGAGATACTGTTGATTAAGATACCGTCGCAGCCCACCGTGCCCGTCGACCCGGTACTGCCCGGTTGGTCGCTGGACACCTCCAGCAGCCGGGACTTCCTGCACCGCTATATGCAGCCCGGCCCGCCCGCGGCTGCCGGACCCGGCGCGGCCGGCAGCCGCAAGATCGTGCAACAGACTCTGGCCGCCTTGCCGCCGGACACCCTTGGATTTGGCATCACCAGCCGCCATGTAGCCTGTTACTGGCTGGAAAAACCCCCGGCCGCGGCGGCGGATGATGGGGCGGTGGAATCCGCGGTGCAGCAGCAGTTACAGCAGATGAAAGCTGCGCTGGACACGGTTGTTAAAGACCTTTATGCCCGTTTTGGTGAAGAAACTTAACGGTTTGCGGGGTCTTTCTTGACAGTGTTGCCTTGCGCGCCTATAAACCGCGCAGCCTACCCTTGGATATTCGCAAGTCAGGCCGGGCAAAGGAATGCAAGAGCAATTGTTTAATTGCACGGCAATCAGAAATTGCTCACTACACTAAATTTATGAAACGTTAACCAACGGAGCGTTATGGCGCGATCACTTGTCATTGTCGAATCTCCTGCCAAGGCCAAGACGATCAATCGTTACCTGGGCAAGGAGTATGTGGTGAAATCCAGTGTCGGGCATATCCGTGATCTGCCCACCGGCGGCAAGGCAGTTGACCCCAAGGCGCGCGCAGCCGAGGCGGCGAAAACCAAGGCGCTGTCTCCGGCCAAGCGTGAAGCCTATAAAAAGAAGCGGGCGCGCCAGCAGCTCATCAAACGCATGGGCATCAACCCGGACAAAAACTGGTCCGCGGAATACGAGATTCTGCCGGGCAAAGAAAAGGTGGTTGACGAATTGACCCGCCTGGCCGAAAACGCGGACGCGGTTTATCTGGCCACCGACCTGGACCGGGAAGGTGAGGCCATAGCCTGGCATCTGCGTGAAACCATCGGCGGCGACGCTTCCCGCTACCGCCGGGTTGTGTTTAACGAAATTACCCGCAAAGCCATCCAGGAGGCGTTTGCCGACCCCGGTGAACTGAATATGGATCAGGTGCATGCGCAGCAGGCGCGGCGCTTTCTGGACCGGGTGGTGGGCTTTGAACTGTCTCCGCTGTTGTGGGCCAAGGTGGCGCGCGGTTTGTCCGCCGGCCGGGTGCAGAGTGTGGCGGTGAAACTGATTGTCGAGCGGGAACGCGAAATCAGGGCGTTTGTGCCGGAAGAATATTGGGAAGCCTTCGCTGATCTGTTACGCGACGGCGGCGGCGACAGTGCCATCCGCTTCCAGGTTGCCAGGCAGGACGGTGAGAATTTCCGCCCCGGTGATCAGCAGACCACGGATGCTGCTTTGCAGGCGTTGCGCGGCAGCAGTTTTGTGGTCAGCAAGCGGGAGGACCGTCCGACCCGCACCAGGCCCAATGCGCCGTTTATTACCTCCACCCTGCAGCAGGCGGCCAGCACGCGGTTGTCTTTTTCCGTGAAGAAGACCATGACCATGGCCCAGCGCCTGTATGAAGCCGGTTACATTACCTACATGCGCACGGATTCAACCAACCTCAGCGCCGAAGCCATTGCCTCCTGCCGCGAACATATCCTCAGCGAATACGGCAACGATTACCTGCCGGAGGAACCCCGGCTGTACTCCAGCAAAGAAGACGCCCAGGAGGCTCACGAAGCCATCCGTCCCTCCAACGTGGGTACCCGGCCGGATCACCTGACCGGCGTGGATCCGGATGCAGTGCGGCTTTACGACTTGATCTGGCGTCAGTTTGTCGCCTGCCAGACCACCGACGCGCGCTATCTGAGCACCTCCATTACCGTCACCGCGGGTGAGTTTGAGCTGCGGGTGCGCGGCCGCATACTGCAGTTTGACGGCTATACGCGCATTCTGCCGGTGGCCTCGCGCAAGGAAGACGATACGCCGCTGCCCGACCTCAGTGAAGGTGAGGTGCTGACCTTAAAAGACGTTGAAGGTGTACAGCACTTCACCAAACCGCCGCCCAGGTACGGGGAAGCCAGCCTGGTCCGCGAACTGGAGAAACTGGGCATAGGCCGCCCGTCCACCTACGCAGCCATCATCTCAACCATACAGGACCGCGGCTATGTAACCCTGACCAACCGCCGTTTTTACGCGGAAAAAATTGGTGAACTGGTTACCGACCGGTTGTCGGAGAATTTTTCCGACCTGATGGACTACGGCTTTACCGCCAACATGGAACAGCAGCTGGATCGCATTGCCGAAGGGCAGAGCCAGTGGAACAAAGTGCTGGACAGTTTTTACGGCGACTTTTCCAGCAAGCTGGATGTGGCGCGTGCTGATGACGGCGGCATGCGCAGCAACGAGCCCACCGACACGGACATTGCCTGTGACAAGTGCGGCCGCCACATGCAGATCCGCACCGGCTCCACCGGCGTATTTCTCGGCTGTTCCGGCTATAGCCTGAAACCCAAGGAGCGCTGCACCAATACCGTCAATCTGATTCCCGGTGACGAAGCTGTGGATGTTGACGAAGACGACGAGGGTGAGTCCAAACTGCTGCGGCGGTTGCACAGTTGTCCCCGCTGCGGTTCCACCATGCTGGGTTACCTGGTGGATGAAACGCGCAAGTTGCACATCTGCGGCAACAATCCGGACTGCCCCGGATTTGAAGTTGAGCCCGGCCAGTTCAAGATTAAGGGTTACGACGGGCCGCTGTTGGAGTGTGACAAGTGCGGCTCCGAGATGCAGTTGAAATCCGGGCGCTTCGGTAAGTACTTCGGTTGCACGTCCTGCAAGAACACACGCAAGCTGTTGCGTAACGGTGAACCGGCGCCGCCCAAGGCGGACCCGGTTCCCATGCCGGAGCTGCGCTGTGAAAAAGTGGACGACCACTATCTGCTGCGTGACGGTGCCTCGGGAATTTTTCTGGCTGCCAGCCAGTTTCCCAAACACCGTGAAACCCGCGCCCCGAAAGTGCTGGAGATCAAACCCCACGCTAACGAGCTGGATCCAAAATTTGCCTACCTGGTGGACGCCCCGGAAACGGATCCGGAAGGGCTGCCGGCGATCATCCGCTACAGCCGTAAAACCAAGGAGCAGTACGTGCAGAGTGAGGTAGACGGTAAAGCCACCGGCTGGAAGGCGTTTTACCAGGACGGCAAGTGGGTGGAGCAGATACCGGAACCGAAGAAGAAAAAAGCCCGCAGCACCAAAAAGCGTGCGACCAAAACCAACGGTGCCGGCTGACCGGCCGGCGAACCGTCAGATATGCTGACGGATCACACCGACTGACAGACCCTCAATGGCAAACATTTGGTTGGCCAGATCCACTTCAATAGGGCTGTAGTCCGGGTTTTCCGGCAGCAGCAGAATCTGATTGCGGCGGCGGGTGCGCTGAAAGCGTTTTACCGTCACCTCATCCTCTATGCGCGCAACCACAATCTGCCCGTTGGTGGCCTGCTGGGTTTTGTGCACCGCCAGCAGGTCGCCGTCCAGAATGCCGGCGTCAATCATGCTGTCACCTTTGACCCGCAGCAGATAATCGGCGCGCGGTTGAAAGAAGCCAGCCGGCAGGTCGACGCGGTCTTCTATGTTTTCCTCCGCCAGGATCGGATTACCGGCGGCAACCCGGCCTACCAGCGGCAAACCGCTTTCATAAGTGTCCGGCAGGCGAATGCCGCGGGAGGTGCCGGGGATTATTTCTATGGCCCCTTTACGGGACAGCGCCTTGAGGTGTTCTTCCGCCGCATTCGGTGAGCGGAACCCCAGTTCCTGTGCGATATCAGCCCGGGTGGGTGGATAGCCGGTATCGTTGATGTAACGCTTAATGAGGTCGAGCACTTCCGATTGACGCGGAGTCAAGGAGATCTGCATGGTTGTCCCTGTTCATATATACAGTGACCTGTGAGTATATACAGGGCTGTACGGGTTTGCACAGGTTTTTTTTCTGCCTTAGTATCCGACGCCCCGTCTGCAGCAGTTGTGTTTGCATGGTTCGACACAGATTCAGGCTTGGGCTGGCACTGATCCTGCTGGTCTGGGTAAATTTGGCCGGGGCTGACGGCGACAACCGCGGCCGGCAGATCTTCGTGGAGATTGACCAGCGCCACAACAGTAACTATCAGGATTTTGAAGTGGGCCTGCGCATGGTCCTGACTACCCGGCGCGGCAAGCAGACCGAACGGCAGCTGCGCATCCGCCAGTTGGAAAAAGCGGACGACGGCGACAAAGTGATGGTGGTCTTCGACCAGCCGGCCAGTATCCGCGGCACTGCGTTGTTAACCCACACGCACCTGCAGCGGCCCGACGATCAGTGGCTGTTTCTGCCGGCGCTGGAGCGGGTAAAAAAAATTGCCTCGCGCAACAAAAGCGGCGCGTTTGTCGGCAGCGAATTTTCTTATGAAGACTTAACCGCACCCGAGGTTGACAAGTACACCTACCGTTTGCTGCGCGAAGAAACCTGCCGGCAGCAGTTTTGCGCGGTGGTGGAGCGCATTGCCAAAGACCGTTTCAGCGGCTACAGCCGGGAAATCCATTGGGTGGATGTTGAGCAGTTCCGCACCTGGAAGGTGGAGTATTACGCCAAGCGCGGCGACAAGTTGTTTAAGGTGCTGACCCTGGATCAGCACCGCAACTATGCGATTGCGGAACAGAATCCGCCCCGGCTGTGGCGGCCGCACCTGATGCGGATGGAGAACCTGCGCACCGGCAACCAAACGGAATTGCGCTGGGACAACTATCAATTTGCACGTGGATTTACCGATGACCGGGAATTCAGCGTGAGCAGCTTACGCCGTGCGCGGTAATTTCCTGTCGCTGGTGCTGGTCATGGCCGCCGCGGCTGCACCGGCGCCCGCTGTCGCTGAGCAATTGGTGTTCGGCAGTTTCCGCGGTGAAACCAATGCGCGGAACTGGGCGAACAAACTCAGCACCACCTTTGCGGAGACATTTGAGATTCAGGAACACCTGCAGGGTGACGTGCTGTGGTACCGGGTCGTGTCTCCGGACCTGGCGGAAGACAAGCTGACCGTGTTGAAACGGCGCGCGGACGCGGATGGTATCCGTTATTGGCGCCTGCTGCAGAACGATGCCGGGCGGCAAACCGGCGGCAGCCGCAAAACTCCGCCCCTGGGGGGTGCGCGTCTCGTTCCGCCCGCCGGAGTACCTGCTGAAGCGGAAGCCCCGGCAGCGGACAGCGGGGCAACAAGCGCTCCGGCACCGGCGGCTGCTGATCCCGCCGCCTCGGATGCCGCCGCGCCTGATTCGGACTTCCCCGATCCCGCCGCCCCTGATCCCGCCGCGGCTCTTGATCCCGCCACGGCTCTTGATCCCGCCACGGCTCTTGATTCCGCCGCTGCTCTTGATTCCGCCGCGGCGCTGGAACAACCACCGGCGGCTGCTGGACCGTCTGCCGGGGCCGAAGCCGTTGCACCGGCCGCACCAGCAGCCCCCGCCGGCGCGCAGAACAGGGCGCGGGCAGGCCGCTGGGCGGCGGAGTGGGACCTGGGGGTGCAGAACCGTTCGTTTGCGGACAGCGGCGTATTCGGCCAGGACCGTTACGAAGGCAGCCTCAGCCTGCAGGCGGAATTTTTCCGCGGCTGGCAGAACGACCGCCACAGCATCACGTTCACCCCGTTTGTGCGCCTGGACAGCGCGGACAACGAACGTACCCACGCAGACGTCCGCGAACTGTATTACAGCCTGGTTGGCGACAACTGGGACCTGCACGTGGGCGCGCGCCGGGTGTTCTGGGGCGTCACCGAATTTCATCACCTGATCGATATTGTCAACCAGACGGATCTGATAGAAAACATCGACACTGAAGACAAACTCGGTCAACCCATGGTCCAGCTCACCCTGGTGCGGGATTGGGGGATACTTGACCTATACGCCCTCACCGGCTTCCGCGAACGCACCTTTCCCGGCCGTGACGGCCGCTTACGCCTGCCGTTTACGGTGTCCAATCACGCTGCCTTCGAATCCGGCGCGGAACAGCAGCGCATCGACGCTGCGCTGCGCTGGTCCCACCATCTGGGACCGGTGGAAATTGGCGTGCACCACTTTTCCGGCACCAGCCGCGAGCCGCTGCTGTTTGCCGGCGTGGACGAACGCGGGCGCCGGGAATTGCAGCCGTTCTATCCGGTGATCGATCAGACCGGGCTGGACGCCCAGGCGTTCTACGGTGACTGGGCGTTCAAGTTTGAAGGTTTCAGCCGCAGCGGTTTCGGCGAGCGGTACGAAGCTTTTAACATCGGCTTCGAAAGGACCCTGGTGGGGGTGATGAACAGCCGTGCGGATCTGGGCATAGTGGCGGAATACATGTACGACGAGCGGGATGAGGCGGCGGTGAACACGCTGTTCGAAAATGATGTCGCCCTCGGCGGCCGTTTGCAGTTGAATGACTTTGCTGATACCCAGGCTTTGCTGGGTATAATATTCGACACCCGCAACAGCGACTACGTGATCAGCCTTGAAGCCTCCACCCGCCTGGCGGACAGCTGGCTGTTCAGCCTGGAGGGCAGGGTGTTTGGCGGCGGGGAAACCCTGGATACCTCAGCACCGTTGGACGTGTTGTTGTCACCGGATTATAAAAGTGCGTTTTTGCAGCAGGACGACTATCTGCAATTGGAACTGACCAAGTTCTTCTGACTGGCGTTGCCGCCTGCAAGCCGTGAACTGACAAGCTAACCGGGATCTGTCTGTTAATGGATCAGATTGTTGAATATATCGGCGCCCACCGCTGGGTGGCGGAAGTCTTTTTTATTGTACTGGCCACCGCTGTGGTGCGGCTGGTCGTTAAGCTGCTGTTCGACCGCCTCGCCCGCCAGCTGGA
>JANQOA010000363.1 GCA_028279305.1 Pseudomonadales bacterium
TACCTGCAATGGCGGGCGGACTTTTGAAGCTGCGGCTGGCATGGCTGTTGACGCTGATGTGCGGCGGCTGTCAGCTCATTAACTTCAGCCGTGAGGAACCGCTGCATGCAGCGGTGCAGGAGCCGATCCAGGACCCCGTCACCCGGGAAGTGTTCACACCGCTGCTGCCAGCCCTGACGTTTGTGCACAAGGAACCGCGGCTGAGCGCCAACGGACGGGATTTTCTACATGTGGTGCCCATCCAGACTTCCCAGAACGGGTACCGGGTGGTGTATCTGTGGGTCGGCCGATCCAGCAGTATCGACCGGGGAGTGGCCAATATATTGAGTGTGGACGATGACGGCGGCAGTGCGGCGCTGATGCTAAACCTGGCTTCAGCGGATGGCGAAGCGGCTGATGAGGTGGTGTTGCCGCTGGTGACCTGGGAAGGCGGCAGGCTGCTGGAACCCATGGCCGGCATGCCGGTGACCACCCACGAGCGCACCGCCCTGGGTGCCGGCACCCTGCGCGAACTGGTGAACACCAATCCCCGGCGGATTGTGCTGGTTGACGGCTGGGGACGGCATCTGGAGTTCGAACACCAGTCCGGCGACTGGTAAATCAGGTGTAAAAGGGCATGCGGTTTATGCCATCATGCGTGCTCTTTGCGCCCGGGATAACCCGGCGTACTTATCACAATTGCTGAAAACAGATATTTGCGGGGGACAACAGGATGAGTGACACATCTGCGGAAGAAGCTGTACTGGTGGAACGGCGCGACCGGATTATGGTGATCACCTTAAACCGGCCGGAAGCGATGAATGCCATCAACGGTGCGTTGTCGCACGGGCTGATGAACGCGGTGAAAGAACTGGATGCGGATGATTCGCTGACCGCGGGTGTGATTACCGGCAACGGCCGCGCATTCTGTGCCGGTATGGACCTGAAGGCATTTGCGCGGGGTGAAGATATCGGCCCGCTGGGCACATTTGTACGTTCCGGCGCCAACAAACCGCTGATTGCCGCAATTGAAGGTTTTGCCCTGGCCGGAGGCTGCGAAATTGCTTTGACCTGCGATCTGCTGGTGGCGTCCAAAGGCTCAAAAATTGGCATCCGCGAAGTGAAGGTGGGTTTGTTTGCCGCGGCGGGCGGCGTATTCAGGCTGCCGGCGCGGGTGGGTTACACCAAGGCAATGGAAATGGCCCTGACCGGCGAGCCGGTGACCGCGGAGGTGGCCATGGAATCCGGCATGCTAAGTGAACTGACCGAGCCCGGCGGCGCCCTCGAGGCCGCGATCGGCTGGGCGGAACGTATTGCGGAGAACGCGCCGCTGGCGGTGGCCGCTTCCAAAACTCTGGTGCGCGCCGCCGCCCAGGGCAACGATGAAGATTCGTTATGGAAGATGCAGGAACCCCTGCAGCAGAAAGTGTTCACCTCCAACGACGCAAAAGAAGGCCCGGTTGCGTTTGCGGAAAAACGTGCCCCCAACTGGACCGGCACCTGATCGCTAGCTGCCGCGGCGTTTCTCACGCTCCTCCGACCGCCGTTGCAGGCGGTCGTGGAGAGCGGTCTTGGATTAACTGTCCGGTCGCGCCGAGCACAACGATGGGGCCTCCTAGGTAGACTGCGAGCAGTGACTCTTCCATTCTGAAACAACTCCCGGTTGGTTTAGTCGCTGCCGCCTCCGCTCGCGCCCCCGCCTGATACGGCAACAGA
>JANQOA010000373.1 GCA_028279305.1 Pseudomonadales bacterium
GACGGCGCCATTCTGGACCTGCTGGCGGCGCCGGACGACCGGGAGACCATTGATGCGTTGCTTGCCTACTTGATCCAGACCGCGCGCTGCGGGGGGCGCAGCCAACTGCTCGCCCTGTTGCCTCCCATGCCTGCCATGGCCGCCTGCTACCGCCGCAGGGGCTTCCTGACGTTGCTTAAGGGCTTCGGCTTTTATTACACCTATCCCGAAACGGCCCGCCGGGTGGCGGCAATTGAAGACCCGCATAATTGGTATCTGGGTCTGGCTGACTCGGACCTGTGTACTTTCCACCAGGAATGGTGAAGGGGTTACGGTCTGTTGTGTTCCCAGGTGAGCACCAGAAAGGTAAAGAACTGGGCAAATGCAACAATCAGCAGCCAGATCAGCACCAGGGGCAGAAAGTCTGCGGCTGAGCGGGTAAAGGTTGTCCACGCCAGGCATACGGATAAAACGAAGCCGGTACCCCACAGCGGCCAGAAGCTCCATGGGTAGCGCGGCTTAGAACGGACCGACGATACCGCGGATAACACACAGGACGCTGTGATGATGGCGGCCAGAGCCAGATTCAATGTGAACTTCGTTGTGCCCGCGTCCAATCCCGCCGCCACCAGCGCTTCCGGCGCCAGGGCAAAAAACATCGCGTTGGCGCTGGTAAAGAGAATCAGACCCAGTCCCAGGCGGTCCTGGGCGTTCCAGCGGTTGTTGCGGCTGACTTTTATACCCATCACCAGCCCGGAAAAGCCCGCCAAAGCCATGGACAGCTCAGCAATAATCGACTGGAAATCAGTGAGTTGCATGGGTCAAGCCTAACCCAAGATAAGTCGAGGGCACAGCGGCACGGCAAGCAACGGGCCGGTGTTCGACGATGCAAGCCTTCGGCCTGCCATGTAGACTGGCGGTCAGTTATTTTTTCAAGGGGCATGCGGACCATGTGGCAGGGCAAATTTGATCTGAACAACAGAAACGTGGTTATTACCGGCGGCGCTACCGGCATCGGCTTTGCGCTGGCCAAAGGCCTGGGCGCGACGGGCTGTAAGGTTATGATCGCGGAGCCTGATGAAGAGCGCCTGAGGAAAGCGGTGGATGAACTGCGCGCAACCGGCATGCAGGCGGAATATCAAATCTGTGACGTCACCCGGCTTGAGCAGGTGGAACAACTGGCGGACCGGGCCTGGGAGGTGTTCGGCAGCGTTGACATGGTCTTCAACAACGCCGGCATCGGCATCGGTCAGAAGCCCATTATCGATACCTCCATGGACGACCTGCACGCGGTATTCGACGTTAATTTTTTTGGCGTCTGGCACTGTTGCAGGGTGTTTGCGCGGCGGCTGGTGGAGCAGGGTACCCCGGCGGGTATCTACAACACCGGTTCGGAAAACTCGCTGTTTAACGCAGTACCCAACAATGCCGCATATCTGGCCACAAAACACGCGGTGCTGGGCATGACCGACAATCTGCGTGAGCAGATGCCGGACTACATTCACGTGGGCCTGATCATCCCCGGTTTTGTCAAATCCGGCCTCACCGAAGCGGTCGGCCACCTGGCCATGGATACGGACAAATTTGCCGGTATTGTGCTGCAGCAGATTGGCGACGGCCGCTTCTACATTGTTTCCCATGCCTACAACATGGCTCACATCGAAGAGCGCTACGCCGAGATGCGTGAAGCTTTTGCAACTTATGCGCCCCGTTACGAGGGTGATGAAGAGTACGACGTGCGGCATCTGCTGGCGACCCTGGCGCGGGGCTGACCCCGGGCCGGGGCGCGTGGCCTGAAGACGCGTGAACTGACGGATAATCTCTCCGGCTGATCCTCTCCCGGGGTTCAGCCCAACTCTTCTACAACATATTCCTTGTATCTCGTTGTTGTTCCGTTGATACAACGTGCGCCGACCCCGCTACCCTTTTATGACGCCCTTCGGTTCCGAGAGGGCAGTTCATACGTCGGGTAGGTCCGGTACGGCCAGGACGTGGGGTAAGCCCGGCACGTCCGGTACACCCGGTACACCCGGTACACCCGGTAAAAAGGAGAGGGGATCATGCGACTTAATTATCTACGCGCCGCTATGTGCACTGCATTGCTGCTGCCGTTGTTGCCTTGGATGACAGCCGCGGCGGAAACTGCGTCGGATGCCGATGTGGTTGAGGAAGTAGTGGTCACCGGGTCGCGCATCGCGCGGGATACTTTTACCAGCACCGCGCCGGTTACGGTGCTGGATGCTGGTGAGTTTGCCGCCGTCGGGGCTACCAACGTTGGGGAGTTCCTGTCCAGAATTCCCCAGTCCATTGCCGAGTCCAACAGTTCAAATGAAGTGTTTGCCAGCAGCGCGGCCGGCCTGCACCTCACCGAGTTGCGTAATCTCGGCTCCCAGCGCACGCTGACGCTGGTTAACGGCAAACGGTTTGTATCAGGTATTACGCCCAGTGTAGGTTACGCCGTGGACTTGAACGCCATTCCCGTTGCGCTGGTGGAACGGGTGGAAATCAAGACCGGGGCCACGTCCGCAATCTACGGGTCCGATGCCGTGGCCGGGGTGGTCAACATCATCCTGAAAGATGACTTCGAAGGCGTGGAAGTGAAGGTGCAGACCAACCGGCCCAGCGGCGGCGACCGCGCGCGTTACGACGTTGATGTGGCGCTGGGGTCC
>JANQOA010000008.1 GCA_028279305.1 Pseudomonadales bacterium
AAAAACCAGCCTCACGGTGCAGAAAGTCGCCGCCGCGGTGAAACAGGCCTTCAGCGCCCCCGGCATCATGATTGCCCAGTTAAACGGCAGTGCCGCCGGCCAGACGGTATTTCACTTGCACTTTCATATCATGCCGCGTCATGCCGGGGTGGAATTCAGAATGCATGCGCGCGACATGGAAGATGCGGACAAACTGCAGGCATTTGCCGACAGCATCCGCGCCTGCCTCTAATGTCTGAGGGCGTGTCCGAGCAGGGTTCCCCCCGGCCGCCGGACACGGCGGCGGAAGATCTGGCCCAACAGCTTCGCGAAGACAGGCAGGAATGGGCGGAAGCCATCGAAGCGGTGCACCGCGAGTACGGCGCGGCCGGTGTGCGGGAAATTCTGCGCGGGGTGCAGGACCACGCGCTGAGCCTGAATGTGCCGCTCAACGAAGCGACCCTGAATACACCCTATATCAACACCATCCCGGTGGAAGAGCAGCCGGTTTATCCCGGTGACGTGGAGCTGGAAGAGCGCATTGAAAATGTGATCCGCTGGAATGCCATTGCCATGGTGCTGCAGGGCCAGGACCAGGGCACCGGCGTAGGCGGGCACATTGCCACCTATGCTTCCTGCGCCACCATGATGGAGGTGGGTTTCCACCACTTCTTCCAGGGTTTTGACGATAACAAAGATCCGGACATGATTTTACCGCAGCCGCATGCGGCACCGGGCATATATGCCCGCGCCCATCTGGAAGGGCGCATCAGTCTGCAGCAGTTGAAAAACTACCGGCGCGAGCTGGCCGACGGCGGCGGCCTGTCGTCATACCCGCACCCGCGCAGCATGCCGGATTTCTGGGAAATGCCCAACGCCTCCATGGGGTTGTCCACACCCGCCGCCATCTACGAAGCGCGGTTTGCCAAGTACCTGGAAAACCGGGGTCTAAAACCCAAAAGCCAGCGCAAGATCTGGTGTTTTATCGGCGACGGCGAGTCTGATGAGCCGGAGGTGCTGGGCACCGTTAACATCGCCGCCCGCGAACGGCTGGATAATCTGATTCTGGTGGTGAACTGTAATCTGCAGCGTCTGGACGGTCCGGTACGCGGCAACGGCAAGATCATTCAGGAACTGGAGCGTACCTTCCGCGGCGCGGACTGGAATGTCATCAAGGTGATCTGGGGCAGCGGTTGGGACGGCTTGCTGGCGCGGGACAAACAGGGCGTGTTGCGCAAGCGCATGGATGAGTGCCTGGATGGTGATTACCAGATGTATTCCGTGTTGCCGGGGGATGTACAACGGGAACACTGGGTGGAAGGCAACCCGTTGCTGGAACAGATGATGAGCAGCCTCACCGATGAAGAGGTCAAAGCCATCAAGCGCGGCGGTCAGGACCGCAAGAAAATTTACGCGGCGTTTGCCCAGGCCAGTAACAACCGGGACAAACCCACGGTAATACTGGTGAAGACGGTTAAGGGTGACCGCATGGGCGCCCAGGGTAAGAATACCGCCCACCAGTACAAAAACATGTCAGCCGACGAACGCATTCAACTGGCGCGGGAACTGGGCATACCCTTAAGTGACGAGCAGGCGGCAGCAGCAGAGTTTTATGTGCCGCCGGACGATGCGGCGGAGCTGATCTATCTGCGTGAACAGCGCCGCCTGCGGGGCGGGGGTGTGCCGCGGCGGCGGCAGCAGCATTGCCCGGTGCTGCCGGCACCGCCGTTGCAGCGGTTCGCGGATTTTCTCGCCGGCAGCGGTGAGCGGTCGCTGTCCTCCACCATGGCCATGGTGCGGATCCTCTCCACGCTGCTGCGCATGCCGGATGCGGGCAAATATGTGGTACCCATTGTGCCGGACGAAGCGCGCACCTTCGGCATGGACGGATTGTTCAAGGTGGCCGGCATCTATTCCCCCGAGGGACAGAAATACCGGCCGGTGGACGCCGACTCGCTGCTGCCTTACCGGGAAGCGGCGGACGGGCAGATTCTGCAGGAAGGCATCTGTGAAACCGGCGCCATGGCGTCGTTTATGGCCGCCGGCAGCGCGTACGCGGTGCACGGTCTGCCCATGGTGCCGTTTTATATTTTCTACTCCATGTTCGGCTTTCAACGGGTGGGGGATATGATCTGGAGTTGCGGCGACATGAAATGCCGCGGCTTTCTGCTCGGCGGCACCGCCGGGCGCACCACCCTGAACGGTGAAGGCCTGCAGCATGAAGACGGCCACTCCCACCTGCTGGCCAGCAGTGTGCCGAACCTGCTCAGCTACGACCCGGCGTTTGCTTTTGAACTGGCGTTGATCGTCCGCGAGGGCTGGCGGCGCATGTATGAAGCCCAGGAAGACGTGTTCTATTACCTGACCCTGTATAACGAAAACTACCCCATGCCTTCCCTGGCCGAAACCGCCAGGGCCGGCGGTTGGAGTGAGGAACGGATCAGCCGCGGGGTACTCGACGGCGGCTACTGTTTTCAACGCGCGTACCCCAGCGGCCGGCCGGAACAGGCGGAACAGCAGCCGACGGTGCATCTGCTCGCCAGCGGCGCCATTTTTCAGCAGGTCATGGCGGCGCGGGATCTGCTGCTGGAGCTGGAGTTTAATGTCGTGTTGTGGAGTATCACCAGCTTTACCGAGCTGGAGCGCGAGGCGCAGAGTTGCGCCCGCTACAACCGCCTGCATCCGCTGGACACGCCGCGGCAGTCCAACCTGCAGCGTATGTTTGTCGGTGAGTCCGGTGTATTTGTCGCGGTGACGGACTACATGAAAAAGCTGGCCGCGGGCATCTCACCCTGGATGCCCGGGCGTTATGAGGTGCTGGGGACGGATGGCTACGGGCTTTCGGAATCACGCCCGCAGTTGCGCCGCCACTTTGAGGTAGACGCCCAGCACATCGCTTTCAGTGCTTTGTCAGCCCTGTATCAGGAGCAGTTGCTGGACGGTCAGACGCTGCAGCGTTATCAATCGCAACTGGGTGTGGACGCCGACAAACCGGATCCGCGCCTGCGCTGATCCGGCGGCCGGGTGACGAACAATACAATAGACACAAGAGGAGGAATCAGTGGAGAGTTTTGCGGATAAGATTGCCGTGGTCACCGGCGGCGGTACCGGCATGGGGCGGGAATTGGTGTGCCAGCTTGTTAAAGCCGGGGCCCATGTGGCGATGTGTGATGTATCAGCGGAGAATATGCAGGGAACGGCGGCGCTGGCGGCGCCGGCGGAAGGCCAGCGGGTCTCCCTGCATGTCTGCGATGTCAGTGACGAAGCACAAATGAACGCGTTCCGCGATGAAGTGGTTGCCCGGCACGAAACCAGCCATGTTAACCTGCTGTTCAACAACGCCGGCATCGGCGGCGGCGGCGAATTTGTCAACGGCGACCGGGCCGACTGGGAGCGCACCTTTGCGGTCTGCTGGTACGGCGTCTACTACGGCTGCCGCGCCTTTATGGATCTGTTGACCGCCAGTGACGAAGGGCATGTGATCAATACCAGCTCCATTAACGGCTTCTGGGCCAGCGTCGGCCCCAACGTTTCCCATACGGCTTATGCCGCCGCCAAGTTTGCGGTTAAAGGCTTCACCGAGGCACTGGTCACGGACCTGCGCCTGAACGCCCCGCATGTGCACGCGTCCGTGGTGATGCCGG
>JANQOA010000027.1 GCA_028279305.1 Pseudomonadales bacterium
GCGTGACAAGTCATTCAAAAAGATTACCGATGAAGAGTGGGACCTGGTCATCGATGTGCACCTGCGCGGCACCTATCTGGTCACCAAACACGCCTGGCAGCATATGCTGGAGCAGGCGGAAGGCGGACGCATCATCATGACCAGTTCCACCTCGGGACTGATCGGTAACTTCGGCCAGACCAACTATGGCGCAGCCAAAGCGGGTATTGCCGGATTCATGCGGGTGCTGGCCCTGGAGGGAATGAAATACGGCATCACTGTCAACGTGCTCGCCCCCGCCGCGCTGTCACGCATGACCGAAGACATCATGCCCGACGCGCCCAACCTGGGTGATCGTCTGGCCCCGGAAAAGGTATCCCCGACCGTGGTGTGGCTGTGCACGGACGATGCCGCCAAAGTCACCGGCCGGCAGTTCTGCGTCAGCGGTAACCGCACTTCGCTGCTGTCCTGGCGGGTGGACGTACTGGCTGAGAAAGACGCCCTGGAGGCGCCCTGGACGGTGGAAGAAATTGGCGAAACCATTTCCGCAGGCATGGACGCGTGGCCGAAGTTACTCAAGCCGATGGAGGTTTAAGAAGGTTTAACGAGGTCTAACCCCTCGCGGACAGGTTTATATGAAGTATCCGTGACAATATTTCGAAAATTACTTCATATTGTCATAAATCTGTAACATTAAAACTCCAGCATGCGCGTTTTCGTCAACGGGAGTTCGAAAATGCGCACTGGACGTGCTGGCTCGGTTCTAATATCGGCTTGTCTGGCGCTGGCGCCGGTTCTGGCGCCCGCCGCAGAGACGCCTCAAGCGGCCGCCGCCCTGCAGAGCGAAACACCGGTATCAGCGATTGCCGGCTCTGCCGCGGCGCTGAACATCGACGCGGAACTGATCAGCCGCCTGACCCGGGAAATCAGTCAACTGCGCCAACGGATCGATGAACTCGAAGCCCGTCAGACCCGGCAGGAAACCGCTGCGGCTGAGCCGACCAAGCCGGCGTCAGGCACCGCGGCCTGGACCGAGAGCATAAAAGTCAGCGGCGACTTCCGTTACCGGCATGATGCCATTGACGTGGAGGACGCGCGGGAACGGCACCGGCAAAGATTGCGCGCGCGAATTGCCATGGTGGCTAAGCCCACCGACGGTCTGGAGATTGGTCTGGGGCTGGCCAGCGGCAGCGACAATCCGCTTTCTTCCAATCAAACCCTGGGTGACGCCGGGTCCACCAAGGACATAAATCTGGATCTGGCCTACGCCACCTGGTCGACCCCCGTGGAAGGTCTGAAAATAACCGGCGGAAAATTCAAGAACCCCCTGCACCGGCCGGGCAAGCATGGTCTGATCTGGGACAGCGATTTACGCCCGGAAGGCCTGGCGCTGCAGTACCGGCGCGGCGCTCTGTTTGCGAATATGCTGGGCTCATGGATGGAAGAATCTTCAAGCGATGACGATTCTTACCTGCTGGGCGGCCAATTGGGTATCAACAGCGACCTGGGCGCCGGCCGCCTCACAGCCGGTGTCGGCTACTATAATTTCTTCGACACCCGCGGAGAGCCGGTATTCTTCGACGGCGACCCCCAGGGCAACCGGGTGGACGCCGCGGGTAATTACGTCAGCGGCTTTGAACTGGTAGAGGGGTTTGTGGAATACAACGTACCGCTGGCGCAGCACACCTTTTCAGTATTCGCCGACTACGTGCACAACCTTGAAGCGGATAACCTGGAGACCGGCTATGCGCTGGGCGTAAATCTGCAGAACGAATCCTGGTCCCTGGGTTATGCCTACCAGGACCTGGAAGCGGACGCGGTTCTGGGCACCCTGACGGATTCAAATTTCTTCGGCGGCGGCACCGACGGCAAGGGACACGTTGTCAGGTCGTCTTATGCGCTGAGCGACCGCGTGAAGCTGGCCGGCACCCTGTTTGTCAACGAACGCAATATGGATATAGGGATGGAACAGGACTACAACCGGCTGATGCTGGATCTGTCGTTCAAGTATTAGGCCCGGTGTTCACATCAGCTATCGTCAACCAGCACAATCGTCATTAAAATGTCACATGGGTGTCCAACAATGTGCACTTTCTTAAGCTCAGCGGCGGACCGCACTGGTCCGGTGATCGATGACCCGTCCCGGCTGGTAAGCCGGGTTGCTGAGCTGCGGCTGAGGACACCTACAGATCAACGGCAAATCGAATACGGGGTATACAAGCAGAGACGTTATGGGCTCGACCAGAGAGTACATCATCCCGCTGGCGCTGCTCTCCGTCGCTATCCTGTTCGGTTTCTGGACCGACGCGCTGGGCTGGTGCCTGTTTGGCGCCAGCCTGATCTGGATCTGGATACAAAGCGTAGAGTTCAGCAAAGTGCGCCGCTGGAGCATGCGCCCGTTGCGGCGGCCGGCCAACGGCATGGACAGCTGGTTTGCCCTCGCCTACCGGCCGTACCGGGCGTTGACACGCCAGCGCGGCCGCACCAAGGCAATGGCGGTGCGGCTGCGGCGGATTCTGGGGCTTTCGGAAGTGGTGCCCGACGGGGTCATCATCCTGAGTCCGACCGGTGAAATCGAAGGGCTCAACGGCGCGGCAAAATCGATGCTGCAACTGGCTGATACGGACATGGGTATCTCCCTGGCCAGCGTGGTCCGCAGCCCGGACTTTGTGGCGTTTATCCGTGATGGACGCACTGAAGAACCGCTGGAATTCATATCGCCGTTCGACTCCGACGTCAGTTTTGAAGCGCGGCGGATTAACGTCGACACCGGCAGGACGATCGTGCTGATCCGCGACATTACCGCGCTGAACCGGCTGCTGACCATGAGACAGAGTTTTGTTGCCAATGTCTCCCATGAACTGCGTACGCCGCTGACGGTAATTTCCGGTTATCTGGAAACCCTGGCCGACCCCGAGCAGGAGAATGATTTAAAGCTGCAATTGCTGCCGCGGCTCAGCTCACCCATCCACCGCATGCAATCACTCGTCGACGACCTGCTGCTGCTGACCCAACTGGAGTCAACGCCGGTATCGGAATACCGCACCGCGGTACCGATGAACAGGGTCATCGAAGCGGCGGCCAATGAGTTACGCGGCACACTGGCTTCAGAAGATCAGATTACGATCTGCTGCGAATCCCAGCACAAAGTTTTCGGTGTCGAAACGGAACTTTTTTCGGTGTGCGTCAACTTGTTGAGCAACGCCGTGCGTTACAGCCCCAAAGGCAGTCACATCGACGTTTCCTGGCGCGACGTCGACGGCAAGTGCCGGTTGGCGGTGCGCGACTGCGGGGTAGGCATTGCCCCGGAGCATCTCAGCCGTATCACCGAACGGTTTTACCGCGTGGATATGTCCGGCGCCCGGGCCAAAGGCGGCACCGGACTGGGTCTGGCGATCGTTAAACACGTGCTGCGCCGGCACGACACGGAATTGCAGGTGGAAAGCGAACTGGGTACCGGCAGTTTGTTTTACTGCGATTTCACACCTTGCACAGAGCTCGTGGAAGCATCCCGGGCGCTGCAGGCCTGAACGGCAAACATCTTTTACCTGCACCTACTCAATATCAACTAGGATTAGTCATGAAGCGACAACTCATCATCACGATATGTTTTCTGCTGGCCGCCTGCGGGGAATCGAGCCAGCAGAACACGGCTCCGGCCCAGCCCGGAAACGCCACAACACCGGTAGAAACCATCGAGATTACAACGGTAGATGTCAGCTCTGATGATGCCGCGGTGGCCGCGGGCGGCGGCGAGTTGCATGAATATCAACGGGTCAGCGGTATTTCCGGCAATCTCTCCAGCATCGGCTCCGACACGCTGGCTAATCTGATGACCCTGTGGACGGAGTCGTTTAAGCGCAACTATCCCAGCGTAAATATCCAGGTTCAGGCCGCGGGCTCGTCAACCGCGCCGCCGGCGCTTACCGAGGGCACCGCTAATTTCGGGCCCATGAGCCGGGCCATGAAAGACAAGGAAATTGAGGCGTTTGAAACCCGCCACGGCTACAAGCCCACCCCGATACGGGTGGCCATTGATGCGCTTGCAGTTTATGTGCACAAGGACAATCCCCTGCAAAACCTGACCATTGAACAGGTCGATACCGTGTTTTCCACCACCCGCCGGTGCGGCGGCGCGACCGAAATTCAGAACTGGGGGGATCTCGGCCTGAGCGGCAGCTGGACCTCCCGTCCGATTCAACTTTACGGCCGCAATTCGGTTTCAGGTACTTACGGCTATTTCAAAAAGGTGGCGTTGTGCTCCGGAGACTTCAAGAACAGTGTGAACGAACAACCCGGCTCCGCATCCGTTGTGCAGGCGATCGCCTCTTCCCTCAACGGTATCGGTTATTCGGGTATCGGTTATATCACCTCGGGCGTAAAAGCGCTGGCATTGTCCTCGGAAGGGGGCGCAACCGTAGCGGCCACGCCTGAGAACGCCCTCAACGGCGACTACCCTCTGTCCAGATACTTGTACGTTTACGTCAACAAGAAACCCAACGAATCACTGGCGCCCATTGAACGTGAATTTATCAAGTTGATATTATCCAAGGAAGGTCAGGAGATCGTCGGCAAGGACGGATACGTTCCGGTAAGCGCTGAAGTGGCCGACGCGGAACTCAGCAAGATCGAATAGCCGGGCTGCGATAATAATAGCAAGGTGCAGTAGCAACTCATGACAACATCCCTCGGCCGCCTACCGGCGCGCCGCTACTGGTCGGACAAACTCACCCGCTGGGTGGTCGCCCTCGGCGGCGCCGGTGTGATCGGCGCGATCACACTCATTTTTGCCTACCTGCTGTGGGTGGTGGGGCCGATCTTTGTTGGCGGTGACATCGAAGCGGGGGCGCAGGTCAACGTGGCGGACCGCGACCCCCTGCTGGTAGATGTCAGCGAAAACGGTGAGGTTTACCTGCGTCTGAGCCGCGACGGCATTGTCGA
This sequence comes from Pseudomonadales bacterium, assembly GCA_028279305.1. GTDB lineage: Bacteria > Pseudomonadota > Gammaproteobacteria > Pseudomonadales > Azotimanducaceae > UBA4421. The sequence continues at coordinate 4,921 of JANQOA010000027.1, forward strand.
GTTCTACAGCGCTGCCAGCGGCGCCCCTATTGCCGGCTTTGATCTGGGGCTGCAACTGGTGCGCGCGCAGCGGGTGTATCCCACCGTCGATCTCTATGCGCTGGTGGACCACGAACACAACATGGTGCTGGTGCAGACGCGTTACGTGGTCAGCTTTGTTGAAGGCGAGCGCAAGTTAACCCCAAGCCTGACTTTTCCTTACGGCCAGGGTGCACTGCAACTGCCGCCCCATGAACAACTCGATGCTTATCTCAACGAAGATGAGCTGATGCTGGCCACCGCCAGCGGCACGGAACTGACCCTGCACTACTTCCGCAATGCCAATCCCGGTGCCCCCCTGCGCCAACCCAGGCTGGTGCAATTGAATGCACAGCATGAAATCGACCATGTATTTCTGGGTCCGCGCAACGGTTGGATCTATCTGATCAACCGTCAAGGTGACATAGAAATACTCGACATCAAACCCTTAAGCGCAATCACCCGGCTGTTTCAGGGGCGCCTCACCCCGGCGGGGGAAAACCTGGCTGCCATAGACAGTCTGTTAGGCCGCTACGCGCTGGTCACCGCGGAAAGCGGCGGTCTGGTCAAGCAGTGGAGTATCTTTAACGACAGCATCGGTACGCGTCTGGAACCGATACGCAATTTTGAGCTGGACAATACGGCTGAGAGATTTGTCCTCGAGCCCAGACGCAAAGGGTTTGCGGCTGTTGACGCGCAAGGCACGGTAACCCTGCTGTACCCTACTTCCGGACGCAAAATCGCCCAGTTTGATGCCGGCCTGGCGCCCCAGGCGCCGATGGCCATCTCGCCGCGTTCCAACCTGCTGATCAGCGCCCCAACCGCCAACACCCTCAGCACTTTGAACCTGGACAATAAACACCCTGAAATTTCTTTCAGCACCCTGTGGCAGGAAGTCTGGTACGAAGGCTACCAGGAGCCTATCTACAGTTGGCAATCCTCGTCAGCGGACAACGATTTTGAACCCAAATTCTCCTTAACACCGCTGGCTTTCGGCACCCTGAAAGCGGCCTTTTACGCGCTCCTGTTTGCCGTCCCCATCGCCATCATGGGCGCGGTTTACACCGCCTACTTCATGGCCCCGCAGATGCGCAACTGGGTCAAGCCCGGCATCGAAATCATGGCTGCGTTGCCGACGGTCATTCTCGGATTTATCGGTGGCCTGTGGCTGGCGCCCATCATCGAATCCAACCTGTCCAGCGTGCTGGCGGTATTTATAGTGCTGCCTGCCGCCCTGTTGATATTTGCGATGACCTGGAGCCAGTTGCCCGACCGCGTGACCGTGCCCATGGCCGGCTGGTACGGGCTGCTGGTGGTGCCGCTGATTATCGCTGCGGTTTATCTGGCGTTTGACCTGGGGCCTTTCCTGGAACGGCATCTGTTCGGCGGCGACAGCCGCGCCTGGTTCCGGGACGTGCTGGGGCTGAACTACGATCAGCGCAACGCCCTGGTGGTTGGACTGATCATGGGTCTGGCGGTGATTCCGACCATCTTCTCAATTGCTGAAGATGCCATCTACGGCGTGCCGCAGCACCTCACCAACGGCTCCCTGGCGCTTGGCGCCACGCCCTGGCAGACGCTGACCAGGGTGGTGCTGCTGACCGCCAGCCCGGGCATTTTCTCAGCGGTGATGATCGGCATGGGCCGCGCGGTGGGAGAAACGATGATTGTGTTGATGGCCACCGGTAATACACCCCTGATGGATTTTAATATATTCGAGGGCATGCGCACGTTTGCCGCCAATATAGCGGTTGAACTGCCGGAATCGGAAGTGGACAGCAGTCACTACCGGATTTTATTTCTTGCTGCCCTGGTGCTGTTTATCCTGACTTTTCTGCTCAACACATTTGCTGAAGTTGTCCGTCAGCGGTTGCGTGAACGGTATGGGAGCCTGTAGCCATGTCTAAGCTGCGCAACTACTTCCGCGGCTGGTTCGCCTCCGGCGAACCCTGGATCTGGCTGAACGCGGCGGCCGTGGGTATCAGCGTCACCGCCGTGGTGGGCATTCTCGGACTGATTGCGTTCAAAGGATTTGCCCACTTCTGGCCGAGTGATGTTGCACACATTCAATTCACTGACGCTAACGGTAATGCTCAGCAGGTTTACGGCGAACTGATTGAACTGGACAGCATTCCCGTACAACAGTTTCTGGAAGCGGGCGGCAACCCCCAATGGGTGCCGGACAACGCGGAATTCATGGACCGCTGGCTGGTCAAAACCGGCAACCGGCGGGTATCACCGCCGGACTTCCGCTGGCTGTTCGAGGCTCAGATTACCGCCATGGATACACCGCCCGGAGTGGTGGTCCTGGAGCGCATTGAGTGGGGTAACGCTTACGGCATGGTCTCCAGCCTGCAGATAAACGCCCACGCGCGGGAGGCTGAGGAGGCAAAACAAACGGTCACCGGAGAGACACTGCCGCAGACGCTGGCGAACCGGGTGGACCGGGCCAATAACGTACGCACCCAGATCGACGCGCTGGAAAAAGGCGCGCTGAACCATATCAACTATCAGCTGGAAAGACTGCGGCTGGAGCGCCGGCAGGTTGTCAGCGGCAACACGCCCCAGAACGGCCGCCTCGAGGAAATCGACGCTGAGGTGGCGGCCTTACAGGCCGATTACGAAGTGCGCGAAGCCGAGTTGCGCGAGTTGTATGAGCGGTTGGACAGAGACCTGGTTGTTCTCACCGACGCCGCCGGCCGCGACATCTCCATCAACATTGCAGACGTACTGCACCTGTGGTTCCCCAACAATATGACCACGCTGCAGAAGAGCGGCCACTACGCCACCGCCATCTGGCGCTTTTTGAGTGAAGACCCCCGGGAGGCAAACACCGAAGGCGGTATATTCCCGGCCATCTTCGGCACCATTCTGATGGTGCTGTTAATGTCCATCCTGGTGACCCCGTTTGGGGTAATAGCCGCCCTGTACCTGCGCGAATACGCCCGTCAGGGGGTATTTGTGCGCGTTATCCGCATTGCGGTCAACAATCTGGCCGGCGTACCCTCCATTGTTTACGGCGTATTCGGTCTGGGATTTTTTGTCTACTTCCTGGGCGGTAATATCGATGCGCTGTTTTATCCGGAAGCCCTGCCCGCCCCCACATTCGGCACTCCCGGGCTGGTGTGGGCTTCGCTGACGCTGGCGCTGCTCACGGTGCCGGTGGTCATCGTCTCGACAGAAGAAGGCCTGACCCGGATACCGCGCTCCCTGCGCGAAGGCAGCCTGGCGCTGGGCGCAACCAAATCGGAGACGCTGTTCCGCATTATCTTGCCCATGGCCAGCCCCGCCATCCTCACCGGCGTCATCCTGGCGGTGGCCAGAGCGGCTGGCGAGGTGGCGCCGCTGATGCTGGTGGGCGTGGTCAAACTGGCCCCGACCCTGCCGCTGGACGGCAATTTCCCCTATCTGCATCTGGAAAGAAAGTTCATGCATCTGGGTTTTCACATCTATGATGTGGGCTTCCAGAGCCCCAACGTGGAGGCAGCCAGACCGCTGGTATATGCCACCGCCCTGTTGCTGGTGATCATCATCGTTGCTTTGAACCTGACGGCAATCACCCTGCGCAGCCGCCTGGAACAACGCTATCGCGGAGTAGAGAGTTAATGAATCAGGTACCCGAAACCAACCCGCCCGGTGAAGCCGCTGATGCTTCGGACCTGGAGCCCAGCATCACGGTGAGTGATCTGTCGCTGTATTACGGGGACAAACAAGCCCTCTCCAACATCAGCATGAGTATTGCGAAAAAGAAGGTCACTGCGTTTATCGGCCCGTCCGGATGCGGCAAATCCACCCTGCTGCGCTGTTTTAACCGCATGAACGACCTCATTGATGATGTAACCATTACCGGCAGCATAGAGTTCGATCACATGGACATACATGATGAACGTGTCGACGTTGCGGAGTTGCGCCGCAAGATCGGCATGGTCTTTCAGCGCCCGAATCCGTTTCCCAAAAGCATTTACGAGAACGTCGCCTACGGCCTGCGCATCCAGGGGGAGGACTCCAAGGCGGTACTGGATGAGCGGGTGGAATGGGCACTGCAGAGTGCTGCGCTGTGGGATGAGGTGAAAGACCGGCTGCGGGAATCCGCGCTGGGGCTTTCCGGCGGTCAACAGCAACGCCTGGTTATCGCACGCGCGGTGGCGATTAAACCCTCCGTGCTGCTGCTGGACGAACCCGCTTCGGCCCTGGACCCCATATCCACCTTGAAAATTGAAGAACTCATTCACCAATTGAAGGACAACTACACCATCGCCATTGTCACCCACAATATGCAGCAGGCGGCCCGCGTGTCCGACCTGACCGCCTTTCTATATCTGGGGGAATTGGTGGAATTCAATGAAACCGATACAATCTTCCGTAATCCCCAGGAACAGCGTACCGAAGATTACATCACTGGACGTTATGGGTAGGATTTTCCATGCATCGACATATTTCTGAACAATACGAATTGGAGCTGTCACGAATTCGTGACTCTCTGATGGAAATGGGCGGTCTGGTTGAACAGCAGGTGATCAATGCCTGCGCTGCTCTGATCGACCACGACGGTGAGCTGGCGCGGCAGGTGCGGGAGGTGGAATCCCGCCTCAACCAGTTCGAAATTACGCTGGACGATCAATGTGTCTCCATCATCGCCAAGCGCCAGCCCACCGCCAGCGACCTGCGGCGCGTAGTAAGCGTAATGAAAGTGATCACCGATCTGGAACGGATCGGCGACGAAGCTGACCGGATTGCAAAAATGGCCATCCGCGTAGCCGGCTCGGAAATGCCCGCGCATCAATACCACGACTTCCGTGAAATGCACAAAGACGTGGTGACCATGTTGAACCAGGCGCTGGATTCTTTTGCCCGGCTGGATACGGAGAACGCCATTCGCGTGATTCGTGCGGACGAAGACATAGACGATGCCTACGACAAACTGATCCGGAATTGCACCGCCGCCATTCGCGATAATCCCGAAGACGTTGAAACCAGCGTGAGCATTATGTGGGCGGGACGCGCGCTGGAGCGCATCGGCGACCACGCGAAGAATATCGGCGAATATGTGATCTATCAGGTGAAGGGCACCGACGTGCGCCATGGGTCAGACGTTAAAGAAGACTAACCCCTGACCGGCGATTTGCCACACTCCCCTCAGCGCCTTACTATGCGCGCCTCGCCCAGGTGTTGGAACTGGTAGACAAGCTGGATTTAGGTTCCAGTGTCCTCGCGGCGTGAGGGTTCGACTCCCTCCCTGGGCACCAGCCCCTCACCCAACAAATCCGGAGAACACCAGTGACGGTCCACGAACAACATCGCTCGCACCGCACGGGCTGGTTGCGGGCCGGAGTCCTTGGCGCCAATGACGGCATCGTGTCCACGGCGAGCCTGATCATCGGCGTTGCCGCGGCGCAAACATCACAGAGCGGCGTGGTGGTGGCCGGAGTCGCGGGACTGGTCGCCGGCGCTATGTCCATGGCGGCGGGTGAATACGTATCGGTAAGCTCCCAGGCGGACACGGAAAAAGCAGACCTTGAAATCGAAAGACAGTCTCTGGCGGAAAATCCCGAATTCGAACATCAGGAACTGACCGAGCTGTACGTCAGCCGCGGTTTATCGCCGCAGCTTGCCGGAGAGGTGGCTTCACAATTGATGCAGCACGATGCGCTGGAAACCCACGCGCGGGAAGAAATCGGCATCTCCGTAACTACCCGGTTCAGGCCCATCCAGGCGGCCCTCACTTCAGCCGCAGCGTTTTCAATCGGCGCCGTCCTGCCCGTCTGGGCCGCCTGGGTGACACCGCCGGAGCGGTTGATTGTTGCCGTGGCGGTATTGTCCGTTGTACTGCTGGCTGTGCTGGGGGCCATCGCAGCCCGCGCCGGCGGCGCCCCGGTGCTGCCCGCATCCGCAAGGGTGTGCTTCTGGGGCGTATCAGCCATGGCGCTGACCGCTGCTGTGGGCCAGATGTTCGGCGTGGCCGCCTGATCAACCATGAATTTGCGGTTGCGGGGACCGCCGCGGCCCGTTTCCAGGCGCCAAAGCCGGCCTGCTTCCCGCAGCCTTGTAAAACCTCTGTGAAATTCATTCATCCTTCATACTATCGCCGGGCGTTTTCGGCGATTATGATCATCCAGAATAACAAGTGGGGAACAACATGGCTGGAAAGTTTGAAATCTACAAAGACAAGTCCGGAGCGTACCGCTTCCGCTTAAAGGCAGGCAATGGTGAAACCATCCTCACCGGTCAAGGTTACAAAGCCAAAGACGGGGTGTTGAATGGCATCGAAAGCATCCGCACCAATGCGCCGGATCCGTCCCGCTACGAAATCAAGAAAGCCAAAAACGGCAACCCTTATTTTGTCCTGAAAGCGGCCAACCACCAGGTGATTGGACAAAGTGAAATCTACAACTCCAACGCCGCGTGCGACAACGGCATGAGCTCGGTGGGTAAAAACGCCCCGGACGCACGCATTGACGATCAGACATAACTGTGGATGTACTAAGCCTACTAAAAGGTGCGCCGGAGCTGATCGAAAGTCTGAAATCCAGCGGGGTGCCGGCAGATAAAATCAATCCGCTGGGCGAGGCGTTGACCAGCCAGTTGGACGGCGGTGACGGGTTTGACCTGGGTGATCTTCTGGGTGCCCTGGACCTGCCCTCGTTTCTGGAACGCATTGACGTGAACAGCGTGGCAGACACCATTGGCTTGTCTCCGGAGATTGTCTCCAAGGCCATCGACCTGATTGGCCCCGCGGTGGCGGACTTTAAACCGGAAAGCCTGGGCGGGCTGGCGGGACTGGCCGGCAAGCTGTTTGACTATGCGCGGCTGAGCCGCGCTGCAGGGCCTTCGAGTATCCGCACCGCTTGATTTCTCATACCGGCGGTATAGTCTAGCTGCGCCTGCCGCTCGTCCCCTATCCGCCCGGGTGGTGAAATTGGTAGACACAAGGGACTTAAAATCCCTCGCTCGTTAGAGCGTGCCGGTTCGACTCCGGCTCCGGGCACCATTGATCTCGCACTGCGTGCGAGCTCTGTCGAGTTTTGCCACTATGTGGCAAAACGTCGCACGAGTAAGAGACATTATCCTGGCGCGAGACCTGTCGAGTGATCTCGCACTGCGTGCGAGCTCTGTCGAGTTTTGCCGCGTTGCGGCAAAACGTCGCACGAGTAGAGACATGATTCTAACTTGTCGAATTTTGCGGCTGCGTGGCAAAACGTCGCGCGAGTAAGAGACATCACTCTGGCCCGTAAGGCATCACGCTGGAGCGCGGCTTCGATTGAACATAACCGGCGATTAGGTCAAATAGCCCATGTGCAAAGGGTACGAAGCCGCTACCCTAGCCTTGGTTCAGCTATCACACCTGGCTGGACCCTCAAAAGCCCCGGGTTGCTGCCATAACCTGGGGCTTTTTCTTATCTGCCGCTGAACTGGTAATCAACGGTTCAGATCCTTAGAATGCCCCTCCACGCAAGGCTGGGTGGCAGAGTGGCTATGCAGCGGACTGCAACTCCGTGTACACCGGTTCGACTCCGGTCTCAGCCTCCAAACCGCTCAAACCCGGGGCCATGTTCCGGCCGGACATAAGTTGGCCGGGGCCCTCAAGCCGAGGCCGCCAACCAGGCCGCTGCGGCTATAATCCGGTGTTCTTTTGTCCAGGACCGCGCCTGCGGCGGACGACACTGTTTCAGACGGCTGTCCAACGCCTCCGGTGACGTGCGCAATTTGTTGCCCGCCTCCACCAAGGTGCTTTTCTCGTCCTGATCGATACAAGCGACCTGCATTTCGCCCACGGCCACCCTTACCGCTTTCCTGACCGCTTCGCCCTCCGCGATGTGGATGCTGGCATGGGACTTCAGAGCGTCGTCAAGATCCCCCAGTACGCCTCTGCCTGTGAGCATGACCGCCTTGCGCCAACACCATCCCTCATTACCCATCTCCGTCCGCACCCGCTGCAAACAAGCTGCTGCAAGCGCAGCCTGTTTGATCCGTGCCTGCTCGATCACGGTTGAGGGGCGGCGCGGCCTGGCGACCCGCTGCAGTCCATGCCAGCCGCCGGCAACGTGATAGGGTTCTCTGGTTTCCCGGGGTTGATCTGAAAATAAGTCGATTCGAAGTGCCTGGACAGGTTCAGGTTCGTTCCCGCCTGCACGGACGGCAACGGCTGCCAACCAACCGAGATGGGCTTTGAAACCAATAATCACATCTGTCGAAGGCATGGTATCCCGCCGCCGCTCTCTTCCAACTAAAATATACCGAAAAGTGAACCGGTCAGCTGCATGTTAGCCACCTACGCAATGATCTATCTGGTACCCGGGGTTCTATTCCTGTTGGGTATCTGGCTGATTATCAGTGTGCTCGCTGAATTTGGCGTCGGCACGGCCGGCCGCCGTACTGCCTTCGTCGTGCTGGCTACCCTCCTGCTTTCACCGTCCGTTGCCGGTTCAGTAATCACCGTTGTGCTGGTGCCCAATGGCTTGTTCCTGCTTGCCGGTGACCTGCCGATGCTCCATCAGGCGCGCCTGGTGACATTCGCCGCTACCTCATTTGCTGGAACTGCGGTCATTTCCGCGGCACTGGCGTGGCTCTGTATCCGACGCCCCCGTGAAGCGCTTCCGGCTGAGCCTCGCTGGGCCCGCGTCGGCGCCAGTCTGGCTGTTGTCGGCTTGATGTCGGGTACGTACTACATCTGGCTGCCGAACCGTGAAATTCCGGATCACGTCAACTGGGCACTGTTGGAAACGGCATACGGAGAAGATTTGGATCGCCTGGCGGTGACATACCAACAGCAGGCATCAGGTGACGCAGATATTGAAGAGGACCCGCTGCGCGCAAAATTTGGCGCAGATCCGGTGTATTGGAATGTGCACGTTTCCGGCTTCGAAGCAACGGAGCCGCTCTTTTTTCAGCGGGCGGAACACAGGTCATCCTCCTGTTCGGGCCAACCCGGCAACCGCCACGCGCTCATGCGTTGCACCTGGGACAGCGGCAACTTCTTCGATACCAAGACGCTGAAGTACTCGCGCAGAGGCCTGACCCCTGGTAACCAACAATACGAGATTGCCATTCAATTTGATTATGACCAGTTTCTCAGCCGCCACCCGACCGCGGTTGAATACAACCCCGGCGCTGAAACCCTGAGGCAGCAGGATCAACTGCTGTTGGGCAGATGGCGTGCCGAGCGCGAAACCCATATTGGTGAGCAGGGACCGCGGTTTGAGACCGTGTCGCTGAGTGTTGGGCCCAGACGGAAGCCCGGCGAGTACGCTGTTGAGTTAGACGTCAAAATGATCTCTTTGGACGGATCCGGCAAAACGGTCAGTTGCCTCAAAGCGCAAGACCGGTGCAAATGGTCAGGCAACAGTTCCGGAACCCTGCGTATACGGGGCTCTCAAATCCAGATCATTTATGACGCAAAACACTGGTTCACCGATCGGCTGCAGTTGCACTCGACAGACCTGGTAGGCGTTGATCCCTGGGGAGAAAAGTTTCGTTTCCAGCCTGTGCCATAAGCACAGCATAGTGCCCGTCTGAGGCGCAGCTTCAGCGCTGACGATTCTGCATCAACCCCTCGCGCAAGGTGGGCCAGGCTGCCTTCAGGTACAGGGTCATGGACCACAGGGTCATGAACGCGGCCACGTACAGCAACACATACCCGCCGATCACCAGCGGCATGCTGGTATCCGGCTCCTGGGCCAGCAGCACCGCGATGGCAATCATCTGCAGGGTGGTTTTGACTTTGCCCAGGATACTCACCGCCACCGCGCCGGAGCGGTTCATCTCCGCCATCCACTCGCGCAGGGCGCTGATGACAATCTCGCGGCCGACAATGATCAGGCCGGGTAACGTCAGCCAGTCATTGCTGTGATGGGCCATCAGCACCACCAGCGCACTCACCACAATCAGCTTGTCCGCCACCGGGTCGAGAAAAGCGCCAAAAGGAGTAGTCTGGTTCAACTTGCGCGCCAGGTAGCCGTCCAGCCAATCGGTGAACGCCGCCAGGCCGAACAGCACCGCGGCGGGAATATACCCCCACTCTCCGGGCAACAGGTACACCACCACAAATACGGGCACCAGCAGGATCCGGGCGAGAGTAATGATATTGGGCAGATTCATCCTTTTATCTTAGCTTGTTCTTCTTCAGGTCAGCAGGATATCGTCTGCAGCCTACTGGTGCAGTTCCGCGTAAATGTGTTCGGCCAGCTTGCGGCTGATGCCGGGGACTTTGGCCATCTCCTCGCGGCTGGCCCCTTTGATGCCCGCCAGCCCGCCGAAGTGTGTCAGCAACTGGCGCCGCCGTTTGGGCCCCACGCCCTCAATATCCTCCAGCTCGGACTGATTTCTCTGTTTCTGGCGCCGCTGCCGGTGCCCGGTGATGGCAAAGCGGTGAGCTTCGTCGCGGATATGCTGCAACAGGTGCGCGGCAGCCGAATTTCCGTCAATCTGTATTTCCTCGTCACCAAGAAAATACCGCTCCAGACCCACCCGCCGGTCCGGTCCCTTGGCAATGCCGAGTATCTGCACTTCGGTGACCTGCAGCTCCTCCAGCACCATCAGGGCCTTGCCCACCTGGCCCGGACCGCCGTCGATCACCAGCAGGTCCGGCAGCTTGGCCTCACCCTGCTTCAGGCGCGTGTAACGCCGGCGCAGCGCCTGCTCCATGGCCGCATAGTCATCTCCGGGGGTAATGTCTTCGATGTTAAAGCGCCGGTAGTCCGATTTCAGCGGCCCATTGGTGTCGAATACCACGCATGACGCCACGGTGGCTTCTCCGGATGTGTGGCTGATATCAAAACACTCCAACCGTTCCGGCAGGGTTTCAAATTGCAGTACATCCTGCAGATCAACAAAACGCGCAAACATGTTGCGGCGGTCGGAGACATAGGCCTGCACGCTCAACTGCGCATTCTCCAGCGCCAGCTGCAGCCATCTGGCCCTCTGCCCGCGGACTCCGGACACCACCTGGACCTTGCGCGAAGCCTGGCTGCTGAGCACGTCAGCCAACAGATCCGTATCTTCGCCGCCATGCGACAGCACTATGATTTTTGGTATGTCCCGGTTGCGGGCGGCCAGGTAATACTGGGAAACAAACGCCTCCAGCAATTCACCGGGCTGCAGATCCAGCTCGTTCTTTGGATAAAAGGCGCGCTGCCCCAACATGCGGCCGCCGCGGATAAACAACGCTTGCACACACTGGGCGCCGTTGCCCACCGCCAGCGCAAACACATCAACGTCACCCCCCGCTGCGTGCACATACTGGTTTTCCTGCACTTTGCGCAAACGCGCAATCTGGTCGCGGTAGCGGGCCGCCCGCTCGTAGTTCAGGTCCCCCGCCGCCGCCTCCATTTTCTGCTTGAAGGTCTGCAGCACATCCTGGCTTTTGCCTTCCAGAAACATCACCGCCAGTTCCACATCCTCGCCGTATTCCTGCGGTGACACCAGACCTACACAGGGACCGCTGCAACGCTGTATCTGATACTGCAAACAGGGCCGCGAACGGTTTTTAAAATAGCTCTCGTCGCAGTTCCGCAGTTGAAACAGGCGCTGCAGTATATTCAGGCTGTCACGCACTGCGTAGGCGGACGGGAACGGTCCGAAGTACTTCCCGGTGCGGCGTTTGGCGCCGCGGTGAAAGGTCAAGCGCGGATAGTCCGCATGGTCGGTCAGATATATGTACGGATAAGACTTGTCGTCCCGCAGCACTATGTTATACGGCGGCCGCTCCTGCTTGATCAGGCTCTGCTCCAGCAGAAGGGCTTCCGTTTCACTCTGGGTGACGGTGATTTCGATGCGCTGAATCTTCGCCACCATGGCCATGGTTTTGGCCTGCAAGCCCGCAGCACGGAAATAACTGGTAACCCGGTTCTTCAGATTGCGGGCTTTGCCCACATACAGCACCTGATCATCCGCGCCGATCATGCGGTATACGCCGGGTTTTTTGGTCAGGGTTTTGAGGAATGTTTCCGGGTCGAAGGCGGGCTCTAACATAGCGCCCACTATAGCTCTAGGCGCTGGTGGGCGCTACGAGTTGTCGGCACCGCCATAACACCGCCCGCAGCATGGAGGGGGTGATGCGGCCGGTATTAACGTTCAACCGGCTGGGATGAAAACACGCCATCAAGGTCAACTTGCGGCCGATTTTATATTCCGCGCCATGGGCAAAGCGGCTGTAGGGTTTACCCGCCAGCCCCAGCGTTGCACACACCCGGCGGTGCGCCAGGCCGCCCAGGCTAACCACCACCCGCGGCCGGCGGCCGCCGCGCGGACAGTAGGCATCCAGTTCTCTGGTCAGATAAGCGGCGCAATTGTTCTGTTCCTGTGCAGACGGGGTGTTGGCCGGAGGCAGGCACTTCACGGCGTTGGTTAGGCGCGTATCCAATAAGCGCGCCCGGGCGGGATCCGCTGAAGTGGCCAGGCCGCACTCGTGCAGGGCGGCAAACAAAAAGCTGCCGCTGGCATCACCAACAAAAGCTTTACCGCTGCGCGCGGCGCCGTTCGGACCCGGCGCCAGCCCCACCAGCAGAATAGCCGGCCGTTTCGCACCCCAGGACCCCACCGGCCGGTCAATCAATTCAGGGTTGTCCCGGCGCAGGGTGTTGCGCCAATCCACCAGGCGCGGACAACGCCGGCAATCCCGCAGCGGCGGCAACAGATCCTGCTTATCCATAATCCTCAGGCTTCGCCGTGTCCGGCGGCTTCCAGCCGGCCCTGGCTGTGGTGCCGTTGGCTGCGGCCGGGCGGCAGGTGGGTATCCGGTGAAACCATGCCGTGTTTGACCGCCAGCAGAACCAGTTCCACGTCGCTGCTGACCTTGAGCTTGTCGAAAATACGGTACCGGTAACTGTTGACGGTCTTCGACGACAGGTGCAGCTGCAGGGAGATATCCCGCACTTTCTGGCAGCCGACCAGCATCATGGTAATTTGCATTTCGCGGTGCGACAACACGTCAAAAGGTGACTCCACCGGCTCGTGCAACGCATATGCGGCGAGGTCCTGCGCCACCTCATGGCAGACATAACGTTTACCCACAAAAACCCTGCGCACGGCGTGCTCCAACTCAACCACGCTGACGGTTTTGGTCAGATAGCCGAGCGCCCCCGCCTTTAACATCTGCGCCGGAAACGGCGGCTGCGCACAAGCGGTCAGCGCGATTACCGCCGTCTTTTTGTCGTGGGCGGTGATGCGCTGGGTGGTTTCCAGACCGCCCATACCCGGCATCAGCACTTCCAGAAACGCGATATCCGGCCGCAGCTCCCGGGCCAGCCGCAAAGCCTCTTCGCTGCTGCCGGCCTCACCGACCACCTGCACCTGCTGCAGGCCCTGCAACAACTTAACTACGCCCTTACGCACCAGAACCTGGTCGTCCGCGACTGTTACCCTGATCATTATTTCCCTACTCCATCGTCCGCTTAGGTCAGCAAACATAAGTTGACGGGGCGTTACTGACAATCCACTTAAGGCAATAACTCAGCTAATTTTGGGAGATTTCCACAATGCGACATGATTTTGATATCACTTAGCCGGTAAACGCCTGCAAACCGGTTTGCGCCCTGCCGAGGATCAGCGCGTGGATATCATGGGTGCCTTCATAGGTGTTGACGGTCTCCAGGTTCATGACGTGGCGGATCACATGAAACTCGTCAGAGATGCCGTTACCGCCGTGCATGTCCCGCGCAACCCTGGCTATGTCCAGCGCTTTCCCGCAGTTGTTGCGCTTCAGCATCGAAATCACTTCAACCGGCAGCCGCTGCTCGTCAAACAAGCGGCCCATGCGGATACAGCTTTGCAGGCCGAGGGTAATTTCCGTCTGCATGTCGGCGAGTTTCTTCTGCACCAGTTGGGTGGCGGCCAGCGGACGGCCGAACTGGGTGCGCTCCAGCGTATAGGTGCGGGCTGCATGCCAGCAGAATTCAGCAGCACCCAGGGCACCCCAGGCAATCCCGTAACGGGCCCGGTTAAGACAGCCGAACGGCCCGCCCAGACCGCGCCCTTCCGGCAGCAGATTCTCCGCCGGCACAAACACGTCCTGCAGCACAATCTCGCCGGTAATGGAGGCGCGCAGGCTCATTTTGCCTTCGATTTTAGGCGTGCTGAATCCGTCAAAATCCCGTTCTACGACAAAGCCGCGGATTTCACCGTCGAGCTTGGCCCACACCACCGCCAGATCGGCAATAGGCGAGTTGGTGATCCACATCTTGGCGCCGTTGAGGAGATAACCGCCATCCACCGCCTTGGCGTTGGTGACCATGCTGCCCGGATCTGAACCGTGATCCGGTTCCGTGAGGCCAAAACACCCGACCCATTCACCGGTGG
>JANQOA010000011.1 GCA_028279305.1 Pseudomonadales bacterium
CACGGCCTACGACAACGACCGCAATTTCGATTTCGACGGCACCAATACAACCAACCACGTGCTGCGCAGCAACCTGTCTTATACGGGTTCACTGCGGCTGGCGGGGATAGTTGATTCCGCATTTAACTCCTGGGACACAGCGACCGATGTTAATGTCTCAGCAGCGGATTTTGTTTCGCTGGACGGCTCCGGCCTGACTGCCCCGCGGCAGGCGGACGGATCACTGCCGGCGACCAATTTTCTGAAGTTAGCGCCGGGCAGTGACTTGCTGGGTGCGGGTGAAAACGGCAGCGATCTCGGCGCAACAAGCCAGTAGACGCAAGTTCAAAAGGGGGAAACATGGCCATAGCGGCGCGGCAATTACTCGACCTGGGTAACTATCCACGTTACCTGGTTCGATTGATGAAAGAAGGCTCCATGCCGTTCCGCAAGGTGCGTGAGACCTTGCCTGTATTTGTGTTCGGCCTGCAACGCTCCGGCACCACCATGACCATGCATGTGCTGCAATCCTGCCCGGACGTGCTGGTGTATAACGAGCATGACAACAATCGCGTGTTCCAGCGTTGTCTGCTGCGTGACGAGGAAACGGTGCAGAAAGCCATAGACGAATGCCCGTATCCGTTTGTTGCCTTTAAACCCATCTCGGACAGCCACCGCGCGGCAGAGATTGTCGACCGTTATGAATCCGCACGTGCCCTGTGGCTGTTCCGGGACTACCAGGATGTGGCCAATTCCTCCATGCGCAAGTGGGAAAACTCTACCAGGGCGATCTCCCTTGTGTGTGAGGGTCAAACCGGCGGCGGTTGGTTCCAGGACGGGATTTCACCGCAAACCCTGGAAGTGCTGCGCAGCGTCTACAACAAATCACTGTCGCCGCACGACCTGTTGTGCCTGGTGTGGTGGGCCCGCAACAACCTGTTTTTTGAGCAGGGTTTACAGGACAGGACGGATTTTAAGCCGGTGTTCTACGACGCGCTGGTGGAGGACATTGAACACAGGTTTGCTGAGATTATGGATTTTCTCAGCATCCCGTTCAGGCCCTGGACCATCAGCCAGGTGCATGGGGAATCAGTCCGGCGTCACGGCGCCACGGTGCTGGACCAGCGGGTTGAGCAGCTATGCCGGGACCTGCGTGAGCGGCTCATAGGGGCGGCTGCCGCGGGTTAGGCGCCGCGGGTCGGGCAACGCGGGTCAGGCACCGCAGGTCAGGTGCCGCGGGTCACGAGAGAGTGCGCTCAATTGCCGCGGATCAGGCTGATCATGTTTTCCAGCTTGTCATCCACGCGGGTGTAGGCTTCTGCAAACGCGTCCGCGGCGTTGGCAACCAGCTGTTGGCGGTGGGCGGGGTTTTCCAGCAGGTTTCCGGTCACCTCCCAGGCATTTTTACAGGACCAGTCGATGGCCGCGTAGGTTTCGCCGTCCTTAAATACATCAGGCCAGGTGTCCAGGTGTTCCATGGACGGCTTGACCAGGGCGGCTGAACTGAGGATGGCTTCGAAGTCCCGGTAACACACCTCCCCCCAGCCGAACGGGGAAACAATGATCTTTGACTGCAGGGTTTCAGCGTTGTACGTACGCTGATCGACCCGTCCGGTAAGCACGCCCGGTTTACCGTCAAGGGCATCCAACAGCAGTTTGCGCTGATAGAACACGCTGGGCATGGCGGTGGCCATGCCCAGCCGCGCATGCACGTCGTGGGGCCGGCTGCCGGTTGCTGCAAACTCCGGGGTGACCAGAGGCGACAGGCGGGCCCCCAGTTTCGGCAGTCCTGCGCGCGCCATGGCGACACCTGCCCGCTGTGCGAACGTGCGCATGGGGTAGGCGCCGATACCCTGGTTCCAGGCGATATGCAGCTTCTCCAGGTCTTCATTTTCCCGCAGCGGCAGGCGCTCGCGCCTGGACTTGTCACACACGCCAAACTCCCGGTGGTAATAGTCTGAATAAAGCTGCCGTCCGTACAGCTTGCGGAAATAGTGGCTGCGGTCGCGAAACAGCTGCCGTTTGAAGTACACGTCAACATAAGGCAGGTACTCAAAGCGGGTGCAGCCGGCGCCGGCGCTGTCATCAAAAAAAGCAATGCGTTTGTACTTGTTGCGTAACCTGGAAATCGCCCCGGTGTCCTGAAGGTCGTCGCCGTTCAGGCCTTCAAAATACCGCACGATCAACAGATGCTCGTTTTTGTCCCGCTCCAGGCAATAGGACAGTGAGTCGGTAAATTTAAAACTCCGGGTGAGGGATTTGCGGCCAAAAAACAGCGGTGCCAGGGAGTAAAACACCGACAGTCTGTTGTAGTAACACAGCACCGTAATGTCGCCCATATAACCTCTTCCTCGAATGGACCCTTAGTGTTGTCGAAGTGGACAAAAAGCCATATTATCAATATTCTTTGCAAACTTTCTTTACAAAGTTTCTTTGCAATATAGCTCGTTCGAATTTGGTTGGGGGCTGGCTGGTATGTCAATGAGCAATTGTTCGCCGCTGCGCGCATTCGCGTTGCTGCTGTTTCTATCTTTCACGCAGGGTGTGGTTACCCAACATGCCGCCGCGGGTGTGCTCGGCGACAAGATAGACGTCATCATCTCCAGCGAGGTGATGCACGATGATAACCTGTTTCGCACCGCGGACAGTGAGGAATCGGATACCCGCCTGCGGCTTGGCGCTGCCCTGGAAGGTGACCTGGATTTTGGCCGCCAGAACATAAAGTTCGGCGCCAAGGTGCACCGCAACCGCTTCAGCGACTTCGATAATCTGGATTACACCGGGCATGCCGCTGATCTGGCCTGGGACTGGGCGGTATCCGAACGCTTTTCCGGCTCGGTGTGGGGCGGGTTATCAGAAGATCTTTCCGACTTTGACGAGTTTCTGACCAACACTCGGGACAAAATTGAGCGCGACGAAATTGGCGCGGAATTCGGCTACAACGTCTCGCGGCGTTTCCGGCTTGAAACGTCGGTGAAACGCAATTCGTTTGAGCACACCCTGGACAGCCGCGAGCGCTCCAATGAAACCACCCGCGAAGCTGAGCTGGCGGCCCTGTACCGCAGCCCGGGGGGTTCCTTTTTTGGTGTCATCGCTTCGCGGGTGGACGGTGAATACCCGGACCGGGATTTTATCGCCGGGGTGTCGTCCATTGATGATGGTTATGAGCAGGACAGATTTGGCGCAACCGTGCGCCTGAACCCCAGTGCCAAAACGTCGCTGCGCCTGGATCTGGGCCGCACCGAGCGTGAGCAGGACAATATCAGCGGCCGGGACTTCAGCGAGCCGTGGTGGCGGCTTGAAGCAAGTTGGGACCGCAGCTCGAGATTGTCGCTGCGTTTCATATCGGAGCAGGACATCCGCAGCATAGACAATGACGACTCGAGTTTTGTCACCTACACCTCTTACGCCTTTCAACCGGCGTGGACTGTGAATTCCCGCCTCAGGCTGACGGGCAGCATTCGCTATCAGGAGATCGACTTCTCGGAGAACGTCGGCAGCAGCCTGGTGGGCCGCGAAGACGACCAGCTGCAGTTTGCAATTTCCGGCCAATACAAGGTGCGGGATTGGCTGCGCTGGCGGGTCACCACCGACTGGGGTGACCGTGATTCCAGCGACCCGCGCTTCGAACGGTCTTTCTGGCGCTTCTCTACCGCGCTTGAGCTGGTCTTTTAGGTGATGAAGAAGCGGTTACTCTGTGTTCTCGCAGCGTGCTTATGGGCGGCAGGTCTGCACGCTGCTGAAAATGGTTCAACGGGTTATACCATCGGCATCGGTGACGTCCTTGTTATCACCGTCTACGAACACCCGGATCTGGAGACGCGCACCCGGGTCAGCGGCTCGGGCAAGATCAACTTTCCCCTGCTCGGCGTGATGGAGGTCCGCGGCTTGTCGGAGCGTGGTCTGGAAGGCCGCATTTCTTTTGAGCTGGCCCAGCGCAGCCTGGTGAATAACGCCCAGGTCAACGTGCTGATCGAAGACCATGTGAGTAACCGGATTGCCGTGCTCGGCCAGGTGCGCTCGCCGGGGCTGCACTCGCTGGACTACGGCACGTCCCTGCTGGAGCTGCTGGCGGCGGCAGGCGGTCTGGCGGAGCAGGCCCACCACCGCATCAGCATCCTGCGCGGCGGTGATCCGAACGACGCGGAACAGTTTGACCTGTCCGGTCTGGGGGCCACCGACCTGCAATCTCTGAGCGTGCCGGACCTGCAGCCCACCGACGTTGTATTTGTCCGCCGTATGGACATGTTTTATGTCTACGGCGAGGTGCAGAACCCGGGCACCTACCGGTTGGAGCAGGAGATGACCGTGGTACAGGCGCTGTCCGTGGCGGGCAGTATCACCGAGGCGGGTACGGACCGGCGCATCAAGATCCGGCGGCTGGATGAGAACGGCAAAGTTCGGGAATTTGACGTTGGCCTTAACGACCGGGTGCTTCCGGATGACGTTGTGCAGGTCAACGAACGCTTGTTCTAAAGGCCCTGCAGGCCGGTTGGGGATAAGGAATTACACCTATCGCCGGGCTAATTTGCTTTTCAAGGAAAGTAGTAGGCCGGTATAATTAGTTAACTTTCATGACAATGTGGTTTTTGGTGTGTCAGTCTGTACTGCAATAGCCCGGCAGCGTGTTCGACAGCCTAACAAAGTTGCGCTTCGGTACCGTCAGGAAGACGTTACCTACGCCCAGCTTGAAAGCCGTGTGAGTACTGCTGCGGGGCTTCTGAAAAGCCGTGGAGTCGGCCCGTCCAGCCGGGTCGGGCTGGCCATGTTTGACACCCCGGATCATGTTGTCGCTTTGCTGGCCGTCGGCCGGCTTGGGGCCACCGTGGTGCCCATAGACTTCCGCTCCAATCGCGACCTGAAAAAGCAGCTTTGCGGCGCATTTGGCGTGGAACTGATGCTGGTCAGCCGCAAGACAAAAAACGCCGCCGTTGAAGAGCTTGTTTTTGAGAGCGCGGCGGGTTGTGGTGAAGGGCTGCCCTGCGAGCCCCGGGATCCGGACGCCCCGTATTTGATCAACTTCTCCTCCGGCTCCACCGGTTTACCTAAACCGGTGTATATGAGTCAGCAACAGCTCTTCTACCGTGCCATGACGTGGTGGACAAACATCGGCATCACCCCTGACCTTGTTTACCTCTCAGCGCTGCCGTTAGCTTACAGTTTCGGCCGCAACTACCTGATGTTCAGTCTGATTGCCGGCCACACGGTGGTGATGCACGACCCGCTGTTTCGTGAAGAAGAGCTGGTGGAGTTTATCAATCAGCAGGACATCACGCTGGCCATGTTTCCCGCCACCATCCACAGGCGCCTGTTGTCGGTAGCCGGGGCGGACAACCTGCTGTTGCCGAACCTGCGGAAACTGATCAGCGGCGCGGCTGCACTGCACCCGCACGAAAAAATTGAGATCGTCGAGAAAATCAATCCCAACTTATATGAGATATACGGCCACAACGGCGCCGGGCTGATGAGCATCCTGCCGCCGTCAGCGGTGCGCGAGCGTTCCGCCACCGTGGGTGTGACCACGTCTCTGTCCGAAGTGCAGATTGTTGATGATGACGGCAACGTTCTGCCCGCGGGATCTGTCGGCCGCATCCGCAGCCGCGGGCCGCAGGTGGCGCCGGATAAACCGGAACTGGCGGGCAGCAGCGTCTGGCCCTGGTGTTTTACCGGCGAGATGGGGGTGCTGGATGACGAAGGCTACATGCAGTTGCGCGACCGCGAAGACGACATGATCGTTACCGGCGGGTTCAAGGTATTCCCCCTGGAAGTCGAGCAGGAATTGCTGCAGACCAGCGGCGTGGTTGAGGTTGCTGTGGTGGGTTTGCCGTCCCAGCGGGATGGCCAGGACGTGGCGGCATTTGTGGTTTCGGAAGACAAGGTGGACGTGCGTGATCTGCGCAAAACCTGTCGTGAAAAGCTGCCGGCCTACAAAGTGCCAAGCCGCTTTTTTTTCCTCGACTCGCTGCCGCGCTCTGCCGCCAGCAAAGTGCTGCGCAGGGAACTGGTCGAAAACGTATCTAAGTACAGAGAGGTAGAAAGTGCTGAGTAACAGTGAATTTGCACAGCTGCTGTTTAAGTTATGCGAGCGGGAGCTGGAGCTTGATGAGGTTGAAGAAGACCTGACCTTTTTTGATCTGGGCGGCACCTCCAGAGGTGCGGTGGCTATTGTGGATGAGTTGCAGGCGAAAACCGGAGTGGAGTTGTCACTGTCCGATATGGCCCATCAGACCCTGGAAGAGCTTGTTGACCAATACGCCCCAACCCAGCAGGCGGTCTGACGCCGGGATAAAACACAAACCAGCCGTTAGATACCGGTAACGGCTAAGAAGGGAATCGTGAATTTTCAAAGTGAATCGCTTCAGACTGAAGTAGTTGTGATTGGCGCCGGGCCCGTGGGTCTGACCATGGCCATAGATCTGGCGGGTAGAGGCATTGACGTCACGGTGGTGGAGCAGAATCCCGAGGAAGTTTCCGGGGATGCAAAGTGTAATACGATTGGCGCCCGCACCATGGAGATCTTCCGCCGCCTGGGTGTTGCGGCGGACGTTCGCGCCGCCGGCCTGGCGGACGATTTTCCAACCGATGTCATCTACACAACCGCAATTACCGGGGAGGAGTTGACGCGGCTTGCGTTTCCCAGCCGGTCGGGCCGCTTTGCGGAGAACGGACGCACCGCGCCGGGTTATCTGGACAGTCACTGGTTAACACCGGAACCCTATTGCCGGGTCAGCCAGATTTACCTGAATCCCATATTGCAGAACGCCGCGCTCTCCAGGGGCAACGTAAGGGTGCTGTTTGAAACCCGGTTTCTTGAATTTGAGGAAACGGAAGGTGGTATCCGCACCCGGGTGGAAAAGCGCAACGGTGAAGAAGTCATCATCGACGCCGCTTTTTTGATCGGCTGTGATGGCGGCAGCAGTGCCGTGCGCAGGCAGCTTGGGGTACGCCTGGCCGGTAATGCCGAACTGGCCCACACCCGAACTACCCTGGTTCGCACCCCCGAACTGATCAAGCTGTTCCCACAGGAACCAGCGTGGATGTCGTGGGTGCTTAATACCCGCATTACCGGCAATGTGATTGCAATCGACGGCAAAGAACTCTGGATGATCCACCGTTCGCTGACCCAGGGTATGAACACCTTTGAGGATCTTGACCTGGAACAGTCGATCCGCGACGTCCTGGGTGTTGACAAATCATTTAAGTGGCAGCAGGTGAGCCATCAGGATTGGACCGGCAGGCGGCTGATTGCAAGGAAGATCTGTCACGGCCGGGTGTTTATCGTTGGCGATGCGGCCCATTTATGGATTCCCTACGCGGGCTACGGCATGAATACCGGCATCGCGGACGGGCACAATCTCGCCTGGAAACTGGCCGCGGTGCTGCGCAACCAGGCCGGCGATGCGGTGCTGGATACCCACGAAGTGGAGCGGCGGCCGGTTATGGAGCGCACCTCGCGTCTGGCCATGGGCAAGGCGCTGGAGTATGCGGAAGCGACCTCACGCAAAAAGGTGCGGGCGGTGCTGGAAGCTGAAGGCGCGGCGGGCGTTGCCGCGCGCAAGGAATTTGGCGAAGAGTTGTTTGCCATTAACGCCGGACAGTTTGCCAGCGAGGGTTTGAACTTCGGCTACGCCTACGAAGCTTCACCGATCATTGCCTACGACGGCGAACAGGCGCCGGACTACGATATGGCCACCGCCACGGCAAGCACCGTGCCGGGCAGCCAGCTGCCGCACTTCTGGGTGGACGGCCGCTCCGTATTCGACCTGCTGGGCGACGGCTATACCCTGCTGCAGTTTGGTGACCAGGTGCCCGGCGACGACACCGCAGGCATGCTGTCAGCGTTTGCGGATGCCGGTATACCGCTGGCCCATGTACGGGTGCCGGTGCAGCCCGCACCGTTCGGCAGCTTGTTGATCCTGGTCCGGCCGGATCAGCATATCGCCTGGCGGGGCGACCGGGTGCCCGCGGCAGCCCAGCTTGCCGCCAGGGTGGCCGGACGGCTGCAGCCGGCGGTCTGTACCTGATGAGTTGTTAGTCTACGCCGGGCCGCTGCGGTGCGCCCGCTTCAGGCGGGTTGCAGCCACTGTTTCAGGGCCCTGATTAACTCCAGCTTTGCCGCCTCCGGGGTGAACAGGTGATCCGCTTTGTACATCGTTTTGATTTTGCAGCGTCCTTCCTTAACCGCGCTGCGGAAGATCGGCCCAACCACCTTCTTGAAGGTATCCAGACGCGGATCGTAAGAACTGAAACCGAAGAACACGCGGGTGGATGTAGCAGCCAGCTTCTGCCAGTCAGCCTCGTTCAGGGTGGGTTCGTAACCGATCAGCAGCGGCGCTCCGGTGGCCTGCCGGC
This sequence comes from Pseudomonadales bacterium, assembly GCA_028279305.1. Taxonomy (GTDB): domain Bacteria; phylum Pseudomonadota; class Gammaproteobacteria; order Pseudomonadales; family Azotimanducaceae; genus UBA4421. Next base: position 8,332 of record JANQOA010000011.1, read on the forward strand.
CGGCTTTCCCGAGCAGCTTCTGCAGCTGTGCAATCCAGGCGGGCAGACTGAACAGGCGGGCGCGCAGGAAGTAGCTGAATGGGGGCTTGGCGCCGATCTTGTAAGTGCCTTCAGTGTTCAGCGCAACAATCCCGGTGATGCGGGAGTCCGCCATGGCGGCGCGAACGGCAATCTCACCGCCGGTGCAGTTGCCGAGAATGACAATCTCCCGCGCACCCAGTTCCCGGCCTGCGTATTCCGCCGCGGTTAACGTCTCTTCAACCCAGCGGTCGTATTGGCTTTTGCTTGAGCGCTGGCGGGGACTGTCGCCGACCCCGGAAAAATCAAGGCGCAAACAGTGGTAACCCAGTTGCGCCAGCTCGCGGGCGAGCCGGACCTGCAACCGGCCCATGCCGGATCTCTGCAGGATGCCGGAATTGAGCAGGATGATGGTTTTGTTCAGCTGGGCTGACGGCGGCTCGGTGATAGTGGCAATCATCCGTTCCGCCACCACCACGGCACGTTCGCTGTTGGGGGCTAAATCCAAGCGGCAATCTCCCGAATTACGTTGGAAGGTACGGTGACCAGCGAGCCTGTGCCCAGCAGTTCTTCATTGTGCCGTACCACGCTCACCTCACTGCCCAGATCGGTCAGGCATTCAGCCAGCGGCTCGATGTCCGGCAGCGCCTGCTGGGCGATAACAAGCACACGGGGCGCAACCGGCTGGGTCCGGGCGCGCAGATCAACCGCCGCTAGCTGCTTCAACAGGGTTTGCGAATAGGTGAAGCCCTGCAGTTCAGCGGCAGCCCAGGGCAGCAAGCGCCGGAACATATGCCCCTTGCTGTCGCTGCGGATTTTGTCGGCAAAGGCGCGGCCGTCCACCACCGGGTCCCAGAGCACCAGAAAATCCTCCTCTGCATGGCTGCCGAACAACGCCGGGTACGCGCCAAATCCCGCGCCAACGGCTCCGGCAGCGTGGCTGGAGGGCATGTATCCGGCTGCTGCCTGGCGGTCGCTGAGCATACTGGACGGGCTGTAGCTGCTGCCGGCGGACTCGCCGGTGCCTTTGTAGTCGAACCGCAGGCTGCCGATGGATGTTTTGGCTAATTGACGCGCCAGGTGATTCAGAGAGCGGATGGCAATCACCCCTTCGTAACCGATGGGGCCGCAGATCAGGGTCTGGGCGCGGGCATCAACCGGCTGGTATGACAGAGTGTAGTGACCTTCCGCGGTGTAGCGGGGTTGCACCAGGCCTTCCTTGATAATGATGCCCATTTCAGGACAACAAACTGACATCTAATTCCTCCATGATGTACCCGGACTAACAGCGGCAATAGATCGTTTCAAGTACATGCCGGCCGGCTACAGTTTTGTTTAACACTGATTGTCTCCTAATCCTGAAAAATGTAAAGTAATAAGTCATTCTTGCAGGTGGGGGCACATGGAGTGCCGGGGTCCAAGTGAATCAGATTAAGGTTGATGCTGCACGTGAGATTCGCTATCGGAGCGATATCGATGGGCTCCGGGCGATTGCTGTTACCAGCGTAATCCTCTCTCATGCCGGGTTCGGTGCCTTTGAAGCGGGGATTGTCGGGGTAGACGTTTTTTTTGTCATCTCCGGTTTCCTGATCACCGGGATTATCCTGCGGCAGCAGAGCCGGGGTGAATTCAACCTGTGGAATTTTTACGACCGCCGCATCCGCCGCATCCTGCCGGCATTGGCTTTTGTGCTGATGCTGCTGACCCTGGTGGCCTGGGTGCTGCAGTTGCCGCTGGAGTTCAAGCGGCTGGGGCAGTCGCTGGTTTCGGTGGCAACCTTCAGCTCCAATTTTTATTTCTATCTCACCACGGACTATTTCAGCCCCGCCGCTGAATTGCAGCCGCTGCTGCATACCTGGAGCCTGGCGGTGGAGGAGCAGTATTACGTGTTCTATCCGCTGCTGTTGATGTTCCTGTTCAAGATCCGCAGCACCCAGACCCTGCAGGTGCTGGTTGGTTTGATGGCGGTGTCGTTTCTGGCCTGGATTGTGGTGCACCAGTTCAACCCGTCGTTTGCCTTCTACATGTTACCCACCCGGGGCTGGCAGCTGCTGCTGGGCGCGGTGATTGCCGTGCACTTTGCCCAGGCCGGCGGGGAACCCACCCGGCGCACACCCAGGCTGGATATGCTGGGTATGCTGGGGGTTGTCATTATCCTGGTGGCGGTGTTCGGCGTGGCCGCGGAGGAACAGGGCAGCCAGGCGGTACTGTTCCAGTCCGCGCTGGCGGCGGCCGGTTCCGCCCTGGTGATTGCCTGCAGCCGTCCCGGCAGCCCCAGCTATCAGTTACTGAGTTTGCGCCCGGTGGTGTTCATTGGCCTTATTTCCTACAGCGCCTACCTGTGGCACCAGCCGGTATTTGCCCTTTACCGGCAGGTGAGCCTGAATGAGCCGACCACCACCGCAATGATCATTCTCATCGGCGTGGTCTTTCTGCTGTCGGTAGTATCCTGGAAATACGTAGAGGAAGTGTTCCGCGACCGCCGCCGCATGAAGCTGGCCAGGGTGGCGTGGATTGTTGCGCCCTGTTTTGCCGCGTTTTTTGCGGTGGGCCTGGTGGCTCATGTACTTAAGGGTGAGGTTGGACGTTATTCCGGGGCGGTGGCCGCGACCCTGGAGAACCTCAACGTCAGCCTGGTCTGCGAAGGTAAGCGCGGTGATTCCGAGCCCAAGGTAGGCTGCCCGGTGGGTTCGCCGGAAGTGACCCCGTCGTTTGTGGTCTGGGGGGATTCACACTCCCGCTCCTTTGCCCAGGGTATCGATTCCCTGGGAAAAAACGGGCTATCGGTGGCCGGTCTTGTTTACACCATGCCGGGTTGCCCATCGGTTATGGGCGTTTACCGGGCCCAGGATGACAAGGACGGACTGAGTTGCATCGACTTCAACCAACTGGCGTTCGACCACATAGTGGATTCCGCGGTGGACCGGGTGGTGCTGGTGTCGCGCTGGCCCATGACTGTGGATTCTTCAAGATTTGACAACGGCCTGGGCGGCAAGGAACACGGTACCCGGATTGTGGTGGGTGACCGGCAGGCGCAAGAGTTCAGCACCCCTGAGCAGCGTATAAACTATTTTGAGACCGCGTTACGCAGCACGGTTGTAGATCTGCAGCAGGCCGGCAAACAGGTGATGATCCTGCTGACCTGGCCGGAAATTGGCTGGGACGTGCCCAATTACGCCATGCACGACTGGCGTTTCGGGCGTACGGATAATCTCAAGCTCAACCCGCCGGTGCTGCCGCGGGAAATAGTCGAACGGCGGCAGCGTAATGCGTTTGCGGCTATACGTCGGGCAACAGCGGATCTGGATGTGGCCTTGGTCGATGCCAGCCCGGCCTTCTGTGATGGGGAAAGCTGCAGATCAGGGGATGAGCAGGAACTCTGGTATTGGGACGACGATCACCTCTCGGTTGCCGGCATTAGAAGGTTGCTGGCGAGGACGGATCTTGCGGAAAAACTCGGCATTGGCCCAACGGCGCATTTAGGTTTATGAGTTGGGGTTATGAGTTGGGGTCTATGAGTTGGGGCCTTTGAGTTGGGGCCTCTGACCCTTACTCCCGGGACGCGATGGCCGGTGCCGGTTTTCTTAAGGACTGATGACTCGCCTTGAAACCGAGTAGAACATCCGCGGTTTTGCGAATCTCACTGTCTTCACGCAGCTGAAAGAAGCCGGCTGTTGACAGGCGTCCCAGCCGGTCCCGCTGGTGCCGGGCAAGACCCAGGTCCACCGAGACAAAATCCTGTGCGGTTACGGCCAGGTCCGGATAGTTCCAGCTATTGGTTTCTTCGATGATTTCCTCAGCCAGGGAGACACCTTGCAACGGCGCAAGATTGTAACGCGCAACGTGTTTGCCGTGGGCGAGGCGGATCTGGCCGACGCCGTTGCCGAAGGCGGTATTATGCATAAAGGTCATGGATGCGGTGTTCTTGTTGTCGTTGAAGCCCCAGCGGGCGTTGCCCACGGCGACATTGTGAACCAGCACATGGTTGTCGTTGGCCACTGACATGCCCAGTTTGAAGCCGTGCCCGGCGCCTTCCCAGGGTTTCTTCTGGCCCCAGATATTGAAGCCGTTACGCATGGACCAGTTGTTGTGAAACAGCACTGAAGAACCCGCGCTCCAGGTGTCAAAACCGTCATCAGCGTTATCCCATGCGCGGCAACCCCGTACCTCATTGCCGGGTCCCACGCCGCCGCCGACTACAATGCCGTCACCCTGATTGCCGCGTTCGGGTGGATAGTAGTGGCGGTATGAATCGATGTTCAGCAGCAGATTTTCATGCACCCCGCCGTCACCCCGGTGGTTGCCCCAGAGCACAATGCCGGCGTTGCCGCAGTCGTGAATGTTGAGTTGTTCCAGAATATTGTGGCTGGCGCTGGTTTCAGCGTCTTTGCGCACCGTGACCCTGATGCACGCATGTTTGCTGTTGGCAAACTCCATCTTGCTGATGTGCAGCCAGTCGGCGTTGATCTCCACCCCGCCGATTTCCGAGTCGATCAGCGAAAGATCAAATACCGGCACTTCCCCGGGGTAAGCCTGGTAGCGGATGCGTTCGCCTTTGCCGCCGGATTTGGTCAGGTGGATGCGTTCCTGGGGACGGTAATAACCGCCGCGGAAATAGATCAGGTCTCCTGCTTGCGCCGCCTGCTCCGCTCGCGCCCAGGTTTGAAAAGGCGCTTCCAGGGTGCCTTCGCTGTTGTCGTCACCGCTGGGGCTGACATAAAACTGGGCTTGTGGAACGGCCACCACCGCATGCCCGTCTTTACGCACCGCCAGCATGATAGAAACAGTGAAGATCACCGCGGCACTGAGGACCAGCAGGCGGGTGATGGTCATGAGGAGCCTCCATGCCCGGTGTGCAGCGGCTCATGGCGCAGCCGGCTGCCCAGCGCATGGGCTGCCGCGTACAGTTCCGCCACCGCGCCATAACTGACCTGGTGGGAAAACAGCGGTTCCGCGACGGTCCGGTGATTGGGCGTGGGGTGGGCATCCAGACTTTGCCGCCATTCAACCAGGCGCGCGCAAAGCTCTTCCGAAGTGCGGCCGTAATACAGTTGATCCAGGCCCAGGCCGGCAAAAGACTGGTTGCCGGGCACGTCGGTGAGGATGATGGGCAGGTTGGTCGCCATGGCTTCCAATACGCTCAGAGGCATACCTTCGTATCTTGAGGTCAACAGGAATCCGTCGCTGGCCTGATACAACTCTGCCGGGTTTGCCATATAGTCGAAAATTTTAACGCGGTCCTTAAGGTTTGCGACAACCGGCATGATTGACGCTTTCAACTCGCCGCTGCCGATGTGTGCCAGAAAAACGTCATTGTACCTGCTGGCCAACTCTTGAAACACCGCGTATGTCTGCTGGGGGTTTTTCTGGTAGCTGAAGCGGGCCACGCTGCAGAGAATTCGGGCATCTTCGGGAAGCCCCAGCGAGCGGCGCAGGCCGCGTTTTTCCGCTGCGCTGACGGGCGTAAAGTCAGCAAAAGACACCCCGTTGGCGATCAGCGACCGCTGCTCCGGGGGGATCTTCAGCACATGCTCTGCAAATTCCGACTCTTCAGCGGACACGTTAAGCGAATGCCCCCATCCGGCGAGCAGTTTTTCAACGCCGCGGAACAGGTTTCGCTTCAACCCTGCGGCATCAGTCATCCCATAGTATGCGTGGGGGGTATAAAAACAGGGCAGTGAGTGAATTTTTGCCGCCACCCGGCCCAGCACCCCGGCTTTGGAACTGTGTGCGTGCAGGATGTCCGCGGAGGTGGCGCGCACGAAATTGAGCAGGCGATACAGCGCCGCCGGGTCGCTGAGCCCCGGCTGCGGGCCAATCTTCAGATCAATGGTGCGCCCGCCGTGCTGCTCGGCAAAGTTGACAAGCTGATACAACTGATCGGAATCCCGGTTGCTGGAATAAGCCAGGTGCACAACCTTGCCGTTAGCAATCAGGTAACGTACCAGACCCTCTACGTGTCTGAACGCCCCGTCAACACCGGGTTCAAATATTTGCAGTATGTGCTTGGCGTGTTTCATGACAATGGATGCAGAGGCTTAACCGGAGCCGCCCGTCGGATGGCGGGCGGGTTACAGCGTCTTGATACGTACCCTCTCCAGGGCGTTCTGCGGGGCCGGATTGCCCTGCGGGTCGAAGCGCGCTGCATGAGTGTTACTGGGTGGAATTCGGCTCCTGCGGTCCGACGCAATCCAGTCGTGGGTGACACAGAATGTGTGCAGACCGTCTTCACCCTTACCTGCCGGCGCAATGGCCTGAACGGGCGTCTCGGTGAACTCCGTGAAAGTGAGTTGCTCTATGCGGTTGAGCACAATGCCGGCACCGTACCTGCGTCTGCAGTCCTGGGCGGGGCGCATCAAGCTGCCGTTGTGGGTGTACAGCGGTCCGGCGCAGCGGGAAGAGCGCACATTGAACTTGACCGGGTTCGCGGGGTGCGCCTGCCAGGGGCCCAGGGGTGATTCGGCAAAATAGAGGTGCAGATTATCACTGTAGCTGGTGGCGCTGTGTTCCCGCACGGAGGTAAACATCCACCAGCCCGCGCCGGTTTGAAAGAGGGTGGCGTCAACCGCTTCCAGACCCTCAAGCAGGGTCTGCCGCTTGCGCCAGGACGTTGCGGACCCGTCGCTCTCCCACAGGTCCAGGGTGCCGTTTTCTGAAGACTCCGGGATCATGAAGTGCCTGTCTTGCCAGGTGAACGCAAATGGATAGGACAGGTGATAATCTGCGCGCAGGGCTTCTTGCGGGGCTGAGAGGGAGCCGTCTGCCCCGATCTCACAGACCAGGATTCTGCCTTTACCGTTGTGTTCGAAGGCTTCAAAAAAGAGATAAGTGGCGCCATCCATACGGTGTACAACGGGGTCGGCGAAGTTCGTCCCCGGGGGCGGGGTCAGCAACTGTGTGCGGCCGCCGGATCTGGGTGTT
>JANQOA010000037.1 GCA_028279305.1 Pseudomonadales bacterium
GTTTCCAGCACATCGTCAGCTTCGAACAGCAGTTGCTCACCGTCAAAAGAAATGGTCTGCTCATGCGCCTCGACAATGGATAACAACTGTTCAACCGCATCCATCCAGCCCCGGCGCAGCCGGTAGAACTGCGCCTGTTCCTGCAGATGGGTTTCGATTTTGCTTTGCGCCAGGGCTGTCTGCTGCGCCTGCTCGTCAGCACTTTCCTCAGCCAGCAGCTTGACCACACCGGCATTAAACTCCAGCAGATAGCGGTCGTGCAGCGTACGGTACTCAGCCAGCAGCGCGTCCAGCCGTTCCAGCTTGCCGCGCACCTCACAACGAAATTCCGCTGTTAACAACAACCCGGGTTGAAAGATCTCCGCCAGTCCCAGCTGCTGCTGGGCACGGTTCAGCTCACCCATGGCCTTCGCCACCGCCTTGGCAAAAACCCTGGCCAGCGCCGCCAGGCGTCGTTCATAACCGTTGCTGAGCCACATATCAGCGGCCCGGGGAAGAATACCGGCGGCCGCTATAAGCTACCACCAGGGCCTCTATCAGAAACCCGCCCAGCAAAGTCCACGCCGCCGCCACATGATCCAGCCAGCCCAGCCAGACTAACGCTTGAGCCACGCCGTAAATGCCCAGCACGCGCAGAATGCTCGCGTACGCCATACTGCCGGTGCGCCGTTCAACCATGAGGATGCCGTGAAAATAGTTTCTCAACAAAATGATACCCGGCATGAGGCATAACACCATTAACACCTGAGCGGCGGGTGCAATCAGATCAGCGGGAATGCCCATGGCGCGCAGCCAGATCCACTGCACCGCCGGGGTGAAAGCAAGCAGGCACATCAACAGCGTGAGGCCGGCCCAGATCAGCAGCAGAAACCGCCGCTTGCTGCGCAAATCACTTAGACCGAAAGTGACAAAGAAGTGGCGGAACTGGTTCGCCGCCTGCTGGAACATCTGGGAAAAATCAAAGGCCAGGCGCATGGCGGCAATATATAAAAGCCCCTCCTCCATGCGGCTGACCGCCGCGTACAGCACCGGACGGCTCAAAGCAAACATCAGGCCGGTAGTGGCCACCGGGATAAAAAAACGGGTCAAGTCAACATAACGCAGTTGATGATGTTCCTGCTGTTGCGGCATTTGGTAGTAACGGCCCTTCACCCACAGCATGGCCAGCACCTGCAGCAGCGCACCGGCAAATTCGGCCCCGACCAGCACCTGCACGGGCCGTAACCCCAGGCTTAACCCCAACAACAGGCCGCTGATGGTGACCGCCAGGCCCATCATGTTCAGCAGGGTCACCCGGCCCGTCAACCTTGCCTGAATCAGCAACCCGTTCAGAAAAAACCGCTGCGCATCCAGCAGCAGCATCGGCGCCAGATAGACAAAGTACTCCTGAACGCGCAGCAGCAATGCCTGGTCCAGGTTGTATACCGCCTGTACCAGCCGGCCGCCCGGGGCACTGAGCCCGGCAACCAGCAGCAACAGCGCGGACAGCGTACTCACCGCCAACACAAAACGCCGGGTCAGGCGGATGCCATGGGCGCTGCGGCCGTAAACGTTGGACAACTGCGCAACAAAATTCAGCCCGGCGCGGAACAAGGCAAAAGTGCTGTAACTGAGGGCAAAGATGGCAATTTCGGTGGCCGCCTGCGGATAGCGCGCCAACGCCGCGTTCTGGAATTGCACCACAACCACCATGGCCACCCCGGTCACCGCCAGCGGCCAATAGAAACGCCAATACTCCTTCATTGAAATTGCACCATTGCAGTGGGGCTTGGGGTCATTCCAGTGCAGCAAGAGCTGCCGGCCGCGGCAACGGCACCAGCCGCGCAGCATACCGTCTTTCACCCCACCGTGGTAAGTTAGCTGTCCCCGGGGAAGGGTCACCAGCCAACACACGCATGCAAAGCTACCGTTCAACCCTGTGCTTTTTTGGCGCAGGGGGCATCACCCTTGGGGTGGTGGGCAATGCAGTCACCTACTTCATGCTGATCTACTACAATCAGGTGTTGGGCCTGCCCGCCGCCGTGGTCAGCGCCGCGCTGGCCATCGCGCTGGTGTTTGACGCGTTCAGCGACCCGCTGGTGGGCATGATTTCCGACCGCACCCGGACCCGGCTGGGGCGCCGCCATCCATTCATCTACTTTTCGCTGCTGCCGCTGCCGCTGCTGTACTTTCTGCTGTGGAACCCGCCGGACTGGGCGCTGGCTTCCAACAGCATGGGGCTCCTCTACCTGACCGCGGTGCTGATTGTGTTCCGCACCGTGATGACCTGTTACGACATCCCGTCCAACGCCATGATTCCGGAACTGACCAGCGACTACGATCAGCGCACTTCGCTGATGTCCGCGCGTATTTCCACCGCCTGGGTAGCCGGTGTCTCGTTCACCATCCTGATGTATGCGGTATACCTGCAGCCCACCGAGACCCAGCCGGACGGCGCGCTGAACCAGGCCGGTTATGTTGCTTCCAGTTATCTCGGCGCCGGCCTGATTCTGCTCTCCATCCTGGCCGCCTCCGCGGGCACACACCGGCATATCCCGCAGCTGCGCAGGCCCCGCGAAACAAACAGCCTGAGCCTGGTTAATGCCCTTGCCACGGTGAAAGAGGTCATCACCAGCAAAGCGTTCCGCACAATCATCTCGGTGGCGCTGGTGCTGCGCGCCAGCGACGGTCTGATGGCGGCAATCTGGATCTACATCATGACCTTCTTCTGGATCATGAACACCGACCAGATTGCATTTCTGTCAGTGATGAACCTGCTGGGGGCTCTGGGGGCCATGTTTGCACTGCCGCGCCTGGCGCGCCTGACAGACAAACGCAACATAGCACTGGCCGCTAATGCCGGCCTGCTGTTGACCGGCTGTCTGCCGCTGGCACTGCGGCTGGCCGGGATTATGCCGGACAGCTGGGTGTGGCCGGTACTGGTGGGAGCATCCGCGCTGGATACGTTCTTCTGGGTGATGCTGATCTCACTGATGGCGTCCATGCTCACCGACGTGGTTGAGGACGTGCAGTCCAGCGGCGGTCTGCGCCACGAGGGTGCCATTGTTTCAGCCCAGACCTTTGTCGGCAAACTCTCCACCGCGGCCGGCACCTGGCTGGCGGGCATGGTGCTGACCTTGATCGCCTTTCCGCAAATGGGCGAAGTGGCCGCGGTACCGGACAGCGCGCGTAACGATCTGGCCCTCACCTATCTGTCCGTGTACGTCATCTCCATCTCCATCGGCATGGCCCTGCTGCTGCGCTTCAAACTCAACCGTGCACAACATCAGAAAAACCTCAACGCCGTGGCTGCAGGCACTTCACAGGAAGCTGCGGGATGAGCAGCTAAGGATTATCATACGGGTTTGCAATCACGCTCCAGATTCCAGCAGTTATGAACTTCACCATTGCCGTCCACGGCGCGCCCTACGCGTCATTCGCCAACGAACGCGCGCTGAAATTCTGCGCCGCCACGGTGGCCGCCGGACACACCATTACCCGGGTCTTTTTCTACCATGAGGCGGTACTGGTGGGACTGAACAGCAGCGTGCCGCCCCAGGAAGAGGTTGACCTGCAGGCCGCCTGGCGCGTTTTTGCTGAGTCACACCGGACTGAACTTGCCGTGTGCATCGCCAACGGCATCAAGCGCGGCGTGCTGTCCCAGGGTGAACAGCAGCGTTACGAAAAAACCGCCGCAACCCTGGCGCCTCCTTTTGAACTGGTCGGCCTGGGCCAGCTTATCGACGCCATTGCAGAATCCGAGCGCTACGTGGAGTTTCCGGCATGAAGAACCTGCTGCTTGTGTGTCACGAAACCCCCTACCGCAACAGTCATACCGTGGAGATCCTGGAAGCAGGCATGGTCGGCGCGGTGTTCGATTTTAATGTGTCCCTGCTGTTCCGGGGCGAGGGGATATGGAGTCTGCTGCCGCAGCAGGACGCGGCCGCTCTCGGGCGGCGTACCGTGGGCAAGGTGTTGTCCGCGCTGCCCACCTACGATGTCAGCGCCGTCTATGCCTGCAGTGAAGCGGCCGCCGCGGCCGGTCTGGACCACAACCGGTTTGTTGTACCCGTTACGCTTCTGGAACCAGCGGCGCAGGGGGCGCTGATACAGCAGCAGGACGCGGTGATCGGCGGCTGACATGGCACTGCATCTGATTTTTTCAATACGCGGTTTTCAAGCTTGCCATCCCCGCACCGCAGCCGGCGATACCCTGGTATTGCTGGGTGACGGCGTCTACTGCCGCGAACAGGCCGGCAGCCCGCAATTTGCCCAACTGCAGGTGCACTGCCTGGAGGAGGATCTAACCGTGCGCGGCCTGCCGGTGAACAGCGATAACAACCTGGACTACGCCGGCCTGGTGCAACTGTGCACCCAGTCCAACCCCGTTGTAAGCTGGAACGATTGATGGCCAGCTTCGACAAAGAGGGTTACCTGGTGGAACTGGACCAGTGGTCGCCGCAACTGGCGCAGCGGCTGGCCGCGGAAGCGGACGTGGAACTGACCGACGCCCACTGGGAAGTCATCCACATATTGCGCGACTTCTATCAGGCCACGGAAGTGGCGCCGTCCATGCGGCCGTTTGTCAAACTGGTGCGCGAGCGGCTGGGGCCGGAAAAAGGCAACAGCATCTATCTGATGCAGCTGTTCAGTGAAAGCCCGGCCAAGCTGGCGGCCAAGGTAGCCGGGTTACCCCGGCCCACCCACTGTCTGTGAACTGCTGAGGGTGGGCTGAGCGAGGCTCACCACCGCGCCGACAATGGCCACCGACGGCCCCTGCACCCGCGCTGCATCTACCCGGTCGGCAATGTTCTCAACCGTACCCAGCACCACGCGCTGATCGCTGTAGGTGGCATTCTCAACAATGGCCACCGGCCGCTGGGCTTCTCCGCCATGGTTTAGCAACTGCTGCATGATCTGACGCAAGCCCACCAGCCCCATGTATATGACCAGGGTCTGATCCGTGCGGTTGAGTTCAGGCCAATCCAGATTAACCGTGTTTTCTATGCGGTGGCCGGTGATAAAACGCACCGACTGTGACAGATTGCGGTAGGTCAGCGGAATACCGGCATAACTGGCAGCCCCCATGGCGGCGGTAATACCCGGTACCACCATCACCTCCAGCCCGGCTTCCACCGCCGCTTCCAGCTCCTCGCCGCCGCGGCCGTATATGAACGGGTCACCGCCTTTCAGCCGCACCACGTGTAATCCCTGTTGCGCGTAGCCGACCAGCAGTTTGTTGATGTCGCCTTGTTGGTTGCTGCGGTTGTCCGGCCGGGTGGGCGGCATGCCGGGCTTGGGGCCTTGTTTGCCAACGTACACCAGTTCAGCATCGCGGCGCGCGTAGTCCAGAATTTTTTCGTTGGACAGCTTGTCATACAGAATCACGTCAGCTTCCTGCAACAGGCGCAGGGCTTTCAGGGTAATCAGTTCCGGATCACCCGGCCCAGCTCCCACCAGCGACACCCGCCCGCGTTGCGCGCCGGCGGCGGTCTCCGCCGCCAGTTGTTGGCGGGCGCTGCGTTCCGCCGCCTGCAGGTCACCGGCAATGGCCTGTTCCGCCGCCGCCCCGGCAAACACCCGTTCCCAGAAGCGTTTGCGCGCTTCCACCGTGGGCAGCGCTGTTTTCACCGCCCCACGTAAACGTTGCGCCAGTTCTGCAACGCCGCCCAGGCCCGGCGGCAGGCGGGTTTCTATCCAGCCGCGCACAACCCGCGCCAGGGTCGGTGCCGCTCCCATGCTGGATACCGCCACCAGAATCGGCAGGCGGTCGATAATGGCGGGGAAAATGACCGTGCACAACTCCGGCTGATCGACACAATTCACAGCCACATTCAGCGCCCGCGCCGCATCATGCACTGTTTTATTAACCGTGGAATTGTTGGTAGCGGAGATCACCAGCACGTGGTCGCCGCGCACCATCCCCGGCGCAAACTCGCGTTCAACGATATCCAACAGATCGCCGGCCAGGGCACGCACTTCCGCATGCACCTGCGGCGCCACCAGCGTCACCCGGGCTTCAGCCCGCAGCAGCCAGCGCAGTTTGCGCAACGCGGTGGTACCGCCGCCAACCACCAGGCACGGTGCCCCCTGCAGTCTGTGGTACAGGGGCAGATAAAACACAGCTATAACTCGAGGTGGGTGACGTTACCCATATAGGGGCGCAGCACATCGGGAATGGCAACCCGGCCGTCGCCATCCTGATAATTTTCCAACAGCGCCACCAGGGTGCGCCCCACCGCCAGGCCGGAGCCGTTCAAGGTGTGCAGCAATTCGGGTTTGCCTTTGTCACCCTCGCGGAACCTGGCCTGCATGCGCCGTGCCTGGAAATCCAGAAAGTTGCTGCAGGAGGCAATCTCGCGGAATTTATCCTGCCCCGGCAGCCACACTTCCAGGTCCAGGGTTTTAGCCGAGGCAAAACCCAGATCGCCGCCGCACAGCACCACCACCCGGTAGGGCAGCTCCAGCGCCTGCAGAATGGCTTCTGCATGACCGGTGAGTTCCTCCAGCGCGTCCCAGGAGTGATCCGGGTGCACCAGCTGCACCAACTCGACTTTTTCGAATTGGTGCTGGCGGATCATGCCGCGGGTGTCGCGGCCGTAGCTGCCCGCTTCGCTGCGGAAACAAGGCGTGTGACACACGTGCCTGATGGGCAGGTCAGCAGCGGCTACAATTTCGTCGCGGTAAATATTGGTTACCGGTACTTCCGCGGTCGGCACCAGGTAGGTTTCCTGTTCCTGGTCGATACGGAACTGATCTTCCGCAAACTTGGGCAATTGTCCGGTACCGCGCATGCTGTCGCCGTTAACAATGTAAGGCACGTACACTTCCTGGTAACCGTGCTGGTTGATGTGGGTATTCAGCATGAACTGCGTTAAAGCGCGGTGCAGTTGCGCGATCTGGCCGCGCATCACCACGTAGCGGGCGCCTGAGATTTTTACCGCCGCATCAAAATCCAGCGCGCCGTTGTCCGTAAGATCCACGTGGTCTTGCGGCGGAAAATTGAATTCCGGCAGGTTACCCCAGCGGCGGATCTCAAGGTTGTCTTCCTCATCCGCGCCGGCCGGCACGCTGGCGTCAGGCACATTGGGTACCGCCATCAGCAATTCCTGCAGAGCCGCCTGCACGGCTTCGAAGCGGCTTTTGCTGGCGTCCAGACGCGCGCCCAGGTCGCCCACCTCGTCCAGCAACGGTTGGATGTCTTCACCACGGGCTTTGGCCTGGCCGATGGACTTCGACTTGGTGTTGCGCTCGTTCTGCAGGGTTTCCGTTTCCTGCTGCAGCACCCGGCGTTCACTTTCCAACTGCACGTAACGCGCGGTATCAAAGTTAAAGCCCTTGGTCAGCAACGCCTGCGCCACCCCTTCAGGATCAGCGCGTAATTTTCGAACATCCAACATCGTATCGTCTCAGGTCAACAGCAGGCTGCCGCTGCGCTCGCCGGCAAATACAGCCGCCAGGCAGGCCAACAGCGACGCCGCCACATAGGCTGCAGCAGCCAGCAGCCGCCCGCCCTGCAGCAGATTCAGGGTTTCCATGGAAAACGCGGAAAACGTTGTGAAACCACCCAATACGCCCACCACCAGCAGCAATCTCCCCCATTGCTGGAACCACTCCGCGTGGCCCCAGCCGCCCCACAGCAGGCCGATGGCAAACGAACCGGCGATATTAATACCAAGCGTCGCCCATGGGAACATATGGTGCACGCCAATCCAGGCGGACAGCACAAACCGCAGCATGGCGCCGGCGGCGCCGCCGGCACCTACCAGCAGCAGCATCTGCGTACTCAAGTGTCACTCCCGGGGTCACGGCGCCGCTTGTCTGCCGCGGCATCATCAAGTTCGCGCAGGCGCGCCAGACGGCTGCGGATTTTGCTTTCCAGGCCGGCGTCCAGGGGCTGATAAAATTGTTGCGGCGTCATCTCAGCCGGGAAATAGTCTTCGCCGGCGGCATAAACACCCGCCTCAGTGTCCTCGTTGTGGGCGTAACGGTAATCCGCCCCATAACCCATACCTTTCATCAACTGGGTCGGCGCGTTGCGGATATGCATGGGCACCTCATACGAGGGTGACGCTTTGACAAAGGCCATGGCGTCGTTAAAAGCGCTATACACCGCGTTACTCTTGGGTACGCTGGCCAGGTACAGGACCGCCTGCGCCAGCGCCAACTCCCCTTCCGGACTGCCCAGCCGTTCGTAGGTGGCGCACGCCGCCAGGGTCAGTTCCAGCGCCCTGGGGTCCGCATTACCCACGTCTTCGCTGGCCATGCGCACCAGCCGCCGGCCCAGATAGCGGGGGTCCGCGCCGCCGTCCAGCATGCGGCAGAACCAGTACAGGGCTGCATCGGGGGCGCTGCCGCGCAGGGCTTTGTGCAGGGCGGAGATCTGTTCGTAAAATACGTCGCCGCCTTTGTCGAAGCGGCGCACGCTGTCCCCCAACGCAAGTTCAGCCACCGCCAGGGTAATATCCTGTTCCGCCAGTTGTGCCGCCACATCCAGCACATTCAGCAGGCGCCGCGCATCACCGTCAGCCTGGGCGCACAACAGGTCGCGGGCGTCGTCTTCAAGGTTACATTCCAGAAAGGCCGCGGCACGGGCCGCCACCTGCTGCAGGTCTTCAATCTGCAGCGGTTTGAGGACGTAGACCCGCGCCCGCGACAGCAACGCGGCGTTCACCTCAAAAGAGGGATTTTCCGTGGTGGCACCGATGAAGGTCACCGTGCCTTTTTCCACATGGGGCAGAAATGCATCCTGCTGAGCTTTGTTGAAGCGGTGGACTTCGTCCACAAACAACACCGTGGCTTTGCCGTTACCGGCACGCAGTTCAGCCTGCCCCACCGCTTCGCGCACTTCTTTAACACCCGCCAGCACCGCGGATAGGCCCACCACCTCCGCATCCGCGTTCTGCGCCAGCAGCCGGGCCAGGGTGGTTTTGCCGGTACCCGGAGGCCCCCACAGAATCATGGAGTGTACGCGGCGGGCCGCTGCCAGCCGCGCCAACGGTTTATCCGCGCCGAGCAGATGTTGTTGGCCGACATAATCTTCCAGCTTCTGCGGGCGCAGGCGGTCCGCCAGGGGCTTCACTTCGTCCACGGCGGCGGCGGGTTGCCGGCCGGTATCTATGGCCAGCTGTGTCTGCGGGTTATCCTCTGACAATGTCGATGTCCGCTGGCAAATCCAGTTCAAACATCGTTGATTCTATCATCTGACCGGCGCTAAACCCGGTAAATCGAATTACCGACTGCTGGCCGGTGTGATCGGTGATAATCAGGGTATGCAGGGTGTCCGCGCGGAACACCAGTTCCATGCTGGCAAACAAGGCGTCCAGCCCGCGCGGGATGAGGAAGTAGTGGGTCTGACCGGGGGTATGCGCGGCGGTCACGGTAAAGTCGTTGGACAGGTTGATATCCCGGCGGGTTAACAGCGTCAGCGGCACATCCTGCAGATCAGCGCTGCCATCCAGCTGCTTCAGCGTTAACTGCTCCAGATCCGGGTCGTAAATCTGCAGTTGCGGACCTTTGGCGATAATAGTCTGCGGAAACGGTTCCGCAACTTCCCAGCGGAAGTTCGGTTTGGCCAGATGGATACGGCCGCTGGATTCCTCCACCAGCACGCCGCGGGCGTCCGAAATCTGCTGGGTGAACCCGGCGGTAACGCCGTCCAGTTCCCGCAGGCGCTGTTCCAGACCCCGGGCGTCAGCGGCGTCCTCTGCCCCACCGGCGGCATCCGCCGCCTCAGCGCCGCTGCCGGCAAGTGCCGGAGCGCTGCTCAGCAGCAACGCCGCAATGATTATCAACAGGCCATCCCGCAGCATGTCTATTCCCGGTTCGGCACCACCACTTCGCGGCTGCCGTTTGAATTCATGGGGGTCACCAGCCCGGCTGCTTCCATGGCTTCGATCAACCGTGCGGCGCGGTTGTAGCCGATGCGCAGCTTGCGCTGGACCGCGGAAATGGAGGCGCGCCGGCTTTCCAGCACAAACTGCACCGCTTCGTCATACAAGTCGTCATCCTGTTCGGTGTCGCCGTCGCCATCCAGTTGCACAAACGGTTCGCCGGGCATGTCGCCGCTGACAATTTCTTCAAGGTATTCCGGGGCGCCGCGTTGTTTCCAGTCCTGCACCACCCGGTGTACCTCGTCGTCGGAGACAAATGCACCGTGTACCCGCTGCGGCAGCGCGGTGCCCGGCGGCAGATACAACATGTCGCCGTGGCCCAGCAGCTGTTCCGCGCCGCCCTGATCGAGAATGGTGCGCGAATCCACTTTGGACGACACCTGGAAGCCGATGCGGGTGGGGATGTTGGCTTTAATCAGACCGGTAATCACATCCACCGAGGGGCGCTGGGTGGCGAGAATCAGATGGATACCCGCGGCCCGCGCCTTCTGAGCAATGCGCGCGATCAACTGCTCAACCTTTTTGCCGACCATCATCATCATGTCGGCAAATTCGTCAATCACCACCACAATTGTCGGCAACGTGGTCAGCTCCGGAGCCGGCTCCATCTGTTCTTCCTCGTTCCACAACGGATCCAGGCGGGGTTCACCTTTTTCAATGCCATCCTTGACCTGACGGTTGTATCCCGCCAGATTGCGCACACCCAGGGCCGCCATGAGTTTGTAACGGCGTTCCATTTCCGCGACACACCAATTCAGTGCATGGGCGGCCTCTTTCATATCAGTGACCACCGGCGCCAGCAGATGCGGAATGCCTTCGTACACGGACAGCTCCAGCATCTTCGGGTCCACCAGAATCAGCCGTACGTCTTCCGGGGTAGCCTTGTAGAGGATACTCAGCAACATGGCGTTGACCCCCACCGACTTACCGGAACCGGTGGTACCGGCCACCAGCAGGTGCGGCATTTTCGAGACGTCCGCCACCACCGAGGCGCCGGCAATGTCTTTGCCCAGCGCCAGGGTCAGGGATGAGGCGGAGCCCTGGAAGGTATTGGAGGTGATCACCTCCTTCAGACGCACCATTTCCCGGTGTTCGTTGGGGATTTCTATACCCACCACCGACTTGCCCGGAATGACCTCAACAATGCGCACGCTGATCACCGCCATGGAGCGGGCCAGGTCTTTGGCCAGCGCGCTGATTTTCTGCACCTTCACCCCGGCCGCAGGCTGCAATTCGAAGCGGGTCACCACCGGGCCCGGCAGCACGGAGACCACGGTGGCCTCAACGCCGAAATCCGCCAATTTCAGCTCCAGCAAGCGGGACATGGCCTGCAGCGAGTCCTGGGAAAAGCCCAGGCCGCGGTCCGGCTCACGCTCGTCGAGCAGATCAATATCAGGCATCTCTCCGGTACTGCGGGTATCAAACAAACGCTTCTGTTGTACCTTGCGGTTGGGCTGCTCCTTGACCTTGGGCACAATCACCGGCGCCGCGGGCGCCGCTTGCGCCGCCGGCGCGGCTATGGCGGCAACCGGGGCCGGGGCTGCTTTGCGCGGTTTGCTGACGGCAGCCTGCCGGCGCTGCTCCTGTTTGAGTTGCCGCGCCAGACGCTGGGACTGCCAGTAGTCCATCCATTTGTCGCTGGCTTTGTGGTACAGGCGCACCGCGGCCAGACCCAGCCGGTGCACCTGGCGCCCGGTAATTTCCGCAATATCCAGCCACGAGAAGCCTGCCGCGGCCTGGCTGCCGATCAAGACCCCCGCCACGCTGAGCAAGGTCAATCCGACCCAGCCGAATACGCCCACACCGTGCTGCGCCAGCCATTGGCCGAATATGCCGCCGACCCCGGCAGGCAAAGCCGCAACCGGCGCGCTGTGCAGTTGCAGCAGCACGCAGCTGCAGACCAGCACCGCCAGCCAGCCGCTGCCGCGCACGCTGAGCAACAGCCAGTTACCGCTGCCCTGACGGGCAAATACCAGGCGTAAGCCGATCACAGTGAGCGCCACGGGCAGCAGATAGGCCACCCAGCCGAACAGGTAAAGGACCAGGTCGGCAAAGTAAGCTCCGCTGCGCCCCACCAGGTTGTGAATTTCTCCCCCCTGGCCGCTGAAACTGAAAGCCGGGTCAGTGGGATGGTAAGAACTGATGGCCAGCAACAGGAATAATGCCAGCGTGGTCAGACCCACCAGGCTTATTTCCCGGGTGGGCAACAGGCGTAACGATGCGGAAGTAGCCACAAAGATTGTCCTTGATCTCTCGTCATAGCAATCAGCTTCGAAGTGTAACGGCAGCAGGCACTACGCACAAATCAAAAACAAAGGGTTTTTTCATCAAAATCAATCCTTTATCCAGCTTTCTTAAACTGCGGCAAAGCCCTGTCAGCACCGGCAGAAAGACGCCAAAACCGTTACAATAGCCGCCTTTAACTGAATAGAAACTTAAACGCCATGCGACCGGATAAAGCCAAAGTTGTTGATGAAGTGTGGGACGACGCACGCATAGAAAGTTTCCTGGACAAAGGCGCCATGGGGGTTGAGGACGCTGAGTTCAGTCAGTTGCTGCACGCCTACCGCAGCATGCGGGTTGACGATTTCCAGCGTTTTATCAGCAAATTCAAAGCCCGGGGCGGGCGCGTGGACGCCGCCGACCGGCAGGGGCGCACCCTGGCGCAGGTGATTGCCAAGCACTCCAAAGCCGCAGCTTTTATCGACATTCTGCAGCAGTAACCGCCAGCCGTGAGCCCGATTCCCTGGCTGTCACCGCAGGTGGTCGCGTTCCCCCACCCGGAACAGGCGATGTCCGACCCGGACGGCCTGTTGGCCGCAGGCGGGGATCTGTCCACCGAATGGCTGGTGGAAGCCTACAGCCACGGTATTTTTCCCTGGTTTGATGATGATGACGACCACATCCTGTGGTGGTCCCCCGCCACCCGGGCGGTGCTGCAGCCCGGGCACATGAAAGTATCCCGCAGTCTGTCCAAGCGCATCCGCAACGGTGGTTTCAGCATCCGCTGGGACCAGGACTTCGCCGCCGTCATCCAGGCGTGCCGGGGGCCGCGCCGTGACAGCGCCGGCACCTGGATTACACCCCGCATGCAGGCCGCTTATACCCGCCTGCATCACCAGGGCCTGGCCCACTGCGTGGCCGCATTCCGCGATGGTGCCATGGTGGGGGGCTTGTACGGCGTCTCCCTGGGGCGGATGTTTTTTGGCGAATCGATGTTTTCCCACGTGTCGGACGCATCCAAGGTGGCCTTTTTCCACCTGCAGGAACAGCTGCAGGCCTGGAACTTTCAACTGATCGACTGCCAGATGGAAAACCCCCACCTGATGCGCCTTGGCGTCACGCGCATGCCGCGCAACCGGTTCCTGCAACTGCTGACCCAGAACCGCGCATTTCCCACCCATTCCGGCAATTGGGGCCAGCGCCTGCCCCAATCCCGCTGAACTGGTGTTTACCGGGCTTCTGAATTAGGCTTTTACACATATGCAGGATTCAAATTCCACCGATTCCGGCCAGGCGCAGTTTTTCCTGACCCCTAAACATCCGTGCTCCTACCTGAATCGCAACAACGCCCAGACGCTGTTCTTTGACCCGCGGCAGGTCATTACGACGGAAATCTATCAGCACCTGACGGATCAGGGCTTCCGCCGTTCCGGCAGCCACCTGTACCGCCCTCATTGCGGCGGTTGTAACGCCTGCATTCCAACCCGGGTGCCGGTTGCGCAGTTCAAGCCGCGCCGCTCCCAGCAACGGGTACTCAAAAAGAATGCTGATCTCGAGGTGCGGATCGAAGAAGCCACCTTCAGCCGCCGCCACTACCACCTGTACGAGCGTTATATCAGTCTGCGCCACGCCGACGGCGACATGTACCCGGCCAGCGAAGATCAGTTCCGTTCGTTTCTGCTCAGCCCCTGGTCGAAAAGCCAGTTTATATCCATCTACCGCGGCCAACAGTTGCTCAGCGTGGCGGTCACAGACAAACAACCCAACGGACTGTCAGCGATCTACACCTTTTATGAGCCCCAGGAGGAGGCCCGCAGCCTGGGCGTGTTCAGCATCCTGCAGCAGGTTCAGTTATGCATGGACTGGGGGCTGCCGTACCTGTACCTGGGTTATTGGGTGAAAGACTGCGCGAAGATGAGTTACAAAACCGACTACCGGCCCACCGAACTGTTTGTTAACAACCGCTGGGTACGCCTGACCTGATCTGCTTTTGCCTTTAGCCGGCGCTTGGGGCAGAATGCGCGGCTGCACAATCATGCCCTTGGAGAGAACGGCGCGATGCGCCACGGCAGCTGAATGGCAAAAGAAGAACAGATCGAGATGGACGGTACGGTAGTGGACACTCTGCCTAACACCATGTTCCGTGTGGAACTGGAAAACGGTCACGTGGTCACCGCCCATATCTCCGGAAAAATGCGTAAGAATTACATCCGCATTCTCACCGGAGACAAGGTTAAGGTGGAGCTAACCCCCTACGACCTTTCCAAAGGACGCATTACCTTCCGCATGTAACAGGCCCGATCAGGCCTCCACCGAATCCAGTACGTTGATACTCAGCTCACCGTCTTCCACGGTGATCTTGACCACACCGCCGTGCTTGGATAAATCACCAAACAGCAGGTCTTCCGCCAGCTGTTTCTTGATTTTGTCCTGGATCAGGCGCTGCATCGGCCGCGCCCCCATCTTCTCGTCGTAGCCTTCCCGCGCCAGCCAATCCCGCGCCAGTTCGTCCACTTCCAGCGTGACCCGCTTGTCGTCCAGCTGCGCCTGCAGCTCGGTAAGGAATTTGTCCACAATGGTTTTGACCACTTCCATGGGCAGTGAGCCGAATTGCACAATGGCGTCCAGCCGGTTTCTGAACTCAGGGGTGAACATGCGCTTAATGACTTCCATGCCGTCGCTGCTGTTGTCCTGATGGGTGAAGCCGATGGACGGACGGTCCATTTCCTGGGCGCCGGCGTTGGTGGTCATGATCAGCACCACATTGCGGAAGTCCGCCTTGCGGCCGTTGTTGTCCGTCAAGGTGCCGTGGTCCATGACTTGTAACAAAAGATTGAACACTTCGGGATGCGCCTTTTCAATCTCGTCAAGCAGCACCACGCTGTGCGGGTGCTTGGTGACCGCTTCGGTCAGCAGACCACCCTGATCAAAACCCACATAACCCGGAGGCGCGCCAATCAGCCGCGACACGGTATGGCGTTCCATATATTCGGACATGTCGTAACGCAGCAACTCCACACCCATGATGTTGGCCAGCTGCCGGCAGACTTCCGTTTTACCCACCCCGGTGGGACCGGCAAAGAGGAAACTGCCAATAGGTTTCTCGCCGGACTTGAGGCCGGCCCGGGACATCTTGATGGCGTTGGCCATCTGATCAATGGCTTCATCCTGACCGAACACAACCATTTTCAGTTTCTGATCCAGGTCTTTCAGGTCACGCTTGTCGGAGGTGGACACCTGGGTGGAAGGGATGCGGGCAATTTTAGCCACCACCTGTTCCACGTCGGACTGGCCGATACTTTTCTTGCGGCGGCTGGCCGGCTGCAACTGCTGCGCCGCGCCGGCTTCGTCGATAACGTCGATGGCCTTGTCCGGCATAAAGCGGTCGTTGATGTACTTGGCCGCCAGTTCGGAAGCCGCGCGCAATGCCTTGTCGGTATAGCGCAAGCCGTAGTGTTCTTCGAAACGGGACTTCAGGCCTTTGAGAATCCGGTAGGTATCCTCAACATCCGGTTCAATAATGTCGATCTTCTGGAACCGCCGCGACAGCGCCCGGTCTTTGTCAAAAATGCCCCGGTATTCCTGATAGGTGGTGGAGCCCATGCAGCGGATCTGCCCGGATGTAAGCAGCGGCTTTAACAGATTGGAGGCGTCCATAACCCCTCCCGAGGCTGCCCCGGCACCAATAATGGTATGCACCTCGTCGATAAAGAGGATGGAGTTGTCCTTCTTTTTCAGCTCCCCCAGCACCGCTTTGAAGCGCTTTTCGAAATCCCCGCGGTATTTTGTCCCCGCCAGCAGTGCACCCAGATCCAGCGCGTGGATTTCGCTGTCACCCACCACTTCCGGCACCTGTCCGTCGACGATGCGTTTCGCCAGCCCTTCCGCAATGGCGGTTTTACCCACACCGGATTCACCCACCAGCAGCGGATTGTTCTTGCGCCGGCGGCACAGCACCTGGATGACCCGCTCCAGTTCGTCGTCGCGGCCCACCAGCGGGTCCACACGGCCGGCTTTGGCCTCTTCATTCAGGTTGGTGGCAAACTGTTCCAGGGCCGATTTGGATTGACCTTCAGCGCCGCCTTCTTCGTCCGTGTCGGTGAGATTTTCATCCGCATCGTCTTCGCCGGGCACCTTGCTGATGCCGTGGGAAATGTAATTCACCACATCGATGCGGGCGATGTTCTGCTGCTTGAGGAAGTAGACCGCCTGGCTTTCCTGCTCGCTGAAAATGGCCACCAGAACGTTGGCGCCGGTGACCTCTTTACGGCCCGAAGACTGTACATGGAACACCGCCCGTTGCAGGACGCGTTGGAAACCCAGGGTCGGCTGTGTCTCACGGTCGCTGTCGCCGGCGGGAATCAGCGGCGTGGTGGAATCGATGTACTCCTGGAGGTCGGTGCGCAACTTTTCAAAATTGGCGCCGATACGCTTTAACACGTCAAGGGCAATATCGTTGTCCAGCAGCGCCAACAGCAAATGCTCAACGGTCATAAATTCGTGCCGTTTGCTTTTGGCTGCCCTGAACGCCTCATTCAGGGTCGCTTCTAGATCTTTACTTAACATGTAATCTCCAGGTTAATCCGTCATTTCCACCTTGGACATCAACGGATGATTGTTTTCCTGAGCATATAGATTCACCAGCTCGGATTTAGTTTCCGCGATATCCCGCGGAAAGATGCCTACCGTTGCCGCACCTTCGGTGTGCACGGTGAGCATGATCTGGGTGGCTTTTTCCCGGTTCATGGCAAAAAACTTTTCCAGAATGTGAACCACAAATTCCATCGGCGTGTAGTCGTCATTCAACAGAATGACCTTATACATTGAAGGCCGCTTTAACTCCGGTTTGGCGGTGGCGGTCGCCAACCCACCTTCGTTATCCTGCGCCTCGTCGCCGCCAGTGTTGTCGTCACCAGCAGCTTTGATCTTCCATGATTTGTCTTGCGAAGATCTGTCTTTCCACGATCTGAAAGAGGACTCATGCGTGACCAAATATTGCTGCTTCATCTTAAGGGTAGTCCAACCTCAAGCAATGTCTGATGTAAGAATCTTAGAGCGCAATATTACCCGGTTTCGCCTGTTGCTGTCTTTTTCGCACCTGCGTACAGGTCATTTAGTGGGGCCGTATTCACACATTTCAACCCTGTTACGGCCCTGTATACGGGCAAACCGTACTCTGTAAGCTGACTGTTCGACGATACTTCAGTATCACTTTGGCCGCTATTCATCAAACATATGCAGTTGATATGCAGTTTTCCGGCCGGTTCGGGTCTATATTTTGTACTTCCAGACCACTTGACTCCACTAATAATTTTGACCAAAGTCCCCATATGGGGGCTTAAGAAGTGATTTGCCGCAGCTACAACATGCAGCATCATTACACCAATACTAAAACCAAAACGTGTGGCTGCTCAATTCAATCCTCGTGACATTTCCTGATTGTCCGGCATAGCCGGAGCCGCAGGGGTTTGTGTCACGGGCGCTTACAGCTTCCCGGTTAGCAGTTGCTTGGGAGGGCAAATAGCCATGGCCGTCGGGAAAGTGAAATGGTTTAACAATGCCAAAGGATATGGATTTATCCTGCCCGATGAGGGCGGCGAAGACCTGTTTGCGCATTATTCCGCCATTGAAATGGAGGGTTACAAAACCCTCAAAGCCGGTCAAACGGTGACGTTTGACGTGGTGGAAGGCCCCAAGGGTTTACACGCCGTGAACATTCACGAAGCTTCTGAAGACGGTGCCGGGCTTGGCGTTTCCGTGGATTTTAATGACAACACGGAACAGGTCACCACACCCCCGCAGGACGCTTCTTCCGCCTGACGGGGTATGCGGGTGCCGCGCCGCCGTTACATGGCGGCGATCATGGCATCACCAAATTCTGAACATTTGAGCAGCGTGGCGCCTTCCATGAGCCGTTCAAAGTCATAGGTGACGGTGCCGTTGGAAATGGCGCCTTCAGTGCCTTTGACCACCAGATCCGCGGCTTCGCGCCAGCCCATGTGACGCAGCATCATTTCCGCTGAGAGGATTAACGAACCGGGGTTTACTTTGTCCTGGCCGGCATATTTGGGTGCGGTGCCGTGGGTGGCTTCAAACAGCGCAATGGTGTCGCCGATGTTCGCTCCGGGGGCAATGCCGATACCGCCCACCTGCGCCGCCAGGGCGTCCGATAGATAGTCACCGTTCAGGTTCATGGTGGCAATCACGTCGTATTCATCCGGGCGGGTCAGCACCTGCTGCAGCATGGCATCCGCGATCACGTCCTTGATGATGATCTGCTTGCCGGTGTTGGGGTTGGTCAGTTCATGCCAGGGCCCGCCGTCCAGGGGGGTTGCGCCGAATTCTTTTGCCGCCAGCTCGTAGCCCCAATCCTTAAACGCGCCTTCGGTAAATTTCATGATGTTGCCTTTGTGCACAAAGGTCAGCGAACTGCGGTCTTCGTCGATACAGTACTGCAGGGCTTTGCGGATCAGCCGCTGGCTGCCTTCCACGGAAATGGGTTTGATGCCGATACCGCAATGTTGGGGAAAGCGGATCTTGCTGACCCCCATTTCGTTCTGCAGGAAGTTCAGCATTTTCACCGAACCTTCAGAGTCCGCCTCCCACTCCACGCCGGCATAAATGTCTTCCGTGTTTTCGCGGAAAATCACCATGTCGGTTTTCTCCGGCGCCACCACCGGGCTGGGCACGCCTTTGAACCAGCGCACCGGACGCTGACACACGTACAGATCCAACTCCTGCCGCAGGGCAACATTCAGAGAGCGGATGCCGCCGCCTACCGGGGTGGTCATGGGACCTTTGATACCGATGACAAATTCTTCCATGGCGGTGAGAGTTTCCTGGGGCAGCCACTCATCTTCGCCGTAAACTTCGAGGCTCTTCTCGCCGGAATAGATTTCCATCCAGGCAATCTTGCGGTCACCGCCATAGGCTTTTTCCACCGCAGCGTCCACAACTTTGATCATCACCGGGGTGATATCCACGCCAATCCCGTCACCTTCAATAAAAGGGATGATGGGGTTGTTGGGAATATTCAGCGAGTTGTCGTCGTTGACGGTGATCTTTTCGCCGTCTGCGGGCACTTTGATGTGCTGATAAGCCATATCTGTCTCCCTGGTACCTGTATCTTCAGGTGTCAGTTTAGTGTTATGCGGATTCAGTAGATAAGCGGCGCGGTGTGTGGCTGCCGCGCCGGCCGAGAATCACGGTTTTGTAAAAAGCGCGGGATTATATCACCGGGCGCGGCAAAAGTGCTGCTCCCGAACACTGATTATCGCGCTGATAGTGACACGGAATTATGAACTTTGTTCCCACGTGCGCGCGCGCTGGTGATCCTCCGCCGTGGACTGCACCCAGCCCGCCTCACCCTGGGCAACTTCGCGTTTCCAGAACACCGCGTCCGTTTTCAGATAGTCCATGATAAATTCCGCCGCGGCAAAGGCCGCGTTGCGGTGCCCAGACGCCACCGCCACCAGCACAATCTGCTCACCCGGCGCCATGGTGCCGACGCGGTGAATGACCCGGGTTGCCAGCAACGGCCAGCGCTGTTCCGCGCGGTCGAGAATGCGGCTGATGCTGGCTTCCGTCATGCCGGGGTAGTGTTCCAGAGTCAGCGTGTCCACCGCGGCGCCGCTGCCGG
>JANQOA010000041.1 GCA_028279305.1 Pseudomonadales bacterium
CAAGCGGATGTGACGCCGTATGCGGCCGGCCAGCAACGCACCCGCCATGTAACCCAGGAAGTTGGCGCTGGCTACATCACCCGCCTGGGCGAACCGCCACTGGAACAGATAAACCATATCCGGCAACAGCGGCGTGTAGGCAAAGCGGCCGATACCCAGTGCCGCGGCCAGCACCAGGGTGGCCCCGAGTACCCAGCGGTGACTGTCCGACAGGGTTAACAATGGGGCTCAACCCCACCGTCAGGCACCCGGCTCAGCCGGCGGAAGAATCACGCAGATCGGGTAACTGGTAACCCCGGGCGTCCAGATCCGCGCGCACAATTTTCTTATCCATCTTGCCCGTGGAGGTGAGCGGGATCTCCTCGACGTACAACACATCATCCGGCAGTTGCCATTTGGCAAATGCTTCACCGCAATGGGCTATGACTTCATCCGCACTGACTTCCCGGCTGCCGTCCAGTACCACCAGGGCGACCGGCCGCTCGTCCCATTTCGGATGCGGGTGAGCTACCACACAAGCCTGCGCCACCCCGTCCAGCGCCACAATATGGTTTTCCAGGTCGACTGACGATATCCATTCACCGCCGCTCTTGACCAGATCCTTGGAGCGGTCGCTGATGATGAGGTATTCCTCCGCATCAATCTTGCCCACATCCCCGGTGATCAGCCAGCCATCGCGGAACTTCTCCGGCTGGGGGTTGTTGTAGTATTCAGAGCAGATCCACGGGCCGCGGATCAGAATCTCACCCACCGTCTCGCCGTCGTGGGGCAGGCGGTTAAACTCTTCGTCAAAGATGTCCAGCTCCAGTCCGGGCATCAACTGGCCGGCTTTCGCCACATTCTCAAACTGCTGATCTTCGCTCAACCGGCGCTGGGAATTTTTCATCACCCGCCTTGACAAGGTAGCCAACGGAGAGGTTTCGGTCATGCCCCAACCCTGGATCATTTCCACACCCAGCGTATCCCAGAACCAGCGGATCAGCGACGGCGGCGGCGCGCTGCCGCCGCAGGTCAGGCGCGACAGCGCGGACAGGTCGTATTTACCGGGATCCGCCTCGTACAGCCCTTTGACACCCTGCCAGATGGTCGGCACTCCGGCCGACAGCGTCACCCCTTCACTGACCATCAGATCCAGCAGCCGCTGGGGGTCCATAAACCGGTGCGGCATCACCTGCTTACAGCCGAGCATCAGCGCTGACCAGGGAATGCCCCAACCCATGGCGTGAAACATCGGCACAATCCCGCAGATGGTATCCGTGGCGGACAGCGCCATGGCGTCGGTCATACACTGGGCCATGGTGTGCAGATATTGCGAGCGGTGCTCGTATTCCACGCCCTTGGGGTTGCCGGTGGTGCCGCTGGTGTAACACAACCCGAGCGGAGAGTTTTCATCAATTTCCGGCCACTCGAACCGGGTCGGCTGGCCGTCGATAAACTCTTCATAATCAACCGCGCCGGGCAGGCTGGTCTGCCAGCCTTCAAAGCCCTCTTCCGTGGCCACCACCACCCGTTCCACGCTGGGCATGCGCCCCTGCAGCGCTTCCAGCAGCGGCAGCGTGTCCGCATCAGCGATGATAATACGGTCCTGGGCATGGCCGATGATGTATTCCAGGTCCTTGGGGGACAGGCGGATGTTCAGGGTATGCAACACCGCCCCCATGCCGGCACAGGCGTGATAAGCCTCCAGGTGGCGGGAGCCGTTCCACATGAATGTGCCCACCCGGTCGCCCACCTTGATGCCCGCGGCTTGCAGGGCATGGGCCAATTGATGGGCGCGGTTGCGGGTTTGCAGGTAAGTCTGCCGCCGCACACCGTTCTCGGTGGCGGTGACAATTTCTTCGTCGGGCGCCACGCGGGCGCCGCGGTCCAAAATTCTGTGCATCAACAAAGGCGTATGCTGCATCGCCATTGTAGAATCCTCCCGGGTCAAAAACGCGAATCAGCGAGTTTAGCATTGAGCACAGAGCAACCCCAGCACGACATCGCCCAGCATCTGCAGACGGTTCCGCACTCCAGAGCCCTGGGCATGCGCTACATCAGCCACAGCGACAGCCACTGCGAGGTGGCCATCCGTTACGCGGAGCACCTGATTGGCGACCCGGACACCGGCGTGATCCACGGCGGCGCCATTACCGCCCTGCTGGACAACGCGGCCGGCATGATTGCGCGGCCGTCCGACATGCACCGCGACGTGGCTGCCATTGCCACCCTGGACATGCGCATCGATTACATGGGCGCCGCGGAACCCGGCATGGACGTGCACGCCCGCGCCCACTGTTTCAAACGCACCCGCAATGTGGCTTTTGTCCGCGCCGTGGCTTTTACCCACAGCCCGGAGCAGCCCATCGCCACCTGTACCGCCACATTCATGCTGGGCACACGCAACGCGCCTTTTGCTGAAAAGGTTGAAAGCGCCGCAGCCAAGCCGGAGGCCGCTGGATGAAGCTGTTACAAAGCTTGCGCGACCAGGGTCGCGGCCGCGACCTGGAGGCCCTGCTGGAGGCCATCCCGTATGCCCGCTTTCTGGGTTTACAGGTGGAAGCCCAGGGTGACGAAATCATCACCATCCTGCCTTTCAGCGACCAGTTGGTGGGTAACACCAACCTGCCGGCCATTCACGGCGGCGCGGTGGGCGCCATGCTGGAAATGACCGCGGTGCTGCAACTGTTATACGACACGTCCTGCGAACGCCTGCCCAAGACCGTGGACGTCTCTTTTGACTACCTGCGCTCCGCCCGGGCGCAGATGACCTTCGGGCGCGCCATTGTTACCCGGCAGGGCCGGCGCGTGGCTAACGTGAGAACAGAGCTGTGGCAGGAATCCCGTCTCAAACCGGTGGCCGCGGGCCATGGCCACTTCCTGCTTTCGCCGCTGGACGACTGATTCCGGCTGTCTTACAGGCGCGTGCCCAGCATCACCTGAAAGACAACATCCGAGGCGCTTTCCGCCTCCAGGTCTTCGATCAGCGACAGGTCCAGCCAGAACCTGGGATTGACCGCAATGCGGCCGCCCAGCGTACCCAGCACACCGGCATCCGCCACCAGCGGATTGCCGGTGTCCAGCAATGCGGTATGGGCGTCCATCTGCGCGTGCAGTTCCAGCCAGCGGTTGACCGGCACCTGCACACCCAGATGGCCGAACCCGGCCCAGCTCTCCTGGGCTGACGGTATCAGCTCACCCTCACCCAGATAGCTCATGCCGCCGCCCAGGCTCAAACTGAAGGGTTGCCGGCCGATCATGAGATCACGCCGGTACTCACCCCACACCGCTACATCCAGCCCCTCCGAGCCGGACAGTTCACCAACGTCCCCCGTTGGAAATTTGATTTGCGCACGCAGCGCCAGCGCCGATTCCGGCCGCTGAAATACCTGGTAACCGGCAAACGCGCGGACATCGCCGAGGCTCTGCTGGCGGCTGCTGAAATCCGCATATACCTCACCCTGGGATTGAATCAGGTAATCGAGCCGGCCGCGGGAGGCCAGCGAGCGTTCTCCGTCCGGTAACCCGAACAGTTCATGAAACTCATCCACCAGACCGTCCAGGCTGCCGCTGCTGTGCGCAACCCAGGGTAATTCCGCGCCCCATTCCCAGCCGCCCCAGGGCAGCGGGCCGCGCAGCCGGTAGCTGGCTACGTATGTCTCACCGTCAAAAAAGGCAAAGGTGCCGTCCCGCGCTTCGCTCTGAAAGTTATTCGCCGCTTCGATGTTAAAGGTGGTATGCATTGACTCCACCACGTCAGCACCGGACATGCGCGGCAGTCCGTACAACTGTACTACCGGGCTGAGATTACGTACCTGCAGGGGGGCGGAAGCGGCGGACGAAAAAGATGGCGTTGCCATCAGGGCAACTACAACGGCGGTTAATGCGCGGAACCGGGTCCGGCATGTTGCAAATCCTCTGTACAACATAACTGACAATACAGCTATCCAGCTAAACCAGAAGCCGATTTATACCAGAGCCTTCCGCGCCGGGACGTGCAGCGCCCACATTCCCGGCGGGGCAGGCGGCACCGCGTCACAATTCCGGCCATTGCACATGCAGCGGGCATGACAAACAATGTGCCGGCAGCGGGAGAGGTAAAATGACTGAGCACGACACCTGGCTGGCACAGCGCCGGGAAGACATCATCGACCCCGGACGGGAGATAGTGGATCCGCACCATCATCTGTGGCGCCGCGCCGACTGGCACTACGAACTGGACGAGTTGTGGGCGGACACCGGCGACGGCCACAATGTGGTGCAGACCGTATTTCTGGAGTGCCGCTCCGAATACCACGAAGACGGCCCGGAACACCTGCGGCCGGTGGGTGAAACCCATTACGTGGCTGAACTGGCCAGACAGTCCATGGCGGACGCCGGCCGGGCTACCATTGCCGGCATCGTCGGCGGTGCTGATCTGCGCCTGCCGCAGTTGGACGCCGTATTGGATGCTCACGAGTCCGCCGGCAACGGCCTGTTCCGCGGTATCCGCCATGCCGGCGCCCGGGACCCGCATCCGGAAGCGCTGACGATTGCCGGCCGGGCGGACGCGGGTCTCTACCAGGACCCTCAATTCCGCGCCGGCGTGGCCCGGCTCGGGGAACGCGGCTACAGCTACGACACCTGGCACTACCATCATCAGAACGCGGACTTCTGCGCCCTGGCCAAAGCGGTACCCGGCACCACCATGATTCTGGACCACTTCGGCACGCCGCTGGGGGTGGGTCCATACGCGGGACAGCGCGAGTCCATATTCAGCCGCTGGCAGGATGATATTGCCGCTATCGCGGAGTGCCCCAACGTGGTGGCCAAACTCGGCGGCCTGGCCATGCCCGACAACGGTTTCGGCTGGCACCAGCAGTCACAGCCGCCCGGCTCTGACGAATTTGTTGAGGCTCAGGCACGCTACTACCACCACACCATCCGCTGTTTTGGCGCTGAGCGCTGCATGTTCGAAAGCAACTTCCCGGTAGACCGGCTGTCGCTCAGCTATCACGTGCTGTGGAACGGGCTGAAGAAGATTGCCGCTGACTACAGCGAAGCGGAGCAGAACATGATGTTCAGCGGCACCGCACGGCGCGTCTACCGCCTCTGATCAGCCCGCAGTTGCGCCCTGGGCAGCGGTTTCGGCCTGCCCGGGTGCCGCCGCATCAGCCCCTTCCCGCGCCTGGTGAGTGCCGGCCAGCCACAGATAAACGCTGGGCAGGATAAACAGGGTGAAAGTGGTGCCGATCAGCATGCCCGCCACCAGCACGATACCGATGCTGTTGCGGGCTTCCGCGCCGGCGCCGGATACCAGCACCAGCGGGAAGTGGCCCATCACCGTGGCGCCAGTCGTCATGAGTACCGGCCGCAGACGGCTGGCGGCGGATTCTTTAATGGCGTCCAGTTTGCTCAAACCGCGCTGCTGCATCTGCCGGGCAAACTCAACAATAAGGATGGCGTTTTTGGCGATCAGCCCAACCAGGGTGATAAAACCCACCTGGGAGTAGATGTTGACGGTGGTCCAGCCGAAGTAGGTAAATAACAGCGCCCCGGAGATCGCCAGCGGGGCGGAGCCTACCAGCACCACCAGCGGGTCGCGGAAGCTGTTGAACTGCACCGACAGCGCCAGGAACACAAATATCAGCGATACCCCCAGCACACCGATCAGGGTGTTGCCTTCCTGGCGCAGCTGCCGCGACTCACCCGCGTAGTCGATATCGTATCCCGCCGGCAGGATCTCCGCGGCGGCGCCTTCCAGAGCACACAGCGCCTGCTCCTTGGTGGTGCCCGGGATCACGCCGCCGGTGATGCGGAAAGAATTGTTCTGCTGGAATTTTCCCAGCACCCGCGGCGCCACGGTTTCCTGCAGCCTGGCGATGGTGCTCAAGGGTATCAACTCGCCCTCGGGGGTGCGGATCTTCAGATCCAGCAGCGCGGTGGGATTTATGCGGTCGTAGTCTTCGACCATGGGGATAACCCGGTAGGCTTTGCCGTTGAAGTCGAAACGGTTGACAAAGTTGCCGGACAGGAACACCCCCAGCTGTCGGCTGACCGCCGCCACATCCATGCCCAGGTCAGCAATCCGCTCGCGGTCCAACTCAAAGCGGGCCTGGGGCAGGTCAATCTGCAGGTCCGTGTCGGCAAACAGGAAAGTGCCGCTGCGCTGCGCCGCATTTACCAGTTCGGTGGCATAGGGCAGCATATCCTCAGCCTCGTCCGCGGAGGTCACCACCATTTCTATATCCATGCGGCCGGCGGTGGGCAGCGCAGAGGAGAGAATCGGAAACGCCCGCACCCCTTCAATCTGCCCCAGGTTGCGGAATGCCATGGGCAGCATTTCGTGCACGGACAATTCGCGGTCTTCAAAATCTTTGAACTGCATGCCGCCGAACCCGCCCGAACCAAATACCACCTGCCACATATCCGTGTGGTCGGGCAGTTCGCGCATGGCGTCCACCACGTCGTACATATAGCGTTCGGTATAGTCCAGCGACGCTTCCGGCGGGGCGGTAACCGCCACCCGGATCATGCTCTGATCTTCCCGGGGCGCCAGCTCGCTCTGGGAAAAGAGAAAAAACGGCACTGCCAGCAGGGCAATAAAACCGGCCACAAACCAGACCTGGCCGTTATGGGTGAGCAGCACATTCAGGAGCCGGCGGTACGCCAGCTGCGTCCTGTTAAACAGGCCGTTCACAAGCTGTGTAAAGCGCGGCTCGCGGCCGTGACTGGGATTCACAAACCCGCTCATCACCGGCGACAGGGTCAGCGCCACAAACCCCGATATCAGCACCGCCACCGCCAGGGTAAAGGCAAACTCTTTAAACAGCACCCCGGTCAGCCCCGAGAGGAAACCGATGGGCGCATAGACTGCCGCCAGGGTCAGGGTCATGGCGATAATCGGCGCAAACAGCTGCCGCGAACTGGCCAGCGCCGCTTCATAGCGGCTCATCCCCTGACGCATGTAACGGGCCACGTTTTCCACCACCACAATGGCATCGTCAACTACCAGCCCTACCGACAGCACAATGGCCAGCACGGTGAGCAGGTTCATGGAAAAACCCATGATGCTCATGGCCGCCACCGCGCCAAGCAGCGAGATCGGAATGGTGATCAGCGGCACCAGCGCGGTGCGCAGGGAACCCATAAAGGCAATGACCACCATCCCCACCAGCAGCACGGTTTCCACCAGGGTGATAAATATCTCGCGCAGCGCGTTGCGCATATAGGTGGTGACGTCAAAGCCGATGGAGATGCGCATGCCGTCCGGCAACTCTTTGTTGATGCGCTCCAGCATGCCGTACATTTCGTCAGCAATTTCTATTTCGTTGGCCCCGGGCAGCGGCCAGATGGCAATAAACACCGCCGGTTTCTGGGTAATGCGCGCGGTGCCGCGGGGTTCAACGCTGCCCAGTTCCACCCTGGCAACGTCGCGGATACGGATCAGCGCGCCTTCGCTTTCGCGGATCACCAACTCTTCAAACTCAGCGGCATCGTGCAGGTTGGTATCCACCAGCAGGTCAATGCGGCGGGCGGTGTTTTCACTGCTGCCGATGGTGGCGATGATGTTGTTGCGGGTCAGCGCCTGGGTTACATCCTGGGCGCTGACGTTAAACACAGCCATCTTGTCGGGGTCCAGCCAGATCCGCATCGCCGGTTCCCGCCCGCCTTCCAGGGTGACCTGCTGCACGCCTGAAATAGTCGCAAACTGGGGATTGACCCGGCGCACCAGGTAGTCGGTAACCAGTGCGCGGTCCAGGTTCTCGGTGAGCGGCACGTCCAGGTACCAGCCGGCCTGGGGCCGGTCTGCCCGGCGCACCCGCACGGCCGGATCTTCAGCCCCCGCCGGTAATTCAAACTTGATCTGGCTGAGCCGGGTATTCAGTTCCGCCAGGGCATCGGTGCTGTCTTCATTGAGCCGCAGCCAGGCGGTGACCTCACTCATCCCCGCGGTGCTTTCGGAATCCACATAGTCAACGCCGGGAATGGAGGCGGCTGCCCTCTCTATCGGTTCCGTAACAAACCCCTGCACGGTCTCCGCCGAGGCGCCGATATAGGGGGTGCTGATTTCCAGGGACGAGCTTTCAATCTTGGGATATTGCAGCACCGGCAATTCTATGGCGGCGCGGATGCCGACCAGGACCAGCAACAGGGAAATGACGATCGCCACCACCGGCCGCTGCACAAATACATCGGTCACCCGCGGCTGTTTTGCCGTCAGCGGCAGCGGCGCGGGTGCCGGCGTTTGCCGTTCCGCGGCCATCAGTGCCCGACCAGGCGGTTGGCCGCCTCTTCATTGGGGGCGGAGGGATAAACCAGTGCGCCGTCGCTGAGTTTAAAGGCGCCGATGGCGGCAATTTCCTCACCCGGCGTGAGGCCGGATGCAATGATCACCCAGTCGCCGCTCTGATCCGCATCACCCACAGACATCAGCTGCACGCTGCGCTTGCGCGCGCGGGTTTTCATCTCACCGTTTTCGCTGATTTCCTCCAGCACATATACCGCGCTGCCGAACGCGTCCCGGCGCACCGCGGTGGCGGGCACCACGGTGGACATCGCTGCTTCCCCCAGCGGCACCGTGACCCGCACCAGCATCCCCGGGATCAACTGCTCAGCATCCGCCGGCAGCTCCGCGCGCAGGCGCAGGTTGCGCGAACGCACATTAACCGCGGCATCTTTCGCAATCACCCGGGCTTCCGCGGCGGCCCCCGGCGGCGTGCCGCTGCTGATGCTGGCGGTGCTGCCCACCGCGATGCGGGCATGTTCCTGGGGCAGGGAAAAGTCGATCCAGGCGCGCTCCGCAATACCCACCAGTTCGGTAATGCGGGTGCCGGAGTCGAGAAACTGGCCCACCTGCAGCTCATGCAGGCTGGTGAGGGCATCAAACGGCGCGCGCAGAGTTTTCTTTTCGATCAGCGCGCGCAGCGCCCGCACCCGGGCCACCGCCGCTTCATACTGGGCGGCCGCCTGATCGCGGCTTTCCACCGAGCCGGCGCCACGCGCCACCAGCCGCTGGGCGCGGTCCAGCGCCAGCCGGGCAATCTGTTGATCCGCCTGGGCTTCCGCCAGTTGCGCCTGTTCCTGGGACACATCCAACTGCAGCAGTACCTGGTTTTTTGTTACCCGCGCGCCGGGCGCAAACCCGACCGCGACGATACGGCCCTGCAATTCGTTCTGCAGT
The DNA here is from genome assembly GCA_028279305.1 of Pseudomonadales bacterium. Classification (GTDB taxonomy): domain Bacteria; phylum Pseudomonadota; class Gammaproteobacteria; order Pseudomonadales; family Azotimanducaceae; genus UBA4421. The sequence continues at coordinate 9,143 of JANQOA010000041.1, forward strand.
TCAGCAGATTGCCTGGCCACGACCTCACCGGTCACCGTCAGGCTGGGCTGGCGCTGGATCTGCTGCACCTGAAACACTTCCACCGCCTGAACGGGTTCGGGAAACGCCTGGCCGCGCGCAATCGCCGCCTGGATATCGGTATATTTGTAATAGCCCAACCCGCCGGCCACCCCGGCACAGGCCAGCACCACTATGACCCAGCTAAACCAACGCATGGGGCACCTGCTGCTTTGTGCAATATAACCAGTTTAGCGCCGCGATCAGGTCTGTACCATCTTGCGCGCATTGTCCGCAAAGCGGCCGGCTGCCGCTTTATCTTCGTCCAGATTGGCTACTTTGACCGGCACCGCAACGCCCCGCTGGCTGGCGGGCCGTTCCCGCACCGCATCGCGCCAGCGCTTGAGGTGCAGCAGATCATCACATTCCACCCCGGACCATTTGTAGCTGCGCACCCAGCACCAGTTGGCAATATCGGCAATGGAATAGTCGTCCGCCAGCCATTCCGATTCCGCCAGCCGGGTGTCCAGCACCTCAAACAGGCGCCGGCATTCGTTCTGGTAACGGTCGATGGCAGGCTGAATTTTTTCCGGGAAATACCGGTAAAAGACATTGGCCTGCCCCATCATGGGCCCGATGCCCCCCATCTGAAACATCAGCCACTGCATCACCCGGCTGCGCCCTTTGGCATCCGCCGGCAGCAGCCGTCCCGCCTGCTCCGCCAGATAAACCATGATGGCGCCTGATTCGAAGATACTGAAATTGCCGTTATCGCGGTCGACTATGGCCGGGATGCGGCCGTTGGGCGAAATCTGCAGGAACGCCGGCTGTTTCTGTTCGTTGGCAGACAGGTTAATCGGGTGCACCTCATACGGGATGTCCAGTTCTTCCAAAGTCACCGAAGCTTTCCAGCCATTCGGCGTGGACGCGGTATATAAGTCAATCATGATGCGGATGGTGTTAAAGTTAGGGCCGGACAGCATATAACAGTTTTTGCTCAAGCGGGGGTCACACATTAGCAGCCAGGCTCCGGAACAGCCGGCACCGAGGTTTTTCTACGGCTGGCTGATTGTCGCCATATGCGCGCTGTTGGGGTTCCTGGGCACGGGTTTCTATTCATATTCCAGGGGCGTGTTTCTGCCGGCCCTGGCGGAGACCCTGTCGGACGGCAGCCGTATGCAGATTTCCATCGGCTTTTCCCTGGCGGCCATTGTCGGCGCCGCCATTTCACCCCCGCTGGGCAAGTTTCTCGACCGCCACTCACCGCGGCTGGTGATTCTCGCCGGCATCGTGGTGGTAGCGCTGTCATACGTGGCGCTGGCCAGCGTGCAGAGCCTGTGGCAGTTCTACCTGATTGTCGGCCTGGGCTTCGGCCTGGGCATGAGTTTCATGGGCGGCATGGCCTGGCACCGCTGTGTGATTTTCTGGTTTGATCACTGGCGCGGCCGGGCCATTGCCCTGGCGGTGATGGGTTCTTCCCTGGCCGGCATCATGATGCCGCCGCTGGTGACCCACATCGTGGACACTTACGGCTGGCGCTTCGGCTATTACAGCTTTGCGGTATCCACGGCCGTGACCCTGTTGCCCATCGTATATCTGCTGCTCAAGGACCGGCCCGCTGACATCGGCGAGGTACGTGACGGACACCGCTACGTTGCCGGCAACCCCCAGGAACAAGTCAAAATTGCGGACGACAGCCGCACCTGGACCTGGCAGCAGCTTCTGCGCAGCACCGCCTTCTGGAGCATCGGCTTGATTTTCGGTTCCATGGTGTGTGTATTCGCCGCGGTCATGCTGCACCTGTTCGGGCACCTGCTGGATATCGGTTTGAGTACCGAGCAGGCGGCGCTGGTGTTATCCACCACCGCTTTTTTTTCCGCTTTCGGCAAACCGGTGATTGGTTTTCTGTCCGACATGTGGGGTGCCCGGGTGAGTATCTGGCTGGCGTTAATCTGCCAGGCCCTGGCGCTGCTGGCCTTTACCCAGGCGAACACCTATACCCTGGCGCTGCTGGCCGCCGGCCTCTACGGATTCGGCTACTCAGGCATGTCGCCGCTGCGCACGTTTGCGGTCTCCACCAGTGTCGGCAGCCACTCCTTTGCCCTTGCCACCGGCGTGTTGCGCTGGGTGGAATTGCCTTTTGTGCTGGTGGCATCGCCGCTGGCGGGTTTTATCTACGACGCCACCGGCAGCTACAACACCGCTTTCCTGGTGTTATGCGGGCTGATGCTGGTGGCCTGTGCCGGGCCCTTTTTCATCAACGTCGGCGGTGCCCGGGAACGGCACAAGCTGCAGGCTGCAACCCCGGGCGGGCCGTCTTCATCCTAGTCAGCTCTGCGTTCTTCAGCTTGTTCCAAGCTCAGTGTTTAACCAGCTCGTGTTCGCCGGTGGTGCAGTTGCGGCCGTTGGCCTTGGCGCTGTAAAGGCAGGCGTCAGCGCGTTCGATAAATTCGTGAATGTCTTCCCCGGAAGAATACTGGGATACACCCAGCGACATGGTGACGGTATCTACCTCGTTGCCTTCACCATCCCTGGGCCGTTGCGCTTCAATAATGGCGCGGATGCTTTCCGCCAGCATCATGGCGCCATCCAGGGGTGTGTTCGGCAACAGCACGGCAAATTCTTCGCCGCCGTAACGGGCCAGCATGTCGCGGCCCTTCACGCACTGTTCCATCTCCTGGGCGACAAACCGCAGCACGGCATCACCGACCAGATGGCCGTGGGTGTCGTTAAAAGTCTTGAAGTGATCAATGTCCGCCAGAATCAGGCACAGCGGGGTACCTTCTTTCTGCGATTCCCTGGTCATACGGTCCATGGCTTGATCAAAGGCACGGCGGTTAGCCACGCCGGTGAGCGCATCCGTGCGCGAATCGCGGCTCAGGCGGTCAACCTGGGCGCGCAGGTCGGTTAACTCCGACGCCATGCTGGTCAATGAACCTTCCACTTCTTCACTGCGCGCCTTGGTGCGTGCCGTTTCTTTGGCCAGTTCCACAATCAACTTATTCAGATCTTCCGGCGTCGGATCTTTTTTCAGCGACTCGCCGCAGTCATCCAGCACGTCGGAAAAGTGGCTGATGTCGTCGCCCAGGCCGCCCAACTCCTGCAGCACCGTCTCCACCGCCACCCGCACAGCGCCCTGGATGCCGTCAACTTCAGCGTGCAGTTCAGCCAGGAAATATTTTTCGTAAATGGTTTTGCAGCGGTCCGGATCAAAATCCTTGCCGCTCTCAATCATTTTTTCAACTTCCGCCGCCAATTCGTCATTTTTCTTGGTGACGTAGTCATACCAGACCGCGTAATTCTGCGGGATTGTAGGTACGCGCTGCTGACTCATCAGCGGCAAAACCCGCTTGAGAATCTGTACAGACTCATCCAATGGGATTTCAAACTGTGTCGGCATGTAGAAGCGCTTAAAGTAGTTCTATAGGTATAAATCTAGCCAAAAATACCCGCCATGCCAGTTTTTCACCCGCGCGCCGGGTTAAACCGTGGCGCGCTTCACATTTCTGCCGCCGCCCGCCGCAGGGCTTCGTTTTTTGCCCATTTGTAGTCCGCCTTGCCGTTCGGCGCGCGGCGTACCTCGTCCACCAGAAACACCTGGCGGGGTGTTTTGTAGCCGGCCAGGTGATCTGCGGCAAAGGCAATCAGCTCAGCGCTGTCCGGTGGCCGGTTTTCCTGCGCTGATACCAGCGCCGTGATGCGCTCGCCGAAGCGTTCGTCCGGCACCCCCACCACCAGGCAGTCGAATACCCCCGGATGCCGCTTCAACGCCTCTTCCACTTCCTCCGGAAACACTTTTTCACCGCCGGTGTTGATGCAGACGCTGCCGCGGCCGAGCAGGGTAATGGTGCCGTCCGCTTCCACGGTGGCGTAGTCGCCGGGAAAACTGTAGCGCACGCCGTCAATCTCCTGGAAAGTAGCAGCCGACTTCTGCGGATCTTTGTAATAGCCCAACGGCACAAATGCGGAGGTCGCCAGGCGGCCGCGCTGACCGGAGCCGGGCTGTACAAAGGAGCCGTCGTCAGCAATGACTTTCACCCCTTCATTCATGACAAACCTGGCGGTTTCAGCACCCCCTTCGCGGGTGGTCAGGGAACTGCCCATGCCGCCTTCGGTGGAACCCATGAGATCGGCAAGCACCATGTCGTGATGCCGCAGCAAACCCTGTTTCGTTTCCAAACTCCACATGACCCCGCTGGAGCTGATCTGACGCACCGAGCTGAGATCAAAGGGTGAACCCCGCGCGGCGGTATCGTCCAGCGCCGCCAGCAGCGGCTTGGCAAATGCATCACCGACAATAACAAGGTCGGTCACGCGATGCTGCTCGGTCAGCCCCCACAGCAGGTAAGGATCCAGCCCCAGCTTCGCGGTGGTCACCACAGTGCCGCCCATCAGCATCGGCAGGAACCCTCCCAACCACATGCCTGTGCCGTGCATCAACGGGCAGGCCGCCAGGCTGACCGGCGGATCCTCAACCGCTGCCAGCATGGCGCGGTATTGCTGCATGTTCTGCGGCGCTTCCAGCTGCCGGGCTGCCGCCCCCATACCCGTGAGCAGCGTGGTAAAGCCGCCAACCGGATACATCACCCCCTTGGGCAGCCCGGTGGTGCCGCCGGTGTAGAGCATATACACGCCTTCGGGATCACGCTCCCCGGCGGGCAGCGGCGCATGGTCACGCAGCGCGCGCTCGTAGTCGCTGGCAAAATCCATCAGCGCCTCAGTGCCGTCGTTGACCTGCACAAACAATTTAACCTTCGGCAGGCGGTCCTTGATTTCCCACAGCCGCATGGCGTAGCAGGCTTGAAAAAACACCGCTTCGGCATCGCTGTTGTCCAGCAGGTAGACCAGTTCGTCCGCCTTGTAGCGGTAATTCACGTTGATCGGACAGCCGCCCAGCTTGAATATGCCGAACTGGGCCTCCTGGTATTCATTGGAATTGTGCAGATACAGGGCGGCTTTGGAGCCCTCCTGCAGGCCGTGGGCCTGCAGCAACGCGGCCACCCTGGCAGCGCGTTGCTCATAGTCCCGCCAGGTCAGCTCACGGCCGTCACAAATGGCGGCAATCCGGTTGGGATAAGCCTCTGCCACATGTTCCCACGCCGTTGCAAAATGCAGATCCATAGTCCACCCCGCTGATCTCGGATTTTCCGGCATGCTACACAGCAGCATACGTTTTGAACAAGCTTGGACTCCCGAGCCTTGTCGTATGAAATATTCATATTATTCGTTAATATTTCATATATGCACTCATCACATGGGAACTTTCAATGGCATTGTTAAGCGTGCAAATACCCGACTCGTTGAAGTTATGGGTACAGAAAAAAGTGGAGAGGGGAGACTACAGTACTCCAAGCGAGTTGGTTCGTTCGATTCTTCGCGAGAAGAAAGCAGAAGAAGAGGATTTGCTTGACCAGTTGGAACAAATGCTTCTTGAAGGTTTTGAATCCGGCAGTCCCAAACGCCTGACAAAAGATAACCTGGAGGAATGGAAAGCTTCGATGCGAAAAAAGCTCGATGCAACGAATACTAACCGTTCATAATCGGGAGGTATGGCCAGAAACATCGAACTATTACAACTAGCAGTTGCGGACGTAGAAGATATCTACTTCTTTATTGGTGACAACAACATAACGTCTGCTGACGGATTTGTAGATTGCTTATACGAACAACTGGAGCTTGTCGCAAACCATCCAGACATGGCGCCTAAGCGAACGTTCGCGACGCTTGGGGAGATACATGCTCTCACGCTGCGACCGCCATACAACAGCTATCTCGTCTTCTATCGAGTGTTGAAGGATAAAATCCAAGTCCCACGGGTAATGCATGGATCCAGATGGGGTGCCGTAAGCAAATTCTTCGGCGACGAAACAATTCAGGACCCAAAAGACCCTTTTCTTTAACAGGCCTGCGTTGCGGATGTCAGCTGTTCCAGCCTCCCGACAAACGACCGGAAACCACGATCACAATCACCAATACTTAGCGATATTCACCACGGTGATTAGGAAATTTCACCAGGCTTTACCTCCCTGAGGGTTAATATGCCAATAGCCGGCGACTGCTAAGCCGCCGGCAAGCCGCACCAGGCCGCTGTTTCACCACATGCGGCAGGATCCGGCGACGGCTTTTAAAACTTTTTTACAGTTGGCACGACTATTGGACTACCTAATCGCACAAAGATCAGGCAACCTCCAAGCCACGGACAGTCACATGAACAGTAACAACATCAGATTTTCACGAATTTCGCGCATCGCCCACCCCCGCGCTACCGTGTGGGCCATCGTGCTGCTGGTTGTCGTATTTCTAGGTTTCGGCGTGTGGGCCCAGGCGCATGTCATGGACGCGCCGGCTTTCACCCCGGAAGCGCCGGAACTCAGCCTTAACAGCTGGCAGACCCATATGCAGGGGCTGCTGCAGAAGCTGTTATAGGCCCAGCAAGCTTACTTTCCGCTTACCCAGGAGACCCACTCAATCATGGACCGCACACCCGAGTCGTTCCCACCCGCCCGCCGCCGCCTGTATCTGGACAAAGACAACGGCTGGCTGTTGGGGGTGTGCGCCGGGTTGGCAAATTACCTGCGCGTGGACTGTGCGGTGGTAAGGGTGGCGGTATTCATCGCCACCCTGTTTATGCCCAAGATGATGATCGCGGCCTATCTGGTGGCCTGGCTGATTCTCGACGAGCGGAATTTCCTGCGCGGCAATTCTTCCTGAGCGGCTTCTTCAGCCGTTCAACCCTGCGCCGCCAGTTCCGCAAAATCTTCACCCCAGCTCTTCAAGGTATCGCTGAAGCGCTGGCTCTGCCGTTCCGACAGGTTGGACAACACGTGGGACGCAGTCTCCACGCCTAACTTTTCATTTGCCTTGTTGATGCGGGTGAATTCCGGCCCATAGTAGCTTTCCCGCGCCTCCACCAGTTGCCGGAAGTCGTCAGCAAAGCGGCTCTGCTGCCGGTGCGGTAACAGCGCAAGCAGGTCTTTCTGCCAGCGCGCCCGGTATTCCGCCCACATCACCCGCTCCGGCTGGTAGGCGGCAGCGCGGCGGACGATATATTGTTTCTGTTCCGGCTGCAGACGGCCGGTAAAGCGTTCCAGCACATCGGTAAAATCTTCCGCCCACTGGGTTTGCAGATCCTCCAGCTCACCTTCCATTTCCTCTTCCGCCCACTCATCGTTGCTGGCCGCCAGGCGTTCGGGTAACACCGCCACCTGCTCGTCCGTCAGGCTGGCCAGCATTTGCGTCGTCATTGGCAGCGCCCGGTATTCAATCTCTTCGCCCCAGGCAAAAAACTGGTCCATCATGGCGTGGATGTTCTGTTCGGACACCCCGTCGGTGACCTGCTGGGACAGGGTCATAAAATAATCGGAGTACAACGGCAGGTGATTCTTGCGGTGCCAGTAGAGAATCTCCGTGACCTGCTGGTTCAGGTACTTCTTCTGTTCCGCGTTCAAATCCACATAGTCGCTGACCTGCCAGCGGATAAAGCGGTCCAGATTGTTGTACATCAGCTTCATGCTGCACGCCGGCAGCACAAATACCATCATGCTGAACAACAGCCAGCGCGCAGGCCGCATCCGCGGTGGGTTATCTGTTGTCGGTTTCGTCTTCAGCTTTATCTTCTGCTTCATCATTTGTTCCATCGTTTTCATGCTGCAACTGTTCCTTCTGCCAGTTTTCAAACGCACTCAATTCATCGGATACCTGGGCAAATACGTAGGCCAGCACCGCCGCATCGTCCAGTAACCCCCAGCCGAACAGAAAGTCCGGGATCACGTCCAGCGGCACCACAAAGTAAAGGAGCGCCGCCGCCACCACTACCACCGTCCTCTGGCTGACCTGGCGGTAGTCGCCGTCCAGCCAGGCCCGCAACAGGGCCATGGCCAGCGTCAATTGTTGCCGCAACTGGGTGAATTTTCCTCCTCCGGCCTGTGAAAGCTTTTTCACAGCCTGGCCGAGCAGGCCGCGTACCCGGCCGGGAGACTGCACCAGACTTTCAGCCTGGCGCTTAAAGCTCTCAAAGCGGGCCGGCGGCTGTTCGCTCATGGCGCCGCCCGCCCGCTCACCGGCAACTGCAGAAAATTCAACATCCAGCCCACTGCTGTGTCCGGGTCCACCGCTTCGCTGAGGCTGTTCATACCCTCCCGGTAGGTCCGCTCGCCCAGCATCTCACGGCGCCGGGTCATCAACGCGCCGGCGTACTCCCGGCTGAATTCAGGATGCCCCTGCACGGTAATCACCTGGCTGCCCAGGGTAAAGCCGGCAACCGGGCAGAAGTCGCTGGACAGATAGACTTCAGCCTGCGCGGGTACCTCCAGCACTTGATCTTTATGGCTGCTCAACAGTCCGAGCCGATCGGTCTGCGCGCTTACGTAACCTCCGCTCATCCAGGCTTTGCGCTGACAGACGTTGCTGACCTGCACGCCTACCCCCCAACCCTGGGGCGCCGGACCCACCGCGCCGCCAAAAAAATGCGCCATCAGTTGATGGCCGAAACAGATGCCGATAATTTTCTTGCCGGCATCCAGGACCTGCTGCAGAAATTCCACCAGCGGTCCGATCCAGGGCAGCGGCTCGTAGACGCTGTGGCGGCTGCCGGTAATCAGGTAGGCATCGCTCTCCACGCTGCCGGGCAACTGTTTACGCGCATCCACCACGTCCAGTTGCAGCGCTGGTTCCACTTGCCGCAACACCCGGGCGAACATCTGCGGGTAATCGCCAAACTCCGGCTGGAACTCCGCCAGCACCTCATCCGTGCGCAGAATACAAATGCGCGCGCCGGATTGTTGCTCAGACGATTTCAAAGTAGCGCTCAAGCTGCCAACTGTTGACGGTACGCTCGTATTCACTGCACTCCCACAAACGGCTCATAACGTAATGGTCGACAAAACCCTGACCAAAGTTTTCCCTGGCCAGGCTTGAAGCATGCAGCCGTTCCGCTGCCTGGCGCAGATTGGTGGGGAACTGCTGTTCCGGCGGCAATTCATCCTGCACGTCATAGGCGTTGCCCTGCACCGCGGAGGTGGGTTCAAGCTTCTCTTCCATACCCTGCAGAGCGGCGGTCAGCACCGCCGCGGCCACCAGGTAGGGATTGCCGTCAGCGCCGCCGACCCGGCATTCAATGCGCTGACTGTTTGCCGAACCGGGAATGACGCGAATGCCCGCGGTGCGGTTTTCGATACCCCAGGTGGCGGCGGTGGGCGCCCAGGCGCCTTTCACCAGGCGTGTATAGCTGTTGACGGTGGGCGCCAGCAGCACCAGCAGTTCCGGCAGGTATCGCTGCAGCCCGGCCACCGCGTGGCGCTGCATATCGGACATATGAGCGTCGCTGTGTTCAGCGTAAAACTGGTTGCGGTCCTGCGCATCCACCACGCTGAAATGGTAATGGCCGCTCTGCCCCGGATAATCCATCGACCACTTGGCCATGAACGTCCCCATAAGCCCCTGCTTCTGCAGGAAAACTTTGGCAAAAGTCTTGAACAGCGCCGCCCGGTCAGCCGCTTCCAAGCCGAGTTTGGCCTGCAGGGCAGCCTCCCAGACACCGGGGCCGGTTTCACAGTGCAGCCCCTCAAGGTCACAGTCCGCGGCCGCCGCATAGTCCATCAGCCCGGCAAACAGCTCGGACTGGGCGGAGGCGCGCAACACCGAGTAGCCAAAATTGCCCGGCGTCAACGGCAGCATGTCCCGGTAGCCTTTGTCGCGCACGGAATGGGGTGTTTCGCTGAAGACAAAAAACTCATACTCAAACCCCGCCCGCACCTTCAGGCCCAGAGCGTCGTAACGGCGCAGCACTTCCTCCAGCCGGGTGCGCGGACATAGCGGATGGGTACTGCCGTCGGGTTGCACAAACTGGCCGATAAAATACGGGCACGCTTCGTCCGCCAGCCAGCGTTCAGAGTCCACCAGCAGGCGGTAACCGGTATCGGGGAAACCGGTGTGCCAGCCGGTGTAGGTGCTGTCAGCATATAACTGATCGTCCATATCCCAGCCGAAAACACAGTCGCAGAAACCCCCCTGCTTCTGCAGCAGGCCGGCAAACTTACGCACATTAACGTATTTGCCGCGGATTACCCCGTCCAGGTCGGTCAGCCCCAGCTTGATCTTGCTGACACCCTTGTCACGGTACTGCGCCAGTTTCTGCTCCAGCAGCAATTGCTCTTCAGCGCCTGAATTGCCGGCATCAAAGTCCGGGTTTGTGTCGGCATCGGATTTATCGGCCACGGTAAACTCTCTTTGCAACCCGGCTTGAGGATTGCTGATTGTGCCGTGCCCACGCGGGCCTATCCAGCCCCCGCAGCTTGTGGATAACTTTGAGGATAACTTTCAGCAGTGCCGCCCCGGGGCACGCGGCATACAGTCCGCCGGATCAGGCCCATTCGCGTCCAAGCCGATTTATTGCTCTTTATATCAATGGCTTGCGATGCGCTAATTACAAAAAAGGTGAACAATTCCCTGCAATTAGACGCTCCTTAACAGAGACTTCATACATGTGCATAACGCATGCGGATGCCAAAGTTAGTACATGCTCACTTGGAAGGCCAGTAATTGTCACAATACTGTCATACAGGCCCACCGCCCCTGCGGCACAGGGTAACCGTTTGACTGAAGTGGCGCCGGCAGGCTAAACCAGCGCCCAGGAAGCCCAGGAAGACAGGCCGGCCAGAACCGCTACTACCACACACGTCCAAACCAGTTTGTTGGGACGCTGCCGCGGTTTACGCACCGGGGCAACAAAACCCCGGCGCAGGGTCGCTTCAAGATCAAAGCGCGGAATGGTGTCTTCGTTGATGCCTTCCACCCCGTCGACAAATTTGCGGATCACTTCGCGCCTGTTCTGGCGGTACTCCAGGCGCGACAACTCACCTGCCTGGCAGGCTTTTGCCACCCGCCGCAAACGCACTACATCCGGAGCAAAGGTTAATAAACTCATGATACCTCCCGTACCAGGCGAAAGCCGGTTGATCCGTCACCCTGAGGGTCTGCCGCCTCGGTGGTCTGCAGCAGACAACGCCCGTCAGCGGCACGCCTGGTGCCGCCCAGCGCCAGGTAGGCGTTCTGTTCTTTAACCATTTCCAGCACATTGCCCAGAATGTGGACCACGCCAAAGCGGTTAGCCGCTGAGGTTGCCGCCGGTTCTTCGACCGCCGGTGCCGGCACCCCGGGGGTACGGGCACAGGCCTGCAGATCCTGCAGTTCCGCACGCGCCACCTGCAGCCACTCGCTGCGGGTCGGCAGGCGGTAACGGAAGCCGGTCTTCTCACTCAGCCAGGCCGCGTAAGCCTCCACCACTTCAACGGCAACACCGGTGACCGGCAATTGATCATCATCGCTGGCGGCACACTTTTCAGTTTCCTGGCAAAACGCGTTGAAGTCCCGCCAGCTTATTTCGTACTTGCTGATGGCAAATTTCTCCTGCTCGCGGTCGCCGGGCACCACCACCAGCCGCGGACCCTTGGCGGTTTCCACGGTTTCGCGCCAGTCTGTTTCCGTCTCCGCGCCGGTGCTGCCGCTGTCAGCGGCCAGTTCGTCAACACAGGAACCGCCGCTGCCCTGCTGGCGGCCGTTGCCGACCAGGTAGTGCATGGAACACGGATCCACACCCGGTCCGGCAAATTGACTGTCGGCGCCAAAATGCTCCTGGGCCAGGCGCTGCATGGAGCGTCCGCGGTCCGGATCCACCGCCCCCACCTGCTGCACACACTCGCTGATTCTGCCGGTCGCCCGCTGGCGGATCCCCTGCCAGAACTGCCGGTGCTGGCGCCGCACCGCCGAGACTGATGCGGCTACCGCGGCAACATCCAGGCGCAGGCAGCTTACGTTCACCTGACGGTCGATTTTGGCGTACAGGGAACGGCGCAGCTTCTGCGCTTCCTGGGCCGCGCGCCGCTGCGCTGCATCCTCCAGCGCCAGTTGCAGCAGAGCATCAAGTTCGCTGCGCCGGGCTTCGCTGGTGACCTCCTGGGCAAAAGTGTTCCAGGCCTGTTCCGCAACCGCCATGTCACCTTCAACTTCGCGGCGGAAAATTCCGGCAATTTCGCCAAACAGCCGTTCCAGCACCTGGCCTTTGGCGGCGGCCAGCGCGGTGGAGTCAGGGAAATCCCGCTGCACGTAGCTCAGGGTCTGTTCCGCGTTGGTCAGCCATTCAGAACTCAACGGCAGCTGGTGTAGTCCATCCAGATTGGTCAGCAGCCGGGTCTGCAGAATTTCGCCGCTGGGTTGCGCCGCATCAAACTTCAGCGCACCGCGGTACAGTTGAAAACTGCGGTCCAGATTGCTGCTGTCCGCCACCGCCTGGGCGTACGTCATGGCAATCTTCTCCAGCATCGCGGTGTCCACCTGATGATCCGGCGAGACCGTACGCAGGGTTTGCACTTCGCTGAACAGCGTGCGTTCCCATTCAGCGTCGAACCTGGGCTCCGCCAACAGGTCGCTGATGCGGTTAACCTGCGCGGTGACCAAGGTTTCGGTGCGCACTTCCTCTTTAACGATGCTGATTTCCTGCGTCTCCTGGAGGCTGGAAAACAGCACGCTGGCGGACACCACCGCGGCGGCGGCCGCCACGCTCCAGCTGCGCCAGGGCGCTTTGCCGAACAGGCCTTCATAAAGATCCGCGGCCGTGTGCGGGCGGTCCTGGCGGTTGAAGCGCAGACACTGTTCCAGCGCCCGCCAGCGGCGCCGGGACAACTGCTTGATACGCTCCGGGCGCAGGTTCTCTTTAATGGCTTCATCCGCCGGCACTCGGCCGTAGGGGTGCAGGCCGGTCAGCACCATGTAAATGACCACGCCCAGGGAATAGAGATCATCCCTGGGTTCGGCGTTGTCACCGTTTAACATTTCACGGCTGGCGTAAGCCGGGGTCAGAGCCGCCAGCCTGGAGGGGTCAAAATCGGTATCTTCGCCGCCGTTGTTGGCACGCATCGCCCGGGCAATACCAAAATCGAGGATCTTGGTTGTATTGCGCTGGGTCACGTAGACGTTGCCGGGTTTAAAATCCGCGTGCACCACCCCTTCTTCATGGGCATGCATCAGCCCCAATACCATGCCTTCGATGATCGGCCAGGCCAGTTCCGCGGGCAGACCGTTAGGGTAGGTCTGCAGCAGCTCAGCCAGTTCCTGGCCTTCCAGCAGCTCCATGGTGATGTAGGGGATGTCTCCATCTTTATCAAAGTCAAAAATGGAAACAATATTGCTGTGCCGCAAGGTCTGGGATTTGGAGGCTTCCCGCTCCAGCGCAATGAACGCCTCCGGGTGCTGGCGGAAATCGTTGTTCAGCACTTTTACCGCCACATAGGGCTGGTTGTCGCGCGCTTCAACTTTGCGCAGGTCCCGGGCCCGGAACACGCTGCCCATGCCGCCGCTGCCGATGCGTTCCTCAAGCACAAAACGGGATTTCAATATGCGGTTAACGTCAACGTCTTCCAGCGGCCCCGGCTCCCCGGACGGTTCACTGCCGCCGGTGGGCACGGAGACGCTGTCGTCGCGCCGGTAGACCGTCTCGTCACCGCGGAATACCGTTGTGTCAGCATCACCCTTGGGTTTGTTCAGCTCTTCCGAATTTGATGTCATGTGCCGGGCTCCGCTCTGGCCACTACCACCGACAGGTTGTCGCGGGCTTCACCCTGCAGGCACTCATGCACCAGCGTATCCACCGCCGCATCCACACTGAGTTGCAGTGCGCTGAACAGCGTGTGCGGCATTACTTCGCGGTACAGACCGTCACTGCACAACAACAGCGTATCGCCGGGTTTAATATCAAATACCGCCACGTCCAGGTGCAATTCCGACTGTCCGCCGACCGCCCGGGTAATAATGTGGGTATCCGCGTTGACCGCTTCTTCTTCCGTCACCCCGCCGACCTCAAGCAGGTCCGATACCGGATTGTGGTCCCGGGTGATCTGTTCAATTTTGCGCTCGCGCAAACGGTACAGGCGGCTGTCGCCGGCCCACAACACAACCCCCACCGGACCCCGGGCCACCACTACAACAACCGTGCTGCCCACCGTCTCGCCGCCGCAGTTAAGGCGCGCATGGCGGCGCAGTTCATCGTTCACATTGAGCAGGCAGTCTTCGATGGTGTCCACCGCTTCCGGCAGACCGCCGTCCAGCTTGATATCCGCCAGCGATTGCACAATTGCTTCACTGGCAAAGTCACCGGCGTTATGACCGCCCATGCCGTCGGCCACCGCCCACAAGCCCGTGGCTGATGAACAGAACACGGCGTCTTCATTACGTTTACGGTAATTGCCCTGGTGGGTGTCTGCGGAACTGCACCAATACATGCTGCGCCCTAACTCCGCTCCACCTGACGGAAATGTATCGGCTGGCCCATGGACAACGGCTGTCCGAGGCTGATCCAACCCGCGCCCCAGAGGCGTATCTTGCCGCGGTGCACCAGGGTGACCTGTTCGTCTTCCGTCTGCACATAGGTGCCGTTGGTGCTGGCATCTACCAGAAAAAAATCGTTGTGACGGAATTCTATGGTGGCGTGGCGGCGCGACGTTTGCTTCGAATCCGCCACCAGGTCGTTACCCTCAGCCTTACCCAGGGACAGGCCCGCCGCTCCGGCACCGGCTTCCGGACAAGCAGGAAATTCGATTTTTGTATCGGCAACCTCGAGCACCAATCGAGGCATTGCAGGCGCTTCCATGCTGCAATCACCTGAGTTCTTCCACGGAACAGCCAGGATAAGGCCAGTAAATGATCGAAAATGTGCACCACGTCACATTAGCCGGAGCAGCGCGCCCGGGGATTGGGCAGGCTGCGGGCTAGTGCTCAATCACTCTGCAAATAAGGGTTCAGCGCGTCATTCAAAGGGCTGCGCAAGGCGCGGAGCAATAGTTGTGATAACTCAGACCCGAGCTGACAGACATTGTCGGAGACGGTCAGAGCCAGAGCCTGCAAAGCGGACACTCAACCCATCACCTTTTCGACGTGTTGGATGGCTCTGATTGGCCAATCACGGACACTCTGATCGTGTATAGCTCAAACACCTTAATGTAGTATGAAACCATCTAACCCGAGGTTTTCATGACTGTACTGAAGGGTCTTCTCTAAGACCCAATTCTTAGCGATTCACCAAATACGCCAAACTTTTCTGGTGCGAGGCATGTTTTTGTCTTAAGAAACTAGCAATAGGAATATCCAGTATGAACATTAGAAAACCTACCTCATCCGATATCTCGGATATTAAAGTCATCCTCGAAGATACTGATCTCTTCCCTCCCGAAATGCTTGGCGAAATGCTAGACCCATTTCTCCAAGGGAATGAGCAGCAGGATCGATGGCTAGTCTGCGAGACGGAGACCGATGGTGTCATCGGCTTTAGCTACACACGATATGAAGATCTTACGCACAGCGTATGGAACCTTCTGGCCATCGGTTTTCGTGCCCAACACCAAGGAAGTGGTTTTGGCACAAAGCTGATTGAGGAAGTTGAACGCTCCCTCACCGGAGAACGCATCCTTATCGTAGAAACATCCAGCTTGGATGACTTCGACAAAACACGCGAATTCTACAGAAGCTGTGGCTACGAGCAGGAAGCCGTCATCCGAGATTATTGGGCGGACGGCGATGATAAGATCATCTTCAGAAAACGCCTAAGTTTTTAGTCGATCCTAACAAGCCACACATGGACGCGTGGCTCTGTTTCTCTCGAAGACCGAATCGTAAACGTCAGCTACGGGTCGAACTGAGACCATTTAACCCGCATCTCACAAACCGCCGCTTTCCAGAAACCAGACAGTGTGTGCCCGTTCGGATACCGACTATCACCACTAGTGCATAAAATTGAACATCTTGCGGCGGTAGCTGGTGGCCAGCGGGTTGCCTTTGCCCAGCACGGCAAAGATCCGGATCATGGTCAAACGGCCGATATCGTCGCGAAAGCCGCGGTCGTTCTGCAGGATGTACATGGCATCCTGCAGCGCCTGTTCAAACTGCCCGGCGGCGGCACTGACCACACAGCGCTGGTAAATCAGTTCCAGATCCTCCGGCTGCTGCTGCAGCTGGGCTTCCAGTTCACCGGGCGCCGGCATGCCGGCCGCTTCTTCAGCAAACTCCAGACGGTTCTGCGGGCGGTCCCGTTCCGGTGTTTCTTCGGGAATGGATGCCAGCACCTGCCGCGCATCTTCCAGATCACCCTTACGCACCAGCACGTCGGCAAACTCCACCCGGTAACCCTGATTACCCGGTTCCTCGTTAACCGCCTGTTGGAGCATCTGCACCGCCAGGTCGAAGTCGCCGCTGGCTATAACCTGATCGAGCTGGGCTTTGATCATTTCCGCCGGTGACTGGGTCAGGCTGTCGAGCAGGGTGCGCAGCTGTTCTTCCGGCGCCGGGCCGTCCAACTGCTCTACTATTTTACCCTGGTGCACCACCCGCATGGCCGGCAGGCCCCGCACCTGCAGATGCTGGGCCAAGGTCTGGTCCTGGGCGACATCACAAAGCCCCAACAGCACCTTACCCTGATATTGCGCCACCAGCCCCTCCAGCAGTTGGCGGGTCTGCAGCGACGGCGGAACCTGTTCCGCCCAGAACAGCAGCAGCACCGGCACACTGTTGGAGCGTTCAACAACCTCGGACTGAAAGTTTTCCGGGTTTACATTAAAGGCAGCGGCATCCATAAATCTTTACAGCAGCAAAAAAGAGCGCGCAGTTTACCTTGTCTGCCGGCCCACCTGAACTGTGGTGTTGAGTTCGGTGAATCCCGCCTGGCGGGTCAGCGGCGCCTCCCCGCACCAGGAAAAACCACCCTCCTGGGTGGCGGTCTGCAGGGATTTCACCTGTTCCCGCAACGGTGCAAAAGCGTCCTGCAGGCATTCGCTGCAATTGTTCTGCTCGCTGACATGCCCGATCACTACATGCAGGTCCTCATGGGCCACCGCCTGCAGCAGGGCGGCCGCCTGGGCGTTGGACAGGTGGCCGTAATCCGCCGCCACGCGGCGTTTCAAGCGGGGCGGATAGCTGCCCTGCAGCAGCATGGTGCGGTCGTGATTGGCTTCCAGCAGCAGGTGTGAACACCCCTGATACTGGGCCACCACATGCCCGGTCACACAGCCCAGATCCGATAACACGCCGATCCGCTCACGGCCGTCAGCAAATACAAACTGGGTCGGCTCTTTGGCGTCGTGAGGCACCCGCACCGGATTAACCTGCACACCGCCGACTTCAAAAGCCACATCGCCGTCAAACGGCACGGCTTTAAAGGGTGCTGCTGATTTGCGCGCGGCCTGCCGCGGATGCGGCGCGGCCAGCGCCCGCAGCGTGCCGAACGAGCCGTACACCGGCAGGGCGTACTTGTGCGCCAGCGCCGCTACCCCGCCGGCGTGGTCAGCATGCTCGTGAGTGACAAATACCGCATCCAGGTCTCCACCGCTGAGCCCCAGGCGCGCCAGCCTTTGCTCCACCTGCTTCAGGGTAAAGCCGCAATCCACCAGAAATATCTGCTGCGCCAGGGCAACCAGCGTGCCATTGCCTTTGGAGCCGCTGCCGATGGAGGCAAAGCCCATCAGGCTGCGTATTCTCGAATCAGCACCAGTACCTGTTGTGACAGATCAACCGCCGCCGGCCCTGCGCCGTCCGCTTCCAGCACCGTGACTGAATACTCTTCACCCTGGCCGCGCACCATTAACTGCAGATCCAGGGTTTCGCCTTTGTCGTCACAGGAGAACGTGATGCGGCAGAAAAACCCGCGCCCCTCATCTTCGCCAAAAACACCCGGCGATATATTTACGTTCAGCAAACCGGCCTGGCGGTCGACGCTGGATACTTCCACCGCGGCACTTTCCAACGCCTGGCCGAGTGTTGCCCAGGCCCGGTCGTAATCCAGAAAGAGCTTCAGCTCCGGGTAACCCTGGGAGGTGCGGCCCAGGGTCGCCTTCTGGGCGCTGCCGATCTGCAACGCCACTTTGGACACCGTTTGCTGGGCCACCTTGGCGGCAACATACGCGCCGATTTCGTTCAGCAAGTCGACTTCCGCCTGGGGAATGTGGGAGTTGACGCCGTTAAGACTGACTATATCGTCCCGTACCGGCAGCGTAGCGCTGTCATTTTCGTGGCGCACATGTACTTCCGTAGTACGCGGGCGCAAGCCCTGCTCTACCTTTAGCAGGAAGCGGTCCTGGCCGAGGTTCAACTGCACCGCGGTTTTTGCGTCACGCACCACGGTGCGCACCACATCACGGTACTGGGTCTGCTCGATACGCAGCCACTCGGTATTTAGGCGGCCGCGGCCGGGGTTGTCCAGGGCCAGGGATACGCCGTTCTCAGCCAGAAACTGCTTCAGCTTGGGCCAGGCCGTGGTAGGCGGTTCGGGTACCACCAGCCAGGCGCGTCTGCCGAGGCGCTGAATGCGCACCTCGTCGCGGTTGTCATTGGCGTAAATGGCGTCGGGCAACGGCGGCCTGTCCGGGTAAAACACAGGATTTTGCGGGTCCGGCGTGGATGGGATCGGAAATGGGTCCGTGTCCGAAAGATCCACCAGATCACCGGGCACAACAAGTTTGTTGTGCTGGGTGGCGTCCAGATAGTCATCCTTGGGGTTCAGAAACAGCCCCTCCTGATCGTCGCGGAACCAACCGCAGGACATCAGAGCGGCAACCAGGCCGCAGACCACAACGGTCCGCAGCGGTAATACATGCAACTTCAAGCTATAGCGCTCCCGCGGTCTGCAGACGCAACCGCAATTCTTCGTGGTGCCGCTCGGACAGCGGCAGCAGCGGCAGGCGAATGCCCGCTTCGATTTTACCCATCATATGCAGGGCCCACTTGCTGGCGGTGGGAGAGGGTTCAACAAAAAGGATTTCGTGCACCGGCTGCAGCTTTGCATCCAGCACCGCGGCGCCGTCCGCATCACCCTGCAGATACCGGGTACAAAAATCCGCCATCAGTGCCGGCAGTACGTTTGCCGTCACGGAAATGGTGCCGACCGCACTGCGCTGCAGCATCTGCAGGGTTTGCGCATCTTCACCGGAGAGGATAATAAAGTCGTCGTAGGTTGCCTGGCGGATTTCGCTGACCCGCTCAACGTCGCCGCAGGCTTCTTTAATGCCGATAATGCTAGGGTGGCTGCAGAGTTCACCCACCGTCTGGGCCTGCATGTCGCAGGCGGTGCGCGGAGGCACGTTGTACAACACCAGCGGTCCTTCCGTCTGTTCAGCAATAGCCCGGTAGTGATGAACCAGCCCTTCCTGGGTGGGTTTGTTGTAATAGGGTGTCACCAGCAGACAGGCGTCCGCGCCGGCAGCCTGGGCTTCACGGGTCTGATGGATGGCTTCAGCGGTGGCATTACTGCCGGTGCCCGCCACCACCGGTACCTGTCCGGCAACCACTTCTATGGTGCGTTTGATCACCGCCAGATGTTCTTCCGTATCCAGGGTGGCTGATTCCCCGGTGGTGCCCATGGGCACAATGCCGTGGGTGCCTTGTTCCAGGTGCCACTGAAT
Organism: Pseudomonadales bacterium; assembly: GCA_028279305.1. GTDB lineage: Bacteria > Pseudomonadota > Gammaproteobacteria > Pseudomonadales > Azotimanducaceae > UBA4421. Next base: position 28,576 of record JANQOA010000041.1, read on the forward strand.
CAGCGACTCCAGAGCCTGCCAATCCACGTCACCATTGGCCTGCATCGGGGTTACCAGGGCAACAATACTACCCTTGAGCATGGGCCTTCGCCTTTGCCTTCGAAAACAAGCGCAGATGGTACGCAGCATCCTCAGCCGGGACAAGTTAAGCCGCGGCAAGTTAACCGCGGCGGGCGGGGAATTTGAGATGAATCCGGCAGTGCTTTTTTCTAGACTACACAGGGTTCGAACAGGGATGGGGAACCAGGATGACCGGGACCAGCGCCAAATTGCCGCAGATTGTGCATGAGCACAGCGCCGCCGACCCTGAGTTTATGGCCGAATTTTCCCGCCTCAGCCTGCTTGCCGGGGCGGATTTCATCAACGCCGTCAGCGGCTGGCTGCTGCGCACGACGGGCCTGTTCGGCATTTCCATTGGTGATATCGACGGTTACAGCGCCGACCGCGTAAACGTGCGTGGGTTTGCCTGTCTGGACCCCAGCGTGGACAGC
>JANQOA010000045.1 GCA_028279305.1 Pseudomonadales bacterium
GCAGCGCGTTGACGCTGTAGCTCACCTCAGCCGTGTTGGTTATCGGGGTGTTGCCCGGTATGGCCAAGGCCGCGGGGGCGTAGCTGCACAGACACAGCCACGCAATCAGTACCCTTGCCATCCGGGGCAACACCATCAGGCTGTAGCCGGAAGCTTACGGTGTTACGGTATCGTCAACGGTTACCACGTACGCGACATAACCGGTATCCCCGTCGTCACAGGCACCCAGATCCGCATCATCCACTTCCGGTGCCGCGGCAAAGGTGCTGGATGTAACCGCGTTACCGGCGCAGTCCTGCACATGATACTCACCGTTGGCCACTACCGCCGCATCCAGGGTAAAGGTCACCGGCGAGCCGTTGATGGTGATATCCACGCTGGCCGGCATATTGATATTGGCCGGGGCCTCAGCGGTGGTGTTACCCGGATCCACCAGCGTTTCCGGAATGTCGTCATCGATGGTGACCGACGTTGCGTCCAGGCCGGAGTTGGCGCTGACGCCGATGATATAAAGCAGCAATGCGCCCGGGATGGCTTTGGGGTTATTGGCGGTAGCCGCCCCGGCGCCGTCATAGCGGTTGGCGGTGATGGGATCCCACAACACTTCCACATGCTTGGCGATGCCCAGGGCAACCCGGGTGCGGAACCCGGAGGCGTTGGCCGCCTGGCCGTCAAAGTCCGCATCATCCGCATTCGTGCCGGCGGAGGTATTGAAGTTAAAGCCTTCGTCATCACCCAGCACACTGCCGCTGAAAGTATCCGCAAACACGATTTCCACGCTGTCTTTGAGGTTCGGGTTGTTGGCTGCGGTGCCACCGGGGCTGATGTTGCCGCTGTCGTCGTTGCCCAGCGCCGTGCCCGCGTTGGCAACCGCGGCAACCAGGGTATAAGCCTGGTATTCATCCGCACCGGCGCCGCCGGCAACATCGATGGAAATGGAGATGGTGCGCTGTTCATCTTCCGCCAGCGTACCGGTAAGCGCGTAACTGCCGGCACTGACGCCGAGGGTGTTCTCACCGGCATCAAATACCCCGTCACCGTTGGTATCTTCCCAGACATTCAAGGTAGCCGGGGCAATGGCGGTGCCGCCCACGGTGGAGAACCCATCAACCTGTTGCAATGACTGGTCAATTACCCCTATCACCACATCGGTGGCGCTGTTGGAGTTGTTGGTAATCACAAACTGGATGCTGCTGCCCGAGGTGGCCACCTGGCCCGGCACGGCGCTTACCCAGTCGGTCTGGGGGGTGGTCACATCCAGACGCAGCTTGCGGTCCACGGTGAAGTCGACCGATGTGTTGGCCGTCTGGTTAACCGAGTTTACGGTGAAACTCATAGTCACCGAATTGGTAACCACGGTGCCGGAATCGGTGCCATCCGCCAGCGCCGGCATGGCCGCGGCTGCCAGCAACAGGCAGGCGCACCAGGTGCATAACCTCTGGAACGTACTGCTTAAGCAAAATTTGTACTGCATGGTCCTTCCCTATTTCAAACGCACGTTAAACGACACCCGTCCCGTTGCACCCGGTTTCAGTTCGGGTGCAAAAATCCAGCGGATTGCCGTGTAGTCCTTGGCGGAGGCCGGCACCCGGGTGCCGTCTTTGTTTACGGTCAGGTCTTCCGCCGCGGCAAAGGTGTTGCCGTCAACGGAAAACTCAACTTCGGTGCCGGCACCGTAAGCGGTACCGTCCACATAAAAGGTGTGCGGCGGAATGGCGTCGGTTATAACAATGGTGCCGGCATCTACCGCCTGCTCACCTTCGTTGGTAAACGCCACGGTGTATTGCAACTCGTCACCCGGCACAACGCTGGCGGCGGCCACCAGCTTGCGCTGGGCTTCACCCTGCCCGTTAACCGAGATTTCTACCTTTTTGATGGTATTGTCCAGCCGCACGTTAGCCTGCGCCGCGGCACTGAGCACCAGCCCGCATAGCAGAACCACCATCAGCGCCGGGCGCACGTTCAAATACCGTTCAGTCATGACTGTCTCCTTGAGTTGTGGTCCGTCAGCGCACCGAAGCCGCAAACGTAACCACCGTTGGCGCGCCGCCTGCTGCCAGGGAAGCGCGGTTAACCAGTACCGCCCGCAGATTCGCGTCATAGCCGGATGTATCCGTAGCCGCGGGGGCAAAATCATCGTCCTCAGCCACGCCGTCGATGGTCAGGCTGTCCGCTTCATACTCCAGCGCCACGGGCAACACATCGCTCAACGCCACGTTGTCAGCGTTGCCGGTGCCCGCCACTGATATTTCCAGTTGGTACGTGATCACCGACCCCGGCACCACCGTGGCGCCGCCGAAAGGGTCCAGGACCTGCAGCACCGTTTTCACCACCGCCAGCACCGCGGCGCTGACCTGAAAGCGGCCGTCCGCCAGCAGCACCAGGTTGGTGTTATCGTGGGCTACACCCACCACCGCATCACCGCCGCCGTTGCCTAAACCCGCATACGCGGTGCCCGGCAAAGGCCAGGCCGGATCACCGGGATCGTCCGTGCCGGCCTGGTTAAACACCGTGACCGCCACTGCACGCAGCTCAATATCACCCGCGTCGTTCTGCGCCAACCCGGCTGGAATCGCAGCCTCTACATACACCGTGAGCACTTCGTCTTCCGCCAGCAGCGGATCGGCGCTGCCGGTGATATAAGCGGTGTCGGCGCCGGGCTGCAGCCCGGGCACGCCGTTGCTCTCCAGATACAGCTGGTTCACGGTGGGATCAAAACCGCCTTCCGCAACGGCGGCGTCGGCAATCAGGCGGAATGCTTCCGCGCCATTGCCGTTATTGGTGACGGTAAACTGCAACACGGCACTGCTCTGCGGCGTGCCAACCCCCACAGCGCCGCCGTTGTCGCTCACCACAACCACTTCAATCAGTTCATCAACCAGCGTCTGCGTGGTATTGCTGGAGACCGGCGTCTGCGGCGTGCCGGCGATATCAAAACTGGCTGTTGCGGTGTTTTCTATGCTTACGCCGGCTGAGGTGCCCAGCGCCGCGGCTGTTGCGGTAACCAACCAGCAAACACAGGCCGCCAGCAGGGTGATGCCCTGCCGCAGCCTGCTGTTGTCCGCCTTTTTCCCTGTCACCGCCGACTTCCTTGTTGTCCGTACCAATGCCTGCCGGCCTGCCCTGGGGACCGGCCGGCGCAGCTGTCCTTAGCGCCCCCGGGTAGAAGGGTCATATCAGTGTCAAAAACACGGCGCTATATGTCTGCAACGGGTATTACAAACAACCTCCCCTTGACGTTCCGCTATCCAAGTCACATTTCCGGCGGCAACGCTGCGCTTCGCCGTTGATTTTCCGTCACCCGCCGGTGCGGGCTGAAGATGTGACGGAAATTTGACCGTGGCGCGGCGCGCCGGCTAAATTAGCGGCATGCTGATCATCCCTCATACCGAGCTGTCACCGCAGGCGCTGACCGGTGTCATCGACGCCTATGTGCTGCGCGAAGGCACCGACTACGGGCAGCGCGAATACACCCTTGAAGAGAAGCGTACGCAGGTGCTGCGGATGCTGGCTAACGGCCGCGCTGAGATCTGTTTTGACGAGCAGGAACAACACATCGAGATACGCCTGGTGGAAACTTGATCCGCCTCGCGAATAACGCGCCGGGCTTGTGAACCGGTGCACATCTGCGCCGATCTATCTTGAGTTTTAAACGACAGCATGCGTTACTTAGTGCTGGTGTAGAGGAATGTTCCAATAGGACTGGGAACCATGAGCGAAACTGACCACATCCTTGTTGTCGAAGACGAACCCATAACACGCGAACAACTGGTTGCCTATTTTGAGGATGAGGGTTTCCGCGTTTCATCCACCGGCACAGGTGATGAAGTACAAAAACTTGTTAACGAAACTGACGTCATCCTTGTTCTGCTGGATATCAAACTGCCCGGCAAAGACGGTCTCACCCTGACCCGGGAAATTCGCGCCAACAGCGATATCGGCATTATTCTTGTCACCAGCAAACAGGAGCAGATTGATCGAATTCTGGGCCTGGAAAGCGGCGCTGACGACTATGTGACCAAACCCTTTGATCCGCGTGAGCTGTTGAGCCGCGCGCGTAATCTGATCCGCCGGGTGGAAATGCAGCAAAGCCAGCGCCGGCGCAATCATCTGCGCACATTTGACGGCTGGTCGCTGGACCTGAACAAGCGGGAACTAACCTCTCCGGACCAGTGCCCGGTGCAGTTGTCCGCCGGTGAGTACCAGTTATTGCTGGCCTTTATGGAACAGGCCGGCGAAGTGATGAACCGCGATCAGCTGATGAACCGTATCCGCAACCGCGAGTGGTTCCCGGACGACCGCTACATCGATGTGCTGGTGGGCCAGCTGCGCAAGAAGCTGGGCGAACGTGCCTCCAATGCCAAGATCATCGCCACCATTCACGGTACCGGTTACCTGTTTACACCCGAAGTCGTCTGAGCCGCCGCCAAGCCGTTGCGGGCCGGCGCACCCCGGATAAAATGAAAGCAGGCAAACCGCCGGCTTTGCGCGATAATAACCACGCATGAAGACGATCTACGAAAGCTCCAGCACGCTGGTTGTCCGCGATGAGTGGCAAGGTCGCCAGGTGGTGATAAAAACCCTGAAACCTGCGGCGCAAACACCCAGCGCAATCGCCAGATATCAGAGAGAATTCGATCTCAACCAGTCTCTGACCAGTCCCCACATCTGTCAGGCCATCAGTTACGACGACCAGAAACACGCCATTATCTTCGAAGACGACGGCGGAGTGTCGCTGCGCGAATATCTGGTACACACTGATGTGCATTTTGAGCAACGCCTGGCCATCGCCCGGCAGATCGCCCTGGCATTAAATTCGATCCACGAAGAGGGGGTCATCCACCGCGACCTGAATCCGGCCAATATCCTGATTGTCAACGCGCGGCCCGCCGGCGGCAGCGGCGAAGCCGACCCGGACGGAGAGCCCACCGAGCCCAGCAGCCCGATTCCCGACGGTGACGAAGAAGTACAGGTGCGAATCATCGACTTTGGTCTGGCGACCCTGGCGCCCCGCGCTTATCCCGTCACCGAACAGACCATAGCCCTGACCGGCACCTTACCCTACGTGTCGCCTGAACAAACCGGGCGGGTCAACCGGGTGGTAGATTACCGCACGGATTTATATTCTCTGGGCGCCACCCTCTATGAATTGTTTGCCGGCCGGCCGCCCTTTAACCATCAGGATCCGCTGGAACTGATCCACGCGCATATTGCGAGCACGCCGCCGCCCCTCAACGAAGTGACCCGGGACGTGCCGGAATGGCTGGCGCAGATGATCTCCAAACTCCTGGACAAGCAGCCCGAGAACCGCTACCAGAGCGCATCCGGCCTTTACGACGATCTGACCAACGCCACCCAGCTGGCCAATGTGGTGCCTTTCCGGCTCGGCCGCACGGACAGTGTGGAACAGTTGGCCATTCCGAAAAAACTTTACGGGCGCGACGGCAGCCAGCAGACCGTTACCGAATTACTGGAACGCTGCAAGCAGGGTGAAACCCTGTTTGCCTGCGTCAACGGCGGCCCGGGTATGGGTAAGTCCAGCCTGTGCCAGGCGGCCATGCGCCAGGCCCGCTCGCTGAAGGTATTGTGCACCAATGTGGACGCCATCAGCCTGGAGCTGGCGGACCTCGACGCGCTGTGGATTGAACTGATGAAACCGGTGGTGCGCCAGCTGCTGTCGCTGCCGGCGGAGCAGAGCGACCCCATCCTCAACAAACTCAGCCGCCGCAACTCCCCGCACTTAACCTGTCTGATCAACGACATCCCGGAGCTGGCCAGCATAGTCAGCACCACCAGCACCTTGCCCGGACTACCGGGCAAGGGCATTCGCGAGATCATCGATGCGGTGGCTCCGCTGACCCTGCTGCTGGTGGTGGAAAACGCGGACATGCTGCCGGCAGAATGCCTGCAGTCGCTGCTGCTGGGCTGTGTTGAAAGCCGCAGCGTGCTGGCGCTGATGACCTGGGAAGAATACGATCCCCGGCCGTTCAGCGAACCGCGCTTCGCGACCAAAAATACGGTCATTGATTTACACCTGCTGGACAAAGCGGACATCCGCGGCATGCTGGCTGACATGCTGGGGCACAATGAACCCAGAGTGCGGGAACTTGCTGCTGAAATTCAGAACAAAACCGACGGCGTGCCGGCGCTGGTGCAGGAGTTGATCTTTGAACTGCACGCCGCCGGTTCCATCGCTTACGACCGCCAGGCCGGACAGTGGGGCTGGGACATAGATGAGGTGCGGCGTTACTTCTTCAACAGCAATTCCAGCGAACGCATTTCAGCGTTGATTGACGCCCTGCCGCCTGAAGCCCGGGAACCCCTGTGCGCAGGCGCCTGCATCAGCGAGTCCTTTGACCTGAAAGTGGTGGCCCGGGTGACCGGCATGGATACCACTGAAGTCGCCAAACTGCTGCGCCCGGCAATCACCACCGGCATCATTGCGTTGAACAACGACGGCCACTACCAGTTCTCCCATCCCAGGGTACGCGCCACCCTGTATGAACGAATCCCGGACAACGTTAAGCAGCGTTTACACCTGGCAGTGGCGGCTGCCTACCGCGCGCGCACCACGGCACCCGCCAATGAAAGCGCCAACATCATTGAGATTGCTCAGCATCTGAACGCCGCCACCAACCCCATCGACACGCCCGAGGCGCTGCGTCACGATGTGGCGCACCAGAATCTGCTGGCCGGCAATGAATCTCTTGCCGCCGGCCACTTCCAGCAGGCCTACAAATTCTGCCGCAACGGCCTGACCCTGTGCCCGGCCGAGTCAGATGTGCTGCATCTGGAGTTGGCGGAGAGCGCCGCGCTGGCAGCTTTCCTGTGCGGCGATTTTGATCAGCTGCGCTATATCGAGTCCATTGCGCCGGACAGCAGCGCGCTGACCGAAGTGAAGTTACGCGCCGCCCTGGTGCGTAACCGCCTGCAGGACAGCGTCGACCTCGCGGAAAAGGCGCTGCTGGAATTTAACGACGTATTGCTTGAACCCTCACCTTTACAGGCGCCGAAAACCTGGCTGCTGCGTCTAGCCGACAGCCTCGGCCTGCATAAACTGTCGCAGATCCCGGCCCCGCATACACCCATGGAACTCACCCATAATGCACGCTTCCGTCAGGCCGCGCGCATATCCGCCTACCTCGACCACGCCAGATTGCATATGGGCTTGAGTCACCTGCCCGGCCACAGTCTGGCCGTGGTGCAAACCGCCGCCGGCAGTGGTTATTGCGGCGAGGTTGCCTTTGCCTATGCTTCCGCCAGCCTCAGCGCCCACCTGCGCGGGCTGCCGCTGCGCGCCCAGGAACTGTCCAAACATGCGCGCATCGTCGCCGAGCAGTTCCCCACCGATGCATTTGCGGTGCGCGCCCTGATCATGGCCAACGGCCTGGTGGACCCCTGGTACGGGAACTTCGAACAGACTCTGCGCAGCCTGCTGCAAACCGCGCCACGCAGCATGGCCGCCCACGACTATGAGTTTGCCGCCACCGCCGGCGCCCTGTACGCCACCAACGGCTTGTTGCGGGGATTTGAACTGGGCTCGCTGAAACGCTCCATCTCCGAACAGATTGAACACGTCAGCCGCCACAGCCACATCACCGGCGTTAACATTCAATACTTTGTGCTGCAGATCATCGCCAGCCTGCTGGCGCAGCCCATTGAAGATAACCAGGTGCACGAACACGCGAAGACCATCAACATGGGTGACGACCGGCTGGCCCAGGCTTGTGTCTATACCCTGCGCCTGTACTACGCGGTTCTGTTTAACGACTTTTCCGGTGCGCAGAACGTCAGCAAACTGGCTGACGACTACGCTGAGGTCATCAGTACCTCGCCGCTGCAGGCACTGTACATCATGTGCCGCGGCCTGGTGCGCAACCGCAACGACAGCAAACCCAGCGGCGCGCTGCATCAGGCCATTGTCGCGCTGCGCCGCGCCGGCGACGCCGGCGCCAGTTTTGCGGAACCCAAGCTGGCCATCCTGGAAGCGGAGCAGGCCCACGCCCAGGGGCGTTTAAGCGTGGCTCTGGAATGGTGGGAACGGGCTGCGGAAGCCGCCCGCCGTTACGGTTTTGCCAACGACGAAGCGCTGGCGTACGAACTGGCGGCCAGGGCCTGCGAAGCGAAAGGCCGCGCCGACTTCGCCAAGCTGTTTTCGCGCAACGCCTATCAAGCCTATTTACGCTGGGGGGCGGTTGCCAAAGCCAACCAGTTGGAACGCGAGCTGCCCGGGCTGGTCAACGAGGACTTCAGCAAGGCCAGCGGCGCCGCGTCGTTGTCGGTTACCGATCTGGCGGATCTGACGGTGCGGGACTTCCAGACGCACCACAACAGTATTGACAGCGCTGAATACAGCGACCGGGTACTGGACACCACCACGGTGTTACGCGCCGCCCAGACCCTGTCCGGCGAAATTGTCCTGGACCGGGTGTTGACCAAGCTGCTGCGCCTGGCCCTGGAGCATGCCGGCGCCCAGAAAGCCTGTATGCTGCTGCGCACTGAAGGTCGGCTGCAGGTGGAAGCTATTGCCGGCGTCGACGGCGGCGCCACCCGCCGGGTCAGTCCGCCGGAACCGCTGGAAATCAGCCAGGATGTGCCTGTCTCGGTGGTGCAGTTTGTGACCCGCACCAATAAAACCCTGGTGCTGGGGGACGCCACCCAGGAAGACGTCTTTACCCAGGACGATTACATTAAACGCACCCAGCCCCTGTCGGTGCTGTGTCTGCCGATTATTCACCGCAACGAGGTGACCGGTATTCTGTACGTGGAGCACCGCTGGCTGACCGGCGTGTTTACCGCCCAGCGGGTGGAAGTGCTGGCGCTGCTGGCTTCCCAGGCCGCCATCAGTATTGAAAACGCGCGCCTGTATGCGGATTTGCAGAACGCCCGGGATGAATACCGCACTTTATACGACAGTGCTATAGAAGGTTTATTCCGCATCAACGGTGAGGGCCAGTTGCTCAGCGCCAATCCGACCCTGGCCAAGCTGCTGGGTTTCGAGCGCACCGAAGATCTGCTGAATGAGTACCGCGATCTGATTCACCGGGTATTTCTGAAAACCGAACAGGCGCAACAGTTTCTATCCGCGCTGGAAGAGCGCAACCAGGTTACCGGCTTTGAAGCCCAGGGCATGACCAGCAGCGGCCGGGTATTCTGGATGGCGCTGACCGCGCGCATCACCAAAGACCCGGAGTCCGGCGACTATATCGACGGCTCGCTGATCGATATATCCGAACGTATCGAGCGCGAACAGGCAGATAAACAGCGGCAGATTGCCGAAGCGGCAACGGTGGCGAAAAGCGAGTTTCTGGCCAATATGAGCCATGAAATCCGCACGCCGATGAACGCCATTGTAGGTTTCTCCAAGCTGACCCTGGACACCCATCTGGACCGCAAACAGCACGAATACCTGACTTCCATCCGTAATGCCGGGGAAAACCTGCTGTCGCTGGTGAGCGACGTGCTGGACTTTTCCAAAATCGAAGCCGGCAAGCTCACCCTGGAAGAGCGGCCGTTCCGCCTGGAAGAGACTTTGCGCGAAGTGGAACGGCTGTTCCGCACCGATGTGCGCCGCAAAGGGCTGCGCCTGAATGTCAGCAACCGCACCAGCGAACATCCGGATTACCCGGCTTCCGGCACCTTTATCGGCGATTCCCTGCGTCTGCACCAGGTGCTGGTGAACCTGCTGGGCAATGCGCTGAAATTTACCGAAACCGGCGAGATCGAATTCGGCGCGGAAATCATCAGCGACCCCAAAGTGCGCCCGTTGGTGCTGTCCTTCCACGTACGGGATACCGGCATCGGCATTGACCGCAGTCAGGCGGAACGCCTGTTCGATTCGTTCGAACAGGCGGAGTCCTCCACCACCCGCCGCTTCGGCGGCACCGGTCTGGGCTTGGCCATCTGCAAGCGCCTGGTGGAAGTGATGGGGGGCGAAATTGCCGTCTCTTCAGCCCCCGGTGAAGGCAGCGAATTCAGTTTTACCATTGTCTGCGGCATCCCGGACGCCACCCAGCTGCCGGTGGAGCCGCTGCCGGTGGCGCGCAGTGCCGCTTCCAACGTGTTGCGCAGCCGCCGCGTGCTGGTGGCGGAAGACAACCCCATCAACCAGCAACTGGCACTGGAATTCCTGCAACGTGCCGGCGCCAGCGTAGATATCGCGGAAACCGGCCGGCAGGCGGTAGCCGCTGCCACCGAAGGCGACTATGACGTTATTCTGATGGATATCCACATGCCGCAAACCGACGGCCTGGAAGCCACCAACACAATCCGTCAGCAGGGTTTGCGCATGCCGATCATTGCCGTGTCCGCGGATGCTCTGGCGGAACGCAAAGAGGCGGCGCTGCAGGCCGGCTGTGATGCCTATATCACCAAACCGATAGACTTTGATCTGCTGATCACCACCCTGGAAGAATACCTGCCCACCGAGGCGGACAGCGAACAGCCGCGCCGCCGCGCCAGCGACCAGACGGAAGAAGAGCAGACCGCCAGCCAGGATGGAGACACTTTTGCGCTGCAGCGGGTACCGGGCATTCAACTGGGTGAAGCCATCCGCAACCACAACGGCAACGTTAAGCTGATGACCAAGCTGATGGGCGACTTTGGTACCTACTACGGTGATGCCGGCAGTAAGATCCGTGACCAGATCACCCGCAAGGACTATGAAGAGGCGGAACGCCTAGCCCACAATCTGCACGGCGTAGCCGGCAGTTTTGGCGCCAACCGCCTGAAGGAAGCCTCCAAAACCCTGGAACTGGCCCTGGCCAAGGGTGATACCAAAAACCTGTTCGGCCTGGCCCAGAGTTTTGAAATTGCGCTGGCAGAGGTGCTGGAATCCGCTGAAGCCCTGGCCAGCAACGAAATCCCGCTGCGCGCCTCGGACTTCGGTCAGGCGGAAGCCGACTGATCTTTCAGCTTCTGAGCGGATAGGTCGACAACGTCGATCCGCCGGACGGCAGACTGCGGGGCAAGCCCCAGCCCGGCAAAGTCAAACAGGTTTGTATCCGCCAGATGTGAAGGCACCACGTGGGCCAGGCTGCGGGCGATATTCTCCACCCGCCCCGGTTGGCTGCGGTCCCACTCCCGCAGCATGTCTTTGATCACCTGGCGTTGCAGGTTCTCCTGGGAGCCGCAGAGGTTGCACGGGATGATGGGATGTGCAGCGTAAGCTGACCACTGGGCAATCAGTTTTTCCCGGCAGTAGTAAAGGGGACGGATGACAACATTGTCACCGTCGTCGCTCTGCAGCTTGGCCGGCATGGCTTTCATGCGGCCGCCGTAAAACATGTTCAGGAACAGGGTTTCCACCACATCATCCAGGTGATGGCCGAGGGCAATTTTAGTGGCGCCGATTTCACGCGCGTAGGCGTAGAGAATGCCGCGGCGCAGCCGGGAACAAATCGGGCAGGTGGTTTTCCCCGGCGGAGTCAGGCGCTGCACCACGCTGTAGGTATCTTCCTCGAGAATCTTAAACGGCACGTCCACGGCGCTGAGATACTCGGGCAGGACATGCTCGGGAAACCCGGGCTGCTTCTGATCCAGATTTACCGCGATCACCTCGAAATCCAGCGGCGCATGGCGCTGGAAGCTCAACAACATGTCCAACAGGGTATATGAGTCTTTGCCGCCGGACAGGCACACCATGACCTTGTCACCGGCCGCCAGCATGTTGAAATCAGTCAGCGCCTGGCCCACCAGGCGGCGCAGCTTTTTATGGCACTTGTTTTTTTCGTAGCCCGCGTCGATTTTCGAATCACCCGCAGTTTAAGGGCCGCAGATTGTATGTCAGGCAGCGTCAGCCTGCTACCTGCTGCTGAGAGCGGTTCTGCAGAAACTCCTCAAATTCAGCCAGCGGCAGGGGCCGGGCATAAAAGTAGCCCTGTACAAAATCGCAGCCGATCTGGCGCAACTGCAGCAACTGGGCTTCGTCTTCAACACCTTCAGCAATAACCCGCATGCCGAGGATACGGCCCATGGCCACAATGGACGCCACCAGCCCGTGGTCGCGCACCTCACAGATGCTGTCGATGAAGCTCTTGTCGATCTTCAGCACGTCAAATTCGAAGTCACGCAGATAGCCGACCGAGGAAAAACCGGTGCCGAAGTCGTCCAAAGCCACATGCACACCCAATTCGCGGATGCCGTTAAAGAAAATATCGGAACCCGGCGCGTCGTTAACCAATGCGGACTCCGTCAGTTCAACGGTGATCCGGTCCGTACCGCCGGCGGCAAGTACTTTGAGCAGACCCCGGGCGCTGTCTTCGCTATGGAACTGTCTGGCGCTGACATTCAGCGATACCCTGATATCGGTCACCCTGGCCTGCTGCCAGCGTTGCAGCTGTTCCTGCACCGCGCCGACTACCCACTCCCCAATGTCCACAATCAACCCGGTTTCTTCCGCCACCGGTATAAATTCCACCGGCGGCACAAACCCCAGTTCAGCACTGTGCCAGCGCAGCAGCGCTTCCGCGGCATAAACCGTATCATCGGAGATGTCCATGACAGGCTGGTAGTACAGCTCAAATTCATTGTTGGCGATGGCGCGCCGCAGATGGGTCTCCAACTCCAGACGCCGTGCCGCCATGGCGTTCATCTGCTCTTCAAAAAAAGTGATCCGGTTGCCGCCGCGGTTTTTTGACCCCATGCGCGCGGCGTCCGCTTT
>JANQOA010000293.1 GCA_028279305.1 Pseudomonadales bacterium
CCAACGTATCGGTATCGACAAAACGCCGCCCGTGCAGTTCGCCGCCGCAGGCAAACGGTGCGTAAATTTTTGCCAGGCCGCGGCCGTTGGCAATACCGCCGCCGCCGCCAATTTCCGCGGCATGGCAGCGCGGGTTGTTGGGGCTGAAACCGCCGTTATTGTAAAACGCCAACGCCTGCAGGGATTTCGGCTCTGCAACCAGCGCCCGGGTAAATTCACCCAACGGAGCACCCTTCTGCGGCCGGAACGGAATCACCGGCGCCACCCGGTCCTGCAGGGTGTCGGGCAAGCCTATCCAGCATTCCGCCCCGGTAGGGTCAGCCACAGCCTCGGCAAAATAGCTGCCCAACGACTGGCCCGAGACGCGGCGGATGAGTTCCCCGACGGTCCAGCCGAAGGTCATCATGTGGTAACCGTGGCGGCTGCCGGGCTTCCAGAACGGCGCTTCCGCCGCCACCTTGTCCGTCATATACGCCCAGTCGCGGCAGCCGTCATCCCGCAACTTCTCCCGCACCGCCGGGACCCCGGCAGAGTGGTCCAGCATCATCCTGACCGTAACCTGTTCCTTGCCGTTGACCGCAAACTCCGGCCAGTATTTTTTAACCGGCGCGTTTAAGTCCAGTTCACCGGCGCTGATCAAGGTATGCGCCGCCAGCGCCACGGCACCCTTGGTGGAAGAAAAAATAACGCTGATGGTATCTTCCTGCCACGGGTCACCGCTTTGCAGGCTCTTGCGTCCGCCCCAGACATCCACCACCACCCGGCCTTCAAGGGTAATGCACAAAGACGCGCCCACTTCTTCTCGGGCCGCAAAATTGCGCTCAAATTCATCCACTACGGCGGTGAAGTCCGCATGATAACTGCCATGCAGCGCGCCGGCCGGGGTAGCGCGCCGCAGCGCCAGTAAATCAGGCTGCGCGCCGGGACTTTTTTCAGTATTCAAATCAGCTTCCAGTTTGGGCCGCAAACGGTCATTGTATTCGGGCTGGCGGCAAAAACGCACCACTAAATCGGGGGCCCCATGCAGTCACGGAATTTGAACGTCGATAATCAATACCTGCAGGCCAGTACGCCTTTGGCACGCGCCGTTAAATATCTGCTGCAGCCGCTGCTGATGATCGCGGTGCTGGCGTTCTGGCTGGCAGATCCCGGCAACCCGGCCGCATTCCCGCTTGCCATTGTCAGCGTGCAAATTGTGCTTGGCCTGTTGGAGCGCGCCGTGCCGGCGCGCCCGGGCTGGCTGATCCGCGGCCGGCAGATGCTGCTGCATGTGCTGCTGGTGCTGCTGTTATCCGTCGCCACTGTGATGGTGGCGGGCCTGTACGATGAACTGCTGGCTGATCCCCTGTCCCGCCTGCGCGCGAACCTCGGCCTGGATGTATGGCCGCATCACTGGCCGCTGCTGGCACAGATGTTCATGGTGTTTTTTCTCAGTGAATTCATCTGGTACTGGTTTCACCGCGCGGAACACCGCTGGGCCATCGTCTGGCGCCTGTCCGGGCACGGCGCCCACCACTCATTCAAACGGTTGGGCGCCCTCAACTTCGGCCTCAACCACCCGCTTGAGATGTTTGTGCTGGTGTTGCCTGCGGCACTGGTGGAACTCACTTTCGGCGTTGGCATCGCGGTGGCAGGCGCAGCGATTCTCGGTACCACCCAGGCTTCCATTGCGCACGCCAATCTGGACCTGAACCCCCGCGGTATCGGCTGGCTGTTTACCACCAACACGTACCACATCCACCACCACTCCGCCGTGCTGGAGGAAAGCAACACCAACTACGGCTGTTCAGCGATCATCTGGGACCGGGTATTCGGCACGTTTGCCGACAGCCGCACGGCGGAGGCTGGTACCGGCCCTACCGAGCCCAGCCTGTGGGAGAAGTTCCTCATGCCCCTGCGGGAACCGGCGGACACTGCCATTGCACCAGGTGAGCGTGGCTAAAACCCGGGGCATCAGGCATGCTGCGGGTTTTCAGCAGGGGGCAGCACCATGCAGATCGTACGTGTCTACACAGGAGACGATCAACGCTCGCATTTTGAAGATATCAACATCGACCTGGAAGACCTCGGCGTGCGCGGCAGGATCTCACAGCCATGGCCGGCCAGTTCGGTCATGTTCCGGGAGGTGGACGGCGACTACGCACTGGACTTCCATAACGCGCCGCGGCGGCAACTGGTGGTGAATCTGACCGGTCAGGTCGACATTGAAGTGGGTGACGGCACCGTGCGCCGGCTCGGCCCGGGCAGCATTCTGCTGGCGGAAGACACCACCGGGCAGGGGCACATATCCCGGGCGGTGGAGGGTGAACCCCGCACCTGCCTGTTTGTACCCCTGGCTGACGACAGCGGCTCCAGCCAGGCTTAGCGTCCCGGCTCAGACATAGGGTACACCCTGGGCGTCAGTGTATATTGCATACAAGGACTGGCCGGCGGTGATAAACAGACGGTTGCGTTTGACGCCGCCGAAACACACGTTTGATACAGGCTCCGGAATATGGATGAAGCCGATGCGTTGTCCCGCCGGATTGTAGACTGCAACCCCGTTGTGCCCTGCCCCGCCCCAGCCGCAGGACGTCCAGATATTGCCGTCCACGTCACAACGGAAGCCGTCAGCCAGGCTCTCTCCCAGGTCACAGAACTGCCTGCGGTTGTCCAACTGCCCGCCCTGTACGTCAAATACTTCTATGACCCGCGGGTGCCCGGGTTTGTGTGAAGCGCCGGTGTCACTGACATAGAGTTGCGTGAAGTCCGGCGAAAAACACAGGCCGTTGGGTTTTTCCAATCCCTCCGCCGCAACCTGCAGTTCAAGGTTATCCGGATCGATACGGTAAACCCGGGTGGGTAATTCGAAAGGTGCCTTGTGGCCCTCATAGTGCCAGAGGATGCCGTACCCGGGATCGGTAAACCAGATCGAACCATCCCGGTGCACCACTACATCGTTAGGCGCATTCAGACGCCTGCCTTCAAACTCATCGGCCAGCACCGTAGTGGTGCCGTCAATCTCGGTACGGGTAACTCTGCGGCTGCCGTGCTCGCAGCTGACAAGGCGGCCGCTGCGGTCGCGGCTGTGGCCGTTGCTGAAATGAGACGGCTGCCGGTACACCGACGTGGCACCACTCAGCTCACACCACCTCAGAATCCGGTTGTTGGGAATATCGCTGAACAACAGATAGCGGCCATCTCCCATATACACAGGCCCTTCCGTCCAGCGCGCACCGGTATACAGGCGCTCCAGAGCGGCGCTGCCCAGCACGTAACGTTGAAACGAAGGGTGGATGACTTCCACCGCCGGGTCCGGATACGGCACAACGTCCCGCTCGAAGTCCCGATCCATCCGCCGGGCTATTGTCCGGTCTATTGTCCGGCCTGCTGTCCGGTCTGGCGGCGAACCGCCGCCGCTGGTTGCTGCCATGCACTACCTCCTGTCAAAGTACCATTACAGCGCACGGCTGCTATATTGTGAACCGCCTTGCAAGGCGACAAGGCGGGCCGGGTTGGGTATAAAAGGCTGATGAATCCAGCGAAAGTAATCACCCGCTGCCTGCTCAGCGGGCTGATCGGCTTGTCAGTCGCCTGTTCAGAACCCACTGTTCCCGACCTGCTGGTTGTCGACCGCAGGCCGCACCCGGACCACGGCATCTACCTGGTGCAGGGCGAAGTGCGCAATCCGGTGTTTACCGCCGCGCCCCTGGGCCACCTGCTGCAGATCACTTATTCCAGCCGGCGCGGCGAGTGCGTATTTGCCTACAACCCCCCGCCGGCTGAAGGCCGGCCGCCGGTCCTGCGCACCAGCTTGTACAGCGTGCCGGTGGAAACCCCGGGTGCGCAACCGCAGATCCTGATTGAGGCGGCAGCCAACGAGGTGCTGCTGGACCCGGTGTTCTCGCCGGACAGCCGCGAACTGTATTGGGTGCGCGCCTCAGGCATGACCAGCACCAGCCCCGGCGGCAACGTTGCCCTGCAGGTCACCCGGCTGCAAGACATGCAGACGCGGAAAGTACTGGACAATGCCATCTGGCCGGCGCCGGCGCCGGACGGCGCGCGGCTGGCATTTGTGCCCGTTGATCCCCACACCCTGGCACGGGGATTGAGTATTCTGCATCTGCAGAGCGGGGAGATAACCGAACTGCTGGCGGTTGGCGCTTACGACGACATCGATGCGCCGCTGTTTTCCCGCGACGGTGATTGGATATACTTTTTTGGCCCGGCGGCCGCAGCGGCTGCCGCCGGCAGCTCATGGCTGCAATGGCTGGGTATCAAATCAGCCCACGCGCACATAAACAGGCCTGGTGTATGGTGGAAAATCAGCGTGGATGGGGAGCAGCTGCAACCGGTAACCGGAGACAGTGAGATCATTTCCAATGCCGCCCGCTCGGACGCCGGCATCTTAACTTACACCTCGTCGCTGGGGGTCCGTCTGCTGTCAGCAGACGGCGTCAGCACGCTGTTACCGCAACCTTTTTTCGGCGGGGTGGCCGAGTATGCACGTTAACCTCAACCGCCGGGTCCTGGCGCTGCTTGCCTGGGCTGCCCTGCTGCCGGCCTGCGGACAGCAGGGCGCGGACGAGCCCGAGGTGCGGCAGGTATTCGGTTCCGCCCACGAATTTGACGCCAGCCTGGATGGTGTTCAGCGCTTATGGGCACAACAGGCGGAACGGCAGCTGGCGGCCGGTTTGCGCGTCAGCCAGGCGGAGCTGCCCCTGGATGTTGTACCCGCTGCCAGCGCCACTTCCGCCGGCGGCATCTTTCAGGGTGAAATATCCCCCGGCCCGGAAACTGCGCGGCGCGGCATACGTCTGGACTACACATTACGCCTGCAGCGCGCTGACGGCCGGGCCCTCAACCGCCCGCGGCTGCAGATGGCGGGCGGCATGCCGTTACACAGCCACGGCCTGCCCACCCAGCCCCGCATCAGCGCCGGGGCTGACGGTTCGTACACCATCAGCGGGGTGCGATTTACCATGCCGGGCTGGTGGCAACTGGCCGTCGGCATCAGCGACACCGAGCAGAACACCTTTGACCTGCTGACCTTCGACATTTTTGTTCCGCCATGATGTTTGCCGCCGTCTCCAGATGCGGCATTTTTGCAAGCATATGCTGCGCAGTGCTGATCACCGGCTGCGCCCCGGATCCTACCTGGAGCAGATACGAGCGGCAGGTCATGGCATCCATGCAACTGCAGAAACTGCCCGCCGCTGAGGATTTATCCAACGGCGCGCTGACCCTGCCGGGAGTAGCGGAACTGGGCCGCGCCATCTTCCACGACACCCGCTTCAGCGCCAACGGCCGTGTTTCGTGCGCGACATGCCACCGTCCGGATTACTTTTTTGCCGACGACCAGCCGCTGTCCACGGGCATCGGCACAACCGGCCGCCACACGCCCAGCCTGCTGGGCGCCGCGCACGGCAGATGGTTCTACTGGGACGGCCGGCGCGACAGCTTGTGGGCGCAAGCGCTGACGCCGCTGGAACACCCGGACGAACACGGCTTCTCGCGGGTGCTTGCCGTTAACCTGATCGCCGCCGACCCGGCCTACCGGAAACTCTACGCCGCAACCTTCGGCACCCTGCCGGACATGCAGGATCTGGACAACACTTTTGCCAACATCGGCAAAGCCATCGCCGCCTTTGAACATACGCTGCAACCGGGCACGT
The DNA here is from genome assembly GCA_028279305.1 of Pseudomonadales bacterium. Taxonomy (GTDB): domain Bacteria; phylum Pseudomonadota; class Gammaproteobacteria; order Pseudomonadales; family Azotimanducaceae; genus UBA4421. The sequence continues at coordinate 5,655 of JANQOA010000293.1, forward strand.
CAAGGTTCGACCAGTACGTTGCCGCGCTGCTGAACCCGGCCGCTGAGACCCACAGCCTGTTTACGGCGGACGAAATTCTCGGGCTGCGGTTGTTTATCGGCAAAGGGCAGTGTATCTCATGCCATAACGGCCCGCTGTTCACCAACCAGAGTTTTCAGAATATCGGCACCGGCAGCAGCAGCGATAACCGCAGCGCCGACCTGGGACGCCGGGCCGGGCTGCCGCAACTGCGGGCGGACCCGTTCAACTGCCTGCAGCGGCACAGCGACGCGCCCGCCGCATGGTGTGCGCTGAACTTTGCCCGGACTGAAGGCGCGCAGCTGGCCGGCGCGTTTAAGGTACCGGGCCTGCGCAATGTTGCGGCGACCCCTCCCTATATGCACGACGGCCGCTTCAACAGCCTGGAAGAGGTTGTTGAACACTACGTCCAGGCGGCAGGCCCGCGTATGCTGAGTAGGCCCGGTCAACCCCCTGTGCCCAGCCACAGCGAAATTGTGCCGCTGGCTTTAACAGACGCGGAACAATCCGCCCTGGTAGCCTTTCTGGGCACCCTGACCCAACTTGAACCCTGACCCGCAACCGCCATAGTATGCTGGGTATTTTGCGTGAGCGGAGGGAACAGAAATGCGCTTTGGCATGTTATACGAACTGCAGCTGCCCAAACCCTGGGACGAAGGCAGCGAACAGAAGCTGGTGGACGATGCTATCGAACAGTGTGTGCTCGGCGACAAACTGGGTATCGACTATGCCTGGTCCGTGGAACATCATTTTCTCGAGGAATACTCCCACTGCTCCGCCAGTGAGGTTTTCCTGTCCGCCATAGCGGCTAAAACCGAACGTATTAATATCGGTTTCGGCATCCGCCAGGTTATTTCCAACTACAACCACCCGGCACGCACCGCGGAGGCGGTGGGCATGCTGGATCTGATTTCCCACGGGCGCTGCCAGTTCGGCATCGGCGAAGGCGCAACCCGGCTGGAGTTGGGCGGCTTTGGCATTCCGGCAAAACGCAAACGCGCCATGTCGCTGGAAGCGGCCAGGGAAATTGCCGACATGATGGTGATGGAACCCTACCCCGGCTACAGCTGTGACGACTGGTCCCTGCCCTGCCGCAATGTGCTGCCAAAACCGATTCAGAAACCCCATCCGCCCATGTGGATGGCCTGCACCAACCGTGACACCATCAAAGTTGCCGCGCAGAACGGTCTGGGGGTGCTGGCGTTCAGTTTTCTGGACCCGGAAGAAGCCAAGACCTGGAGCAAAATCTACTACGACATCATTCGCTCCGACGAATGTGTGCCGCTGGGCCACAGCGTTAATGCCAACATCGCCATGGTCTCAGCGTTTTCCCTGCATGACGATCACGACGAAGCGGCGCGCCGCGGTGAAGATGGTTTCCGCTTTTTTGAGTACGCCGTGGGTGCGCTGGTGACCGACGATGTGCTGCCGGGACGCAGTGAGCTGTGGGACAAATTTCAGGCCAGAAAAGCAGCCCGGGCCGCCGGCCAGCACGTGCAGGACACCGCGTACGGCGGCGGTGACGTCAACCCGGAGCGCAGCATGACCCGTTCTCCCGGCATCGGCACCCCGGCCGAATTCCGCCAGCACATGCAGGGCTTTGCCGACAGCGGCGTCGATCAGGTGATCTTCCTGCAACAAGGCGGCAAAAACAAACACGAACATATCTGTGAAAGCCTGGAAAAATTCAACGCGGAAGTTTTTGATGAATTTGCTGAAGGCCGCGAAGCCCGGGAGACGCGCAAGGCCGAGGAGCTGGCACCCTACATTGAAGCTGCCCTGGCACGCCGCCGTACCCGCGCGCCGTTAAGCGACGAGGAAATTGATATTGTGCCCGCCTCCCGGCCGAAGACACAGAGCGCTGGTTGACGGTGGGCTAACGCCTGCGGCAGCGCATAAGCGTTGCCGCGGACGTGATAGCCGCCTCCGGGTTCAGGCCAGGGCAAACCGCGCAACGGTGCAGCCGACGGCAAAAATGGGTAAGTCAGCGGTGTAGAACTGCAGTTCACCCGCTCCGCGGGCAGCGGCCGCGGCGGCAATATAGGTCCGAATTTCAAATCCACCCTGGCCGGCCTGAGCGTAGGTTTCCGCGTCGCTGTATGCCAGCAACGCGGATTTGTCCTGCTGCATCAGCTGTTGCAGAAAAGCGCGGTCCCAGGCTTCGTTAATTTTTCCCGAGTCCGGCGTGGCGGGCCAATGGGAGATACCGCCGGTCCCCAACAGGGCAATTTTGTCGTCCACGCTGTCACACGCCCGGCGCAGGGCTTCGCCAAACGCCCAGGCGCGGTGCAGCGGGGTCAGCGGCGGCCCCTGACAGTTGATATTCACCGGGATAACCGGCAGGTCGTAGTCCGGGGTCAGAAAATTCAACGGCACCATGATGCCGTGGTCGCACTTCCATTCTTCCGCGTAAGCCACGTCCACACTCTGCATCACCTGCTCCGCAAGTTGACGCGCAAGCTGCGGCGCGCCGGGAATACGCACCCGCTCAATTTTCAGCCAGTCCGGATCTTCAATGGGCCCTTCGTGGTATTCACCCAGACCTATGCAGTAGGCGGGCATATTGTTCATGAAAAAATTCGCAAAGTGCTCCGCCGCTACCACCACCAGGGCTTCCGCCCCGCTATCAACAATATCCCGCCGTTGCTGGTGCAGCGCCTCATACAGGCGCTCCCGCTCCGCCACATTTTCCACCATGTGGGCGCGCCCGGTGATACCGGGTGCGTGGCTGACCACTCCGGCATATACCAACGTCATGAGTGTTGTCCCTCCGGTGTAAAAGCCCTGCCGCCGCCGGTCATGGCATAAACGCCGTCCCGCACCGGCCCGTGTTGCGCCACCCCCTGGCGCATCAGGTCCAGATAGTCGAACCACTCGATGCCGAGGAACGCCGCGTAGTGCATCAATATCTGGCCGTTTACACCTAATACGTAAAGCAGCCCGATGTCTCCCTGCAGCAGGGCATTGCGCTCCTCCGCGGACAGGTCAAAAGTGTCCAGCACCGTTTCCCGTGACTGCTGATACTCCTGCTGGGTGCGCGGGTCGCGGTTCAGGGTGTAGAGAAACTTCTGCAACTGATAAAGGCTCATGGTGATTTTCCCAGCCCCGGCACACTGTGGGTGTCTGCGGCAATACACACGTTTTTGGTTTCCATGTAGAACTCAAAACTGTAATCGCCGCCGTCCCTGCCGATGCCGCTGGCTTTCATGCCGCCAAAAGGCGCCGGCAAATGACGGTTGTTTTCCGAATTAACCCAGACCATGCCCACATCCAGGCTGCGGGCCAGGCGCATGCTGCGGCCGGTGTCCCGGGTCCATACATAGCCGGCCAGACCGTAAGGCACAGCATTGGCCAGGCTGACCGCTTCAGCTTCATCCTGAAAAGGTATGGCGGTCAGCACCGGGCCGAATATCTCTTCCTGGGCAATCCGCATGCTGTTGTCCGCGCCGGTAAACAGCGTCGGCTGCACAAAGTGGCCTTTGCCGTTCAAAGGCTGGGCTTCCCCGCCGGCACGCACACAGGCCCCTTCCTGCCGGGCCAGCTCAAAATAGCTGCACACCTTATCGAAGTGCCGCTGGTGAATCAGCGGGCCCACTTCGGTGGCCGGGTCCAGCGGGTGGCCGACGTTCAGATTGCGTACCCGCTGTTCCAGCCGTTCGAGAAATTCTTCTTCGATGCTGTCCTGGATTAACAGGCGGCTGGACGAAGTGCAGCGCTCGCCGTTCAAGCTGTAGATCATGAACACGACCGCATCCAGGGCGCGCTCCAGATCCGCATCCGCGAATACAATAACCGGGTTTTTGCCGCCCAGTTCAAAGTGCACGCGCTAAG
>JANQOA010000053.1 GCA_028279305.1 Pseudomonadales bacterium
GGGTTACGGCGCTCACGCCGCCGGCCCTCCCGGCTCCCCTTCCTCCGCTCTTGAGCCTCGCTGCGCGAGTCTCACCGCTGCGGTGCGGCGGCGGCTAAAAAACGCGGCGCAACCCCCACGCCCTGTGATCCCGTTGTAGGGTTCTGGACACAGCAGGTTTCGCAATTCAAACACCGTCAGAAACTGAGCGTGTTTCCTGGCAGGGAGTTGTGCGGGCTGCGAGTGCCTTCTGCAGCTCAGGCGAATGACAGACCTGGCAATTCCTTCGCCGCAGGCGTTACCCAGGCAGAACCCGGACGCACTTCCAGCTCTGAAGCACTTGCGTCACACTGTGCGTCTCCCTATGTCCGAACAGCCCTTCAGCCGTGTACGGTCTTGCTAGTGACACCACTCCAAAAGCGTAGGAAGCATCATCGTCAGCCCTGAAAGCGTTGGGATTATCCAGTTCTGTAGGGCTGCGCATTGGGGCCAGGTTTCTCGCTGCTTTTTGAGGGGCCGCCGAGCGCAGTGGGGAGACTCGCGCAGCGAGGCTCACAAGCGGAGCGAGGGTAGGCAGGAGGGCCGGCCCCGGGCGGCGAGAAACCTGGTCCCAATGCGCAGACCGGCCAGCCCTGAACAACCCCAAAACTAATCAGAGCAGAAGATGCTTGATTCCGTGGTATTCGGCGTGAGCGCCGTAGCCCCTACGTTCTGTGAGCCCGGACGCAGGAAACTGAAAACCCAAAAGGTTTGCTATAAAAGAGGCTTCAAGAACGGCCAGATCATTTCCAGCAACAACGGTTGTGCCTCCGCCGTCGGATGAATCCCATCCTGCTGCATCATCTGTTGTTCCAGCGCGACATTCTCGAGCAGGAAAGGCACCAGCAGTGCACCGGTGTTTTCGGCAACTTCGGCAAACACGGCATCAAACGCGCGGGTGTAGCGGATGCCGTAGTTGGGGGGGATGCGCATGGAAACCACTATGGGTTCCGCGCCGCGGTCCTGGACAATTTCCACCATGCGGGTGAGGTTGGTGCGCATGGTGTTCACCGGGTATCCCCGCAAGCCGTCGTTGCCGCCCAGTTCCAGAATCACAATTTCCGGTTGATGCTCGTCCATGACCGCCTGCAGGCGGGCCAGCCCGCCGCCGGTGGTTTCGCCGGAAATGCTTGCGTTGACGGTATGCCAGGCATATTCACCTTCCTGCAGGGTCTGCTGCAGCAAGTGTACCCAGCCCTGTTCCCGTTGAATCCCGTATCCCGCGCTGATACTGTCGCCCATCACCACAATGGCGCGGCTTGCAGGCGCGTCAGCGAGGTCAGCCCAGGCTGGAGCCGCGCACAGCGGCAAAAGCAGCCAGCACACAAGTTGAATAGCCTTTTGCTTGATGAAGCAGGCCCATATAAGTGAGTAGTGATTCGCAATGAGTACTGTTGTTCGTGCAGAAAATGTCGCCAAGGTTGTTGATACCGCTGCGGGAGAGTTGGTTATCTTGGATGGCATTGATCTGGAAATCAAACAAGGGGAGACGGTGGCCATAGTAGGCGCCTCGGGATCGGGAAAAACTACCTTGCTGGGTATACTGGCGGGTTTGGACTCAGCCTCCGCGGGCCGGGTGCAACTTGCTGACGCCCAGTTAAATGAACTGGATGAGGAAGCCCGCGCGCTGGTGCGCGGCCAACATGTTGGTTTTGTCTTTCAGTCGTTCCAACTGTTGGCCAGCTTGACGGCATTGGAAAATGTCATGCTGCCGGCGGAGTTGCGCGGTGAATCCGTGGCGGAAGACCAGGCGCGGCAGATTCTGGAAAAAGTCGGCTTGCAGGAACGCACCGGTCACTATCCCAGGCAGTTGTCCGGCGGCGAGCAGCAGCGTGTTGCCATCGCCCGGGCGTTTGCTTCGGATCCGACCGTGCTGTTTGCCGACGAGCCCACCGGCAATCTGGATACCCATACCGGCGAGCGGATTACCGAACTGCTGTTTGAGCTGAACGAGGAATTCGGCACTACGCTGGTGATGGTCACCCACGACAACCGCCTGGCGGAGCGCTGCAATCGCACCATCCGCATCGACGGCGGCCGCATTATCGGCGCAGATGCGGAAAACTACAGCGGCGGCTTAAGCGCGGGGCAGGTGTCGTGAACGTCAGCGGATTCGGATTTACCCTGGTGCGGCGCATGGCGCTGCGCGACCTGCGTTCCGGTGAAATGGGTTTGCTGCTGGTGGCGCTGGTGGTGGCGGTCGGTACCGTTACGTCCATCAGCTTGTTTGTCGACCGCCTGCATCAGGCGCTGTTGCTGGAATCAGCCAACTTCCTTGCCGCGGACCGCCAGATATCCAGTTCTCAACCCATCCCGGAAAACTTTCGCGAACAAGCAAGCGAACGTGGCTTGGAGCAGGCTGAGACCATGGTATTTCCTTCCATGGTGTTTGCCGGTGACAACAACCAGCTGGTCAGCGTTAAGGCGGTGGGCGGCAGGTATCCGCTGCGCGGTGAACTGATAGTTGCCGATGCGCCGTTTGTCCGCGGGTATCCGGTCCAGGACATTCCCGGGGCGGGTGAAGTCTGGCTCGACTCCCGCCTGTTCCCGGCGCTGGGGGTGAAACTGGGTGACGTGCTGGAAGTGGGCCTGGCGGAACTGCGGGTCAGCCGCGTGCTGGTGGCGGAGCCGGACCGCGGCGGCTCGTTTTTTGACCTCGGGCCGCGGCTGCTGATGAATATTGCCGACGTGCCGGCCACGGAGGTGGTGCAGCCCGGCAGCCGCATCTCCTACCGCCTGCTGCTGGGCGGTGATGAAAGTACCCTGGAGGATCTGAAATCCTCCCTGCAGGATCAGCTGGAGCCTAACTTCCGTTGGGTGAGCATCCGTGAAAGCAGCCCGCGCATAGGTTCGGCACTGGACCGGGCGGAGAGTTTTCTCCTGCTCGGCGGGCTGCTGGGCGTGCTGCTGGCCGGCATTGCGGTGGCCCTGAGTGCGCACCGTTACGCGGCCCGGCACTTTGACCACGTTGGCGTGTTAAAGACCCTGGGCGCCACCCCCAAACAGATCCTTGCCGGTTTTCTCAACATTCTGCTGCTGGTGGGCCTGGTTGCCATCGTCGCCGGGCTGCTGGCGGGCGGGGTGTTGCACCTGCTGATTGTTGAAGCGCTGTCGGTGCTGATTCCGGTGGACCTGCCGCCGCCGGGGCCGCGTCCGTTTCTGCTCGGCGCGGCCACCGGTATGATCTGTGCGCTGTCGTTTGCCATGCCGGCGTTTATCCACCTGCGCGACATTTCACCCATGCGGGTGATCCGGCGTGACCTGGGCGTGGCGCCGGTCAGCCAGTGGCTGTCTTACGGGGCCGCCGCCGCCGGCAGCCTGTTCCTGCTGATCTGGTATACCAAAAACCTCATGCTTACCGCCTACACCCTGCTTGGCGCCGGCGCCGTGGTGCTGGTGTTCGGCACCATAGGTTATCTGCTGCTGCGCAGCGGCCGCGCTGTGGGCATGCAGGCGCGCAGCGGCTGGCGCCTGGCGTTGTCGGCGCTGCAGCGCCGCAGCCGCGAAAGCACGGTGCAGATTCTCATATTCGGCATGGCCATAATGTTATTGCTGGTGCTGGTACTGCTGCGCACGGAGCTGGTCACCGAGTGGCGCAACCAGGTGCCGGACAATGCCGCCAATCACTTTGTCATGAATATCTCCGCGGAAGAGGTCGACAGCGTGCAGCAGCTTATCGACAGCGAAGCCACCGCCGGAGATTTTCTATATCCGATGATCCGCGGCCGGGTGGTGGCGGTAAACGGCATGGACTCCAAAGTATACCAGAAGGAAGTTGTTGGACCGCGCGAAGGCCAGCGTATAATGTCCGAGCGCAACCTGACCTGGACCGCGGAAAAGCCGGAGAACAACACCATCGTTGACGGTGCCTGGTGGGCCCCTGACAGCAGCACCGCGGAAGTTTCGCTGGAGCAGGATTACGCTGAAGATTTCAAACTGAAAGTTGGCGACGAGCTGACCTTTAACGTCGGCGGCCAGGAACGGGTGGCCACCGTGACCAGCATCCGCGCGCTGGAATGGGAAAGCATGAGTCCCAACTTCTTTATCATTCTGTCTCCCGCGGCTTTACGGGAGTTTCCCGCCACTTACATGACCAGCTTTTATCTGGAGCGGCAGAACAAGCTGTTTCTCAACACCCTGCTCAGCGCCCACCCCACCATTACGGTGATCGAAATTGACGCCTTGATCGAGCAGGTTAAAAGCATAGTCGACCGTGTTACCCAGGCAGTGGAACTGGTGCTGGGGCTGGTGCTGGCCAGCGGCTGCCTGGTGCTGATTGCCAGCATCCAGGCCAGCCGGGACGCGCGTATGGCGGAACATGCGCTGGTGAGAACGCTGGGCGGCACGCGTAAACTCATCGGCAGCTCGCTGGCCGCCGAGTTTGCGGTGCTGGGCACCTTTGCCGGCCTGGTGGCTGTATTCGGCGCCGAGTTGACGGTGGCTATCCTGCAGAGCCAGGTATTTGAGCTGAATATGGGGCTGCATCCCTGGATATGGCCCATCGGCCCGGTGGTGGGTGGCCTGGTCATTGTTACCGTCGGCCTGCTGGGCAGCCGCAGCCTGGTGAATTCTCCGCCGATGATGGTGCTGCGCGGCCTGGGCTAAGCGACGGAAGATTGACACCGGGGCGGTGCCAGGTGTCAATCTTCCGCTACACCCGCGTGATTCCACTCCCATTCCTGAGCGGGCCCCGGAATTTGCAATTGCATCCCGGCGGGGAGCGTCTAATTTAAATAGGTAGAGGATTTTCTAAGGCGCTTCAAGTTGTCCGAAACTGCCCACAACGGGGTGTCCCCGGCAGCCCTGTCATTCAGGCAATGGCAGGTGTGGACGGTATTGCTATTCGCCGGGTTCAGCGGCTATCTCTCGCTGTCGGTACATTATCTGTCCAAAGACCAGAGCCGGGTTGATGATTTGCTGCGCTCGGTGTCGACCCTGGACGCCGCTGCGTCCGTGCAGCGCGCCGGGCAGGCGGCCTGGCTGGTGGACCTGTATCTGCTGCTGCCGCAGATTGAGCACTTTGCCGGTGACGCCGGCCGGCGTATCGGCGACCCCCTGCAGCAGATCACCAACACGTTGTTGCGGGGCGAAGGCAGCCCCGATTCCCAGCGGCAGCAACTGCGGCGGCAACTGACGGCGCTGCAGCAGGGTCTGCAGAACTCCGGTCTGCAGATCAGCCGGCAATTGGAGCGCAGCACCCACTACTTCTATATTTCCATGGGAGCACTGGCGCTGGCCGCCGTTGCCCTGCTGCTGATGGGTGGGCGCCGCGGCCGTTCGGGTGTGCAACAGTTGCTGGGTGATAATCTGTTGTTTACCAACGCGCCGGTGGCGCTGAGCCTCAGTGACGCCCAGGACCGCCTGTTGCGGGTGAACCAGGCGTTTGAGCAGGTCACCGGCTTCAAGCAGGAAGAACTGACGGGTTTGCCCGGCCGCAGCCTGGACAGTGTGCAGACCGACAACGCGGCCATGCGCGAGTCCCTGGCGGCAACCGGGCGCTGGCTGGGTGAGTACCAGATGCGCTGCAAGGACGGCAGCGTGGTGGGTGACAAAGTGCTGCGGGTGGCGGTGGGGGACAACCCGCATGCGCCCGAGGGTTATCTGACCATGTCCATGGATCCGGTAATCTCTGATGACGAAAAGCGCCTGATGTTGTGGCAGGCGCATCACGACAATCTGACCAAACTCCCCAACGCCAACCTTTTACATGAACGCCTGGCGCGGGCGCTGATCGCCAACCAGCAGGAAAGCAAGCGCGGTGCGGTCATCAGTATTGATCTGGACAATTTCTCCAACGTCAACGACTCGGTTGGCCACGCCCAGGCCGACCGGGTGCTGACCGACGCCGCCTACCGCGTTGCCATGTGTGCCCGGGAAACGGATACGGTGGCGCGCATGGGCGGTGACCGGTTTGTCATCGTGTTACACGAGATCGAAGAAATTGCGGACGCTGAACGCATGGCGCGGGCGGCGGTGCAGGCCGTGGCGGCGCCGTTTGTTACCGATGAGCGGGAACTGTTTCTGTCCGCCAGTGCAGGGGTTGTCATCTTCCCGGATGACGGCGCTGAACAGGGAGAATTGCTGCAGAAAG
>JANQOA010000055.1 GCA_028279305.1 Pseudomonadales bacterium
GCTGTTAAGCGTATTTCACGGTGCTGCAGACGACGGTCTGCGGCAGCTGCAGATGCGCGCCAGGCAGCCGGTGGACGCCTGGCTGCTGGACGGTTTTGCGCCGGACAAAAATCCCAGCCTGTGGGCGCCGGAGTTGTTCGCCCGCATGGCGGAGCTGTCCGCCGAGGGCGCCACCGTGGCGACCTTTACCGCGGCCGGGGCCGTGCGCCGCGGGCTGCAGGCAGCCGGCTTTGCCGTGCAGCGTTGCCCCCAACAACCGTACAAACGGGAAAGCCTGTGCGGCGAATTGCGCCGCGTTCCGCAGCGGCGGCGGCTCGAAGTGCCGTCCCGGGTACTGGTCTACGGGGCGGGTCTGGCCGGCGCCACGGTGGCGCGGCAACTGGCGGAACAACAGCTTGACGTCACCGTGGTGGACCCGCAGCCGCCGGCCCGGGGCGGGTCGCGCATTGAAGCCGCCATGCTGCACGGCCGCTTGCTGGGAGACGGTTCCGCGCAGGCGGGCTTGCGGGTGCAGGCTTATCACCACGCGGTTGCTTTTTATCAACGGTTCAAGGGCGTGCGGGCCAGCGGCGCGCTGCAGGTGTGCGGCCCGAATATGGACCCAGGCAAACTGCAGAGGATCCATGACGCTTACAGCGGTGAACATCAGCCCTGGATTACCGCCCTCAGCCGCACTGAAGCCGCCCGGCAGGCCGGCTGTGACGTGCCTTCGCAAGCGCTGTGGTTCAGCAACGCCGCCGTGGTCAACATTCCGCAACTGTGCCGCGACCTGCTGGACCATCCCCGCATCGAATACCGGCCGCAGCCGCCAGGCCCGCTGCCGGACGCGCCGCGGGTTTTGTGCATGGGTACCGCCACCCGCGCCGTAGCCGGGCTGGAATGGCTGGAAATCCATGATGTTTACGGCCAGTTGGACCGCTACAGCCGCAGCCCCGGCGGCCCGCGCGTGCCGGTGGTGGGCAACGGCTACTACCTGCCGTTAACGGAGCCGCCGGCGGCAGCACCGAACGGCTGTGTACTGGGCGCAACCTACGAGCATGCGCCATGGACGCCGGTGCGCGCGTCCGCCCGCAACCTGCAATTGAACCGGCACTATTTTCAGCAGCCGCCGCTATGGCGGGGGCGCAGCCGGGCACCGCGCTGCGTATCCAGCGACCGGGTGCCGCTGGTGGGCAGAACAGACGGCGCTGCTGGGGCTGCCGGTGAGGGCAGTGTACAGTGGGTGGCCACCGGCTTCGGTTCCATGGGCACGAGTATGGTGCCCCTGGCCGCGGCGGTGATAACCAGCCGGATCTGCGGCTGGGTGCCGCCGCTGGACGAGGCGGCTGAACAACTGCTGCAGCCCCAGCGCTTTCTTACCCGCCAGGCGCGCCGCGGGTTCAGATCTGGCGGACGTTAATCACCCCTTCGATCCCGCAAATGGCGTCAATCAGGCCCTGATCCGGGGCAGCTTCCAGATCGATGAGGTTGTATGCGACATCGTCGCGGCTCTTGTTAAACAGGTCGATGACGTTGATGTTCCGCTCCGCCAGCACCGAAGTCATCTGGCCCAGCATGCCCGGCACGTTCCGGTTTGCCACCGCCAGACGGAAACCGGTGGAGACGTCAGCGCTGAGCACCGGGAAGTTAACAGAGTTGCGGATGCTGCCGGACTGCAGAAAGTCCATGAGCTGGTCCGCCGCCATCACCGCACAGTTTTCTTCCGCTTCAGCGGTGCTGGCACCCAGGTGCGGGGTCAGCATCACCCGTTCGTGATCAATCAATCCGGGAACCGGGAAATCCGCCACGTATTTACCTACCTGACCGCTGGCCAACGCCGACCCAAGGGCCGCGGTGTCGACAATGGGCTGGCGCGCGAAGTTCAACAGCACGCTGCCGGGCTTAAAGGCGGCCAGGCTTTCCGCATTGATCATGCCTTCGGTGGCCGGCAGCAGCGGTACGTGCAGGCTGACAAAATCCGCCTGGCTGAACAGACTGGGCAGGTTTTCCATGCGTCCCACCTCAGCCGGTACCCGCCAGGCTGCTTCGACGGACAGCGCCGGGTCGTAACCCACCACCCGCATACCCAGGTCGAGGCCGGCCCGGGCGACCAGCGAGCCGATTGCGCCGAGGCCTACGACACCCAGGGTTTTACCAACCAATTCGCTGCCCTTAAACCGTTTCTTCTCAGCCTCCACCAGTTTGTTCAGTTCCGCTTCGTCACTGATCTCCGCCAGGCTGCGCACATAACTGATGCCGCCGTATACATCCCGGGAGGCCAGCAGCAGAGCGGTGAGCACCAGTTCTTTAACGGAGTTGGCGTTGGCGCCAGGGGTATTGAACACCACAATGCCGCGTTCCGTGCAGGCGTCCACCGGCACATTGTTGACCCCGGCACCGGCGCGGGCGATGGCGCGCAGTTCGCTGTTCAGTTCCTCAACCGCCAGTTTGTGGCTGCGCAACAGCAGGGCGTCCGGCTGCTCTTCTTCAGCCGACACCGAGTACTTTTCCGCATCAAAGCGGTCCAGACCAATCTTGGCAATGGCGTTGTATGTACGAACTTTATACATGGTGCATCCGCGCGAAAAAAAGAGGCGCGCAAGTTAGGGCCGCACCGCTGTAATGTCAAGACAACAGCCGGCCGGGCAGCCCCCCGGGGGCTGAAAGTTTCACAGCGCCGGCTTGAAAATTTTTCAGTTGCCCAGGCGCAGCGGCGTCTAACGGTTTATTACTGCCGCGGCGGCGGTGTGCGGCAACGGCTGCCTGATCAATCCGGGCAGGAAAAACACCGGCCACAGCAGCAGCAACAGGTTAGGCAGAAACCAGCCGGGATCAAATTCGCCAAGAATGGTCCAGTAACTGACCGCCATGCCGCCGGCGGTCATGGTCAGTACCAGGGACACCAGCGCCAGCGGCCGCCATTGCGGCAGCCCCCTGCGGTGGGTCCTTACCGCCGCCAGACCAACAATGGAAAATACAATGTCCAACGGAAAAAAGGACCAGTTCCAGGCCGCCACCCGGGGGTGTTCATAATCCGCATACATCATCTCCGGCGGCACCGCCAGGAAACCCAGCTCCGACAGCGCGGCAACCGTCCAATAGATCAGAAATAACAGATCGGTGAGCACCAGCAAGCCACGCAGCGGACGGGACATCAGTCTTCCTCTCTTGCTTCATATCACTTGACATGACTTCATCTTTGCATAACATATGTTATATAACAAGCGTTATGAACTGACCGGCAATCAAGCCTGACCGCCACCACCAGGGACAAAATTATGAATGCACCTCAAGCAACAACCGTCCTGCCGCACTTCCAGCCGCCGTACAACTGGGCTGCCATTGATGACGCCATGCAGGACGGCGGCGGCGTGATCCTGCAAGCATTTCTCAGCACGGCTCAGAAAGATGCACTGAACGCTCAAATCGATACCTACCTGGCGGATGGCGCCGCCACCGGCAGGCCGGACAGCGGTTCCCACAGTTACGACAGGTTCCTGGGCAACAGGACCATCCGCCTGCATGGCCTGCTGGCCAAGCTGCCGCAAACCACCGACATTATCGGCAACAGCGACCTGGTGGACTGGGCAACGCGCACCATGCAGGCCAAAGCCGGCTCCGTGCTGCTGAACGCCGGGGAGCTGATTCAGATCAATCCGGGCGAGCCCGCGCAATACATTCACCGGGACAGCGATTCCTGGCCGGTACCTCTGGACGGAGCGCCTTTTATTGTCAACGCCATCATTGCCCTGGACGACTTCACCGCAGCCAACGGTGCAACCCACGTAGCGCCGGGCAGCTGGCGCCTGCCGCCGCAGGAGAAACCGGCCGCGGAGGATTTCCAGCAGGCGGTTATGCACAGCGGTGACGCCCTGCTGTTCCGCGGCGACCTGCTGCACGGCGGCGGCGCCAATAACACCCGGGCGCCGCGCCGGGCGCTGTCCATCTCCTACTGCGCGGGCTGGCTGCGCCCGGTGGAAAACAGCTTTCTGAACATTCCGCGGGCACGGGCACAAAGCCTGCCGCCCCATGTGCAGGGGCTGCTGGGATACGCCGCCCACGACGGCTCGCGCTGGAACGCGGGGCTGGTGGGCCTGTATGAAAACGGCGACCCGGCGCGCTATCTGCTATCCGCAGAGCAAACCTGAAGAGCAAACCTGAAGAGCCGACCTGATGCCTAAAGCCGTTGACCCCCAGGTCAAACACAGCGAGTTCATGCAGGCCAGCGTGGCGGTGATTGCCGCGGAAGGACTGTCTTCCGCCACCCTGCGGCGCATCGCCCGGCACGCCGGCTGCACCACCGGCGCGCTGACCCACTATTTTGCCAACCGCAACGATTTGTTGCTGGCAACCCTGCGTTACGTGCACCACAACGCCGGCGCGCGCATGCTGCAGGTTACCGGCGGCAGCCTGCCGCCGGCGGCACAGTTACGCGCGGTGCTGGAAGAATCATTGCCCCTGGATGACACCCGCTACCGCGAGTGGCGGGTATGGCTGGCCTTCTGGGGCGCGGCCATGCAGGCCAGCGACTTAAGCCGTGAGAACGCCCGGCGTTACGAACAATGGTCCGGCCTGGTGCGCGCGCTGCTGACCCCGCTGATCCCCGCATCCGCGCTTGAGATCGAAAGCAAACGGATGGTGGACCTGGTGGACGGCATGGGTGTCAGCATCGCCCGCGAGCAGCCCGGCTCAGCAGCGCTGACGCTTCAGCGTCAGGACTGTCTGGCGGTGCTGGAGCATCACCTGCAACTTCTGCTGCACAACTGATCCTGCCGGCCGCGGGCGCCTCCGTCAAGCAGCGGCAGCCCGCGTGTGGTAGTTTAGCTGCACCGCAAGGTTCAGGGATGTGCCATGAAAAATTGCAGTTTACTGGTCAGCGCGTGGATATTCGGGCTGGCCGCGGCAGCCCCGGTTGCTGCAGAGGTGGTAAGAGACGAGAGCTTGATCCGCGCGGCGCAGGTGCAGGGCATCAGCATGCAGATGACGCCGCAACAGGCATTTGAACACCTGCAGAGCCTGGGTTACCAGGCCGGCAACATCAGCCGCTTTGCCGACTGGCGCAGCGCCGGCATCGAATTCTACAAGCCTGGGGTTGCGCCGCCGGACGAATCCCGGGTGACCTTCACGCGCCGGCCGGGGATGATCCTGTGGATCAACGAGATCACCAACCGGGTGCGCGGCGAACGGATAGACGTGGCCGCGGAAATTGCCGCCGTGCGGCGTCATTTCAGAATTACCGGCGGTGAGACCGGCGCCAGCGCCGGCGCCGGCAACAACAGCGGCGGCAACCAGAATGAGGGGCGCCACTGCAGGCATAATCCAAACAGCGGGGTGGGCGCCTGTGCGGTGTCAAACGGCAACCGCGAACAACCCGTCGGCTACGTCCTGCAGTTGAGTCCGGCGAACCGCACCCTGTCGGTGGGCAACCCGTTTGCTGAGGGCCGCGGCCCGGACGGCCCGTAACAGGTTAACTTACGGCGTTAATCTCAGCGGCAATCAATTCCGCGGCGCGGCTCACATCC
This sequence comes from Pseudomonadales bacterium, assembly GCA_028279305.1. Classification (GTDB taxonomy): domain Bacteria; phylum Pseudomonadota; class Gammaproteobacteria; order Pseudomonadales; family Azotimanducaceae; genus UBA4421. The sequence goes on from JANQOA010000055.1 coordinate 5,502, forward strand.
GTCTGCTCACGGAAGCCGCGCAGGCGCTGACGGTACTGCTGCTGTTGCTCCGCCAACCCGGCCAGGGTGTCCAGCAGCACCTGAGCCGTCATGTCCTGCTCCTCGATCACCTGACAATAGCCCCGGGCCCGGGCGTAAGCGGCATTTTCAATCTGGTCGCCGCGGGACGCCAGCCGCGGCAGCGGCACCAGCAGGCTGACCTTGCCCAGTGCCAGCAACTCAAACAGCGCGTTGGCGCCCGCCCGGGAAACCACCAGGTCCGCCGCCGCCAGCAAATCTCCCCAGCCTTCACCCACATATTCCACCTGGTGATAATCCGGCTGCTGCAGCGGCTGCAGCTTGCCCGCGCCGCAAACGTGAAACACCACAAATCTGGCGCTCAACTCCGCGATGCACTCATGCACCATCCGGTTGAGAAATTCCGCCCCGAGACTGCCCCCGGTAACCACCAGCAGCGGTTTGCCAGCCTCCGCCAGGCCCAGCCGCTGCCGCCCGCGGCCGGCGTCGCCGTGCAGCATGTCCTGCCGCACCGGGGTACCGGTGTGCACTACCTTGAGGCCCCGGCGCGGCACTTCAGTTGCGTCAAAACTCACACACAGGGTGCGGATAAACGGCAGCACCAGCCGGTTGGCCAGCCCCGGTGACAGATCCGATTCGTGGGCCACGGCGGGGATACGCAACAGCCAGGCGGCAAAGACCAGCGGAAAGGAGACAAAGCCGCCTTTGGAAAACACCACATCCGGCCGCAGCCTGAACAACAGCCGCACCGCTTGCAGCACGCCGAGGACGATGCGGAACAGATCAGCCACATTCCGCCACGACCAGTAGCGCCTTAACTTGCCCGCCGCAATGGCGTGAAAGGGTACCTGCAGGCCGCTGAGCAGTTCTTCTTCAAGGCCGCTGCGAGTGCCGACAAAGGTCACCCGGTGGCCCTGCGACTGCAGTACCCGGATGACCGGAATCGCCGGCACCACGTGCCCGGCACTGCCGCCGCCTACCATCACTACATGCTTCAATAGCCCAGCACCTGTTTCAGCAGGGGGATGGTAACGCGCTGTTTGTGCACCAGCGAGGCCCGGTCCAGCAGTTCCAGGTCCGTCAGCAATGCACCCATGTCCCGGGGCCCGCGCGCCAGCCAGTAATCCAGCACCGCCTGGGTGAGTTCAAAACCGCGGCTGTCCGCCCGTGCGCGCAGCAGCTCCGCCTTGTGCTCGTCGCGCAACGGGCTGATATGAAAATGCATAAGGCTGCGCAGCCGTGAGTTAAGATCAGCGGTGGTAAATGAGGTTGCGGTGGCCGGCTGCAGATGGCTGATCAACAGCCGCCCGCGGCTTTCCAGCAAGCGCTGGTAGAGGGCCATCAACAGCTCCTCGCAGACGCGCAGGCCGGCACAGGCGCTGATGTCATCTATGGCAACCAGCTCGCCGAAACGGGCTGCCTGTTGCAGCGCGGCTGCAAGTTCCTGCTCCTGCACCTGGCCGCCGGGGCTTATGAACTCGCCGCAGCCCACATAGGCCACCGGCAACCCCATGTCAGCGGCGCGGCTGCAACTGCCGCGCAACAGATGGCTGCGGCCGCTGCCGCGGGCGCCGAATATCCAGAAACCGGAAAAGTCCGCCGCCACCCCTTTTAAGGCACTGAACAGTTCAGCGTTGTCACCGACAACAAAATTATCCAGCCGTTGCTGCAGCGGCCGCTCTATCGCCAGGGTGTATTGCCGGGGTTCCGTCATCAAGGCGCGCCCGCTGTTCAGGGCTGGGGCTTACGGAAGGCGCCGGGGCCGTGTTTGTACAGCTTACGCTGTTTACCCTGGCGGTACGCCTTGGAGCCCCAGGTGAAAACATAGTCCAGACCGGAACTGACGCCCAGCACCGCCAGAATATAAAAGCAGTACGGGTCCACCAGCTGACGTGCGATGGGGGCAATAATCTCCAGCGGCAGCAGGCTGACCATCAGCAGCAACAGCATAATGATCTGCATGGCGGTATTGGCCTTGCTGACAAAGGTGGGCGCAATCTCCACTTCTTCATACAACAGTTTGTACACTCCGGCGCCTGCGACAATTGTGAAATCCCGCCCCAGCACAATAATGGCCACCCACAGCGGGATGTGCCCCTGCAGCGTAAACACGACAAACATGGCGGCTACCAGCATCTTGTCCGCGAGCGGGTCCATGGCAGCGCCGAGTTTGCTCATCCAGTTGAAGCGCCGCGCCAGAAAACCGTCCAGCGCATCCGATACGCCGGCCACCGCCATGAGAATAAAGGCATCCTGGTAGCGGGCCTGCCACAACAGCCAGGTGGTGGGAAAAACTAAAATGATACGCAGCGCGGTGATGATGTTGGGTATGTGGCGCACGTCAACCCTGCCAGACTAAACCCGTACCCGCACCGCGATACTTTTTGTCCAGGCGCAGGCGGCCTTCCGCCGTCAACAGCATGATCAGCTGCTGCAACTCAGCGTGGCTGTCGACCTGCAAGGTCAGGTTCTGCGCGTCCAGGCCGGCCACATCCACCCGCTCCACAAATTCCAGCGAGGTCACATACTCCATCAAGCGCGCATAACCGGCAATATCTTCCAGGCCGGCTACTGCAAACGCCTGCCGCTGCAGACCCCGGGGCAGCACCGCAAACCGTTCCGCCAGCGGGTCCGCCAGGGCATCCAGGCCGGCGGCCGCCATGCCGGCT
>JANQOA010000064.1 GCA_028279305.1 Pseudomonadales bacterium
CCCGTCGGTACGCAGCCCTTCATCCAGCGCCAGCACAAATTCCTCGGCGGTGGCCGCGCGTTTACCGGCCACACCGTAACCGGCAGCCAGTGACACCCAATCGATGTTGGGCAACTCAAACAGACTGGCGGCCCGTTCACCCACGGTGTTCACCCCCAGACGGCGGTATTCGGTGTCCAGAATGTTGTAGCTGCGGTTCGAGTAGATGATGCTGATTATATTCAGCTGTTCCCGTGCCGCCGTCCACAGGTATTGCAGGGTGTAACCGGCGCCGCCATCGCCTAACAGCGCGAAGACCGGCCGGTCCGGACAGGCAATCGCGGCCCCCACCGCGGCCGGTCCGCCCTGGCCGATGCTGCCGCCGGTCAGGTTAAGCCAGCTATGCCGCACCGATTGCTGCAGTACCGGGTAAGCGGCCCCGCCGCCTCCGGAATCCAACGTTACAATGGCCTGGTCCGGCATCAGGGCCGCCAGCGCCTGGGCTACAACAGCAGTGTTCAAGGCACCTTCCGGCAGGCCCGGGCGATTACCGTGTGCCACCGTCAGCGGATCGTCAGGCGCATCCAGCGCATCCGCTACCCGCTTTAAGCCGGCACAGACGTCCTCATGCCGGTGCGCCAGCCGCACGACCTCACAGCCGTGCGGAACCAGGTTGCTGGCGGTGCCCGGATAAGCAAAAAAGCTCACCGGCGCTTCCGCCCCGGCCAGCACAAGTTTGCGCACGTCCTTTAATACCGCCGTCACGTGTTCGGGAAAATACGGCAGGCGTTCTACGCCGAATAAGCCGGGGCCGGACTCGACCCGGGCGGGAAAGGTGGGTGAGAACACCCGGCAGCCGGTTTTTCTGGCAATGCGCCCGGCCTGCTGCACCCCCTCAGCGGACAAACCGTTACCGTCAACCAGCAATAAAGTGCCGTCAGCGTCGTTGCCCAGGGCATCCACCGCATCGATCACTCCATCGTTGGTGACTTCAGCCAGCTGCCGGTACAAGCGCGGTCCATTTGCCGAGTGGCCGCTGCCCCAGGCGCAATCCGTGGGCACAATCAAGGTAGCGACGTTGCCCAAGCCGGCTGGATTGGCAGCCAGCGCTGCGGTCACCGCATCGCGGCCGTCCTGACTCAGCCCTTCCGCGCTGGCCGAGGTGCGTACCCAGGCTGACACTCCGGAGGCAATGGCTTCGATGTTGCTGGTCAACGGGGCGTCAAAGTGCACGTGATAACGCGCGTGATCACCCACCAGATTGAGCACCGGAGTGGACGCGCGGCGGGCGTTGTGCAGGTTGGCTATGCCGTTACCCAGGCCGGCGCCCAGATGCAGCAGGGTACAGGCCGGCGTGCCGCGCATGCGCGCATAACCGTCCGCCGCGCCGGTACATACACCTTCAAACAAACACAGTACCGGACGCATATCGCTGATGCCGTCGATCGCCTGCACCAGGTGCATTTCCGAAGTGCCGGGATTCGCAAAACAAGTATCCACACCGGCACTCAACAGCCCGCGAATTAGAGTTTCCGCACCATTCATTACTGCCAGCCCCTGCCCCGCATCATCTGCGCCAGTTTCCAGATCCAGAGCTTACTCGATTTACCGGCAAATTATGACTCTGTACGGGCGCGCATGATTTTCAATTGCTGCAGAATTTCATCGTGGCGCGCCTTGTCCAGATTGTGCTTGGAATAGCAGTAAATACACACCAGCGCAAAGCCGCAGACAATGGGGCCGTATATCAAACCCAGCCACTGCAGCGTATGCGGCGGGATGTCCGCGGCGCTGACCACGTCCGCACCCTGCGGCCAGTTGATGAGTTTCAGCGCCACGCCGGCCATAAACGTGCCCAGCGCGGTGGTTACCTTGTTAGAAAAGGACACTGCGGAAAAGAAGATGCCCTCCTGCCGCTTGCCGGTCGACAGCTCATGCTCATCAACAATGTCCGCCACCATGGAATTAAAGCTGACCAGTGCCTGTACCACCCCCAGCCCCTGCACCAGCTTGATGCCGATCAGGGTCCACAGCAGCGCCTGGGTGTCGTTTTCGGGGAACCAGCCGAGCAGGCGCAGCACCACCGGCACGGTCTGGCACAACGCCCACCACAACGTGCCGTACACCACCGAAGGTTTTTTGCCGAAGCGCTCGTTGAGCCGCCGCGCCACCAGGGTCCCCAGCAACGCGCCCACCGGGGTGGCCATGAAAAACATCAGATTGCCGGTGCTGGCCAACTCCCAGAAGTAGGTGTTCATGTACAGATTGAGCGCGGTATCCACGCCGACCATGGTAAAAACCAGCAGGATGCCGGCAAACAGCCAGCGGAAGGTACGGTGGGTAAGCGCTTCGCGGGATTCTTTGAGGGTACGCTTCACCACCGCCAGGGCGCCGTCAAAACGCTGCCGTTGCAGAGGCTGCACCAGGAAAGGAATGCGTTTGTGGGTGCCCAGGGCTGAGATGATCACCACCCCGGCCGTGATGAGGGCCAGGGTCGCGCCGAAAGGCACATATTTGGCCACATCAAACTGGCCTTTAGGGAAGGCTTCGCTGTCGGCCAGAAACAAACCAAACCCCAGCCCGTAGGTAATAAAGTGACCGGCATAACTGCAGAAGTAGCGGTAGGCCACCACCGTGGTGCGCTCGTGGAAGTCTTCCGTCAGTTCCGCACCCAGGGATATGTGGGGAATGTACACCAGGGTGATGCAGACCCGGGTGAGCACGGCAAACACCGTCAGCCACACAAACAAGCCAAATTCACCCAGCGCCGGCGGGCTGAACAGGCCGAACAGCGCCGCCGCCAGCGGCAGCGCGGCGGCGTACAGGAACGGGTGGCGGCGGCCGTAGCGGCCGCGCCAGCTATCCGAAACGGAGCCCACAACCGGGTCGGTAATGGCATCCACAACCAGCGCTATGGCAACCGCCAGACCCGTGTAAAAACTTGATACGCCCAGCACCTGAGCGTAGTAGAAGAAGATAAAAACACTGAACGCCGCGTTCTTGATACCTTCCGACGCCTGGCCCACGCCGTAGCTGAGCTTGGTGGCAAATGTTAACGGGGGCGGCGTCTGCATGGCCTGAAGTGTATAACGGTTAACGTTGCCGTTAATATGCGTGTATGCATGATTTTGAAACCGCTCCTGTCATCTGTCCGGCTGAAACCGTGCTGGAGGATTGGATTGACTACAACGGCCACCTGAACATGGCCTTCTACAACGTGCTTTTCGACCACGGGGTAGACCACATTTTCGACTGGTTGGGCATCGGCGAGGCTTACGCCCGCAGCGGCGAGGGCTCCTGCTTTATCATGGAAGCGCATGTGCATTACCTGCAGGAGCTTGCGCTGGGGGACAACGTGCAGGTGCACTTTCAACTGCTCGGCTATGACAGCAAACGCCTGCATTTTTTCGAACAGCTTTATCATGTGGAGGCCGGTTATCTGGCTGCCACATCAGAACAATTGGGCATGCATGTGGACATGCGCGAACGGCGCTCGGCACCTTTCCCCGGCCACGTTCGTGAGAAACTCGAGTTCCTGCGCCGGCGCCACGTTAAATTGGCCCGCCCCGCCCAGGTCGGCCATGTGATGGGTCTCAAGCCGCACGCGGCTGAATAACAAACAGCCAACCGCAATCAGGCGGAGCAGCTGCCGCCGCCGAGCACACAGAACTGCGCGCAGTAGGGATGATTCAGCGCCACGGAAGTTAAGCTGGAGCGCAGCGAGCGGCCATACGCAAACCCGCTTTCATGGGGCAGCAAGGTGCAGGCCACCACTTGCGGCGCGGCAGCGCCGCGGCGTTTGACCACCATGCGCGCGCTGGCGCACATCATGGCGTCCGGGGAGACATCCAGAATATCCCAGCAGGCAGTGGTTATTTCAGGCACCTGAGACTGTTTTTGCATCTCCGGAAACAGCACCAGAGCTTGCTCGTTGTAGGCATCCAGGGTGATGCCGTGCTGCCGGAACAGGTTGGCGAACCCCTGCCGCAAATCGGTTTCCGACTCCGCGGCCGCGCCGTTGCCGCCGGCGTAATCCGGGGGGAACATGCGGCCGGCCACCTGCAGGCGAAAGCCGTGCCGGCTCAACCAGGAGAGGCCGCGCAGCATGGGTGCCCAACTGCCTTTACCCCGTTCCAGCTGGTGGCGCTGACGGCTGTAGTGGTCCACGGAAACCCGCAGCGTCAACTGCTCCGGATAGGCCCGCTGCAGCGCCAGCAGACGCTCCCCGGCGCGCAGCATCGGCCGCATGGCGTTGGTCAGCACCAGCACCTGAAAACCGGCAGCCAGACAGTCCTGGAGGATATCCGCTAACTCGGGATTCAGAAACGGCTCACCGCCGGTGATGCCAATCTCGCGCACCGGCAAGCTGTGCAGACGGATTTCTTCCAGATAGTCTGCCACTTCCGCGCGCGACAGATACGCCAGACGGTCGTTGCTGGGACTGGATTCGATATAACAGTGGCTGCAGGTCAGGTTGCACAAAGTGCCGGTGTTGAACCAGACCGTGCGCAGGCTGCGCAATTGCACCCGGGCGCGCGGCTGGCCGTCTGCCGTGACATGCGGATCCTTGAACCTGGACGCGGCGGGGGAAAACTGGCTGGCAATAATATTCATGCCAACATATGACCGCCGGATCCGGCACCGGTTCGCCCGGTGCCGTTAAATTCCAGCGGCAAACCCGGGGTGACGCTAGTACCCTTCCAACTCTCCGTAGCGGTTGCGGTGAAAGTTAACGTCGCCGAAAGTCTGTTCGGTGACCGCAGCGCGCTTGATGAAGAAGCCGATATCAAATTCGTCGGTCATGCCGATACCGCCATGCATCTGGATGCCTTCGCGGCTGACCAGGTTAAAGGTTTCTCCCACTTTGGCTTTTGTCAGGCTGGCCAGTTTGGCCACTTCTTCAGCATCCCGGGCTTCATCCAGAGCGGTCAGCGCTTCCAGCACACAGGATTTGGAAAGTTCGATTTCGCAGAACATATTTGCGGCACGGTGTTTCAGCGCCTGGAAGGAGCCGATGGGTACACCAAATTGTTTCCGTTCCTTCAGATATTCAACGGTACGCTCAAAACACTCCTGCAGCGCGCCGAGCATTTCCGCGGAGATGCCGATGCGGGCAATGTCCAACGCCGGATCAAGAACGTCAGCAGCACCGTCCACCGCGCCGACCACAGCGTCCGCGCCCACCGTCACATCCTTAAACTCTATGTTGGCGGCGTTGCGGGAATCCGCCATGCGGGTACGGGTTACGGTCACACCGTCCGCTTCGCGGTCAACCACAAACAGGGTGATACCGCTGCGGTCTCCACTGTTGCCCGAGGTGCGCGCCGCCACAATCAGCTTGTCCGCCACATGCCCGTCCAGGACAAAGGTCTTACTGCCGGAAATCTTATACCCGTCCCCCGCGGACTGGGCGGTGGCGGCCACGTTGTAAGGCGCATGGCGGTGTCCTTCTTCCAGCGCCAGTGCCAGCAGCAGGCTGCCCGCCGCCACCTGGGGGAGCAGCTCAGCCTTCTGGGCATCGCTGCCGCCGAGATTAATGATGGTGCCGCCCACCCAAACAGAGGCATACAGCGGGCTGGCGGACAAGGTGCGGCCGGTTTCCTCCGTCACCACCCCCAGACCCTTATAGCCGAACGCCAGGCCGCCGTGGTCTTCCGCCCACGGGATGGCTGCCCAACCCAGTTCCACCATGGCGTTCCAGGTAGCACGGTCAAAACCGTCCGCATTATCAGAATCACGCAAATCGCGCAGTTGGCTGATGGGTGCATTATTTGTGCAAAAGTCCTTTGCACTGTCTTTGAGCATGGTTTGCTCTTCGTTAAGAATCATGGGCATCGAATGCTTCCCCTCTCATTTGTCAACTAACTATTCTTTTTTATGTCGATTTTATGACTATGGCTTGCGCCTTTTGCATAAAACCCGTTGCACCGCTATCCGCCGTTTGCTGCCGGAATCGTCTGTGGCGGCGCAAAAAACGCGTTATGAAAACAGTTTCAGCGGCAATTGTCGAGGTTAGCGGCGCCCCGCAGAGGCGGCCGGCAGCGCTGCTGCTTAATTACGTTCCACTTACATCCGTTACATGATCCGCGCAGCAGTTTGTGACCTGCGTACCTAAAATTGGGCCTGTACTAAAATGGATAGCCCGGCTGTGAGACGTACTCCGTTACTCATGTTCTTACTCTGCATCTTCTTACACATAGACGTGTCAGCGGATGAGCTGTCCATTCCGGGTACCGCCACGTTTGATGTCAGGGGAGAGGGTTTGCAGATCACGCAGACGCAAGCAGTACCGCCGGGCGAAATTCAACGGGGCGTACACATCGCGGGGCCTGCTTTGGAGCCGAGCAGTACCATTGCAGGTACCTTCGATTACTCATATTTTCTGGTCCTCGGCCTGGGCGTAGCCGGTCTGGTCTGGATGCGCCGCCAGAGCCAGTCACTCTAACCACCCGCACCCCTTGCAGCCCCGGGCACAGCGCGGCAGCATGGTTGTGTGCGTGTCGTTTCCCCAGAACCTCTGCAGGCGCTGACCAGCGCGCTGCGTCAAACCCTGCCGATGGCCAGCATCGAAGCCGTGCCCCTGCCCGGCTGCGGACAGATTACCCTGGGCCTGATTAATGCGGACTTCCCCACCGGACCGCTGCCCGGGGATGTGATGCGTGATGTGCTGGCCAGACCGGCTTATTGGAGCTTGTGCTGGGGCAGCGGTCTGGCGCTGGCGCAATTTATCCTCGGCAATCCGCACTGGGTGGCCGGCAAACAGGTGGTTGATCTGGGTTCCGGTTCCGGCGTGGTGGCCATCGCCGCCGCCCTGGCCGGTGCGGACCGCGTCGTGGCCTGCGACTCGGACGCGGATGCGCGCCTGGCCACCGCGGTAAATGCGGAGCTGAACGGGGTGCGGGTGGACACGGCCGGCGCGCTGCCGGCGCGATGCGACATCCTGCTGATGGCGGACGTGCTCTACGACAAACAGAATCTGCCGCTGCTGACCCTGGCCCAGCAACATGCCAACGAAGTGCTTGTAGCCGACTCGCGGGTGACCGAACTGCCCGACCCGGGGTATGACGAGATCCTCACCATCAACGCCCTGACATTCCCGAATCTCGGGGAATTTGACGAATACGGCACCGCCCACCTGTTTCACTGGCGGGCACCGGACCGAAACACTACACCCGCGCCGCCGCCGCGGAAGTACTAACCCCGAAACAGCCCCGGCCGCGCGCCGTTCATGCCTGTCAGCCGCCTGTTGCCGGCTGCTCATACAACAGCAGGCTGAACTCCCGTGCGGCGCTGTTGACAACGTCACGTTCGGTCACCACCTGGGGTTGGCCGAGCCAGGCCAGGGCTTCATCCACTCCGGCAAAATCAATCAACACCATGCGCTGCCAGCGGGCTGCTGAATTCAGTACGTCCAGCTCAGCGTTCAGCAGTATACGGCCGCCGTGGACGGCAACCCCGGCCAGCAGCGGCGCCAGCGGGTCCACCTGGGTATTTTCCCGGTCCACTACCAGACAGATCACCAGTGCCGGCTGCCAGGTATCAATTTCACTCAGGGTATAACTGCCCAGCCGCATGCCGCGCAGCCCTTCAGTGAGGTCCTGCAACAGTCCGTAGGGGCTGGAAGTCATTACCTGCGCCACGTCCTGGGCCTGGGGGATGCGGTAAAACAACACGTGCTGCCATTCGTCGGCGCTGCGCCCGTTGGCGACGTGCCGCAGTTGCAGCGCCGGCCGCGGCACCCCGCCTTCACTGAGTACCAGCTGCCGCAGCGGCTGCAGATAACGGGGCTGCAGTTGATCCGCCGCCCCGGAGACAAATTCCGCCACCAGATAGGGTTGGCCGCGGTTGCTGTCGTAAAACGCCAGACTGGCCAGATTCGGCCCGATCCACCACAACACCCCTCCCACCAGCACCGCAATGCCGCCGACCAGGGTGACTAATACACTGAAACTTTTCCCCACTTCTACCCACCGGGTATTCGAACGCAGGGATAATAGGGTGGCGTTCCTGCGTATGCAAAGTTTGACTACCCCGCGGCGCGCCGAAATACTTAGTCCATGCAGGAACTTGAATTCAGTAATCCGCCGGTGACCCTGAACGCCCTGGCCGCCGGCGACCCGCAGCGCCCGTGTGTCATTCTTGTCCACGGTCTGCGCGATACGGCGTGGGCCCTGGCACCGCTGGCAGAGGCGTTGGCGCAACCCGGTACCGCCCACGGCGGTTACTACGCCGTGATCCTGGAACTCAGGGGGCATGGCGGCTCCAGCCACAGCGACGGCTACGCCATGGCGAACTTTCTGGCCGATCTGCACTGTGTGGTGAACACCGTTGCCGGTAACCGCTGCGCGCTGTTCGGACACAGTCTGGGCGGGCATCTGGTGACCCGTTACGCGGCTCTGTTTCCCGCCGCCGTTGCGGCGGTGATTGCCGCGGAAGGGCTGGGGCCGCCGCGCCGGCCTCATGTGGGTGACGAAGCGGCGGAACTGGCTGCCTACCGGGAAATGCTGGAGAACCGGGTGTTGCGGCATATCAAGCGCAACCCGGGCGGCAAATTATCCGGAATTGATGAGGTCTGCGCCCGGCTGCTGAAAAATAACCCCCGTCTGCATCCGCAGCTGGCCCACGACATTGCCCCGCACCTGGTGCGCAAGAGTGCTGACGGCGGCCTGCAATGGGCTTTCGATCCGCGCGCCAGCAGCGTTTTTCTCGGCACCAGCGAAGCAGACAACGCACGTTTCTGGCGTGCTCTGCAGGCGCCAACCTGTCTGATCAGCGGTGCGCTGTCATACGAATACTGGGGCCGGGAATTGGGCGGCAGCGGCTTCAGCGGGCAGTTTGCCGAGGGTGAAATGGAACAGCGGCTGGCCCATTTCCGCCATGCGGAACATCACTGGTTCGACAAGTCGGGGCACATGGTTCACTACGACGAACCCCAGCGCCTGGCTCAACTTTCGCGGAAATTTCTGGAGGAAAACTATGTCTGACGTTATTGCATCGGACCTGTCGTCGTTTGACGGCGCGCAGATTGTGCAGGACCTGAACCGCCTGCTGCGCCTGCGCACCACCCCCATCGGCATGAAGTTATTTGCCAGCCGGGAGGAGATGGAAGCAGTGCCGCGTATCCGCCGGCCCAAAGACATCCACACCACCGACCAGATTGTCGGCCAGGCCAGCCGCAACGGCTGGACCGTGGGTATCACCGCGGAAGATCTGGTAGGCGCGCAATGCAGCACGGTTATAGGTTTACACCCGCGCAGCGACGAATGGCTGTCCGGTGACCGCATGACCGGCGTCTGGTACGGCACCCGGGAAGACGCCGCCGCCCATCAGGCAGCCATGGATGTGGTGCCCAGCGGACAGTACGAAGCGATGGCCGTGAGCCCTCTGGCAAGCGGCCGTCTGAACCCGCCGGATATCTGTTTGATTTACGCCACACCGGCACAAATGATCTTATTTATTAATGGGTTGCAATGGACAGGTTACAAAAAACTTGAGTGGGGGTGCGTGGGTGAAAGTGCCTGCGCGGACTCCTGGGGGCGGGCCCTGGCAAGCGGCGAACCGAGCCTTTCCATCCCCTGTTTTGCAGAGCGGCGCTATGGCGGCGTGATGGAAGATGAGTTGTTGATGGCCATCCCGCCGGCGTTTCTACCCAAAACCATCCAGGGCCTGGAGGCCCTCTCAGGCAACGGTTTGCGTTACCCCATCCCCCAATACGGCGTCAATAATGACGTCCGCGCCGGCATGGGGGTTTCCTACTGATATGGACCTGTATGCAACCATGTCGACCCTGCGCGCGGTGCGGCGCCTGAAGCCTGATGCCATTCCCGAAGACGTTTTGCAGCGGATGCTGGAGGCCGCCACCTGGGCGCCCACCGGCGGCAATCATCAGTCCTGGCGCATCATCACGGTGCGTGAGGCTGAACTGAAGCAACAGTTGGAAGACCTCTACCGCCCGCACTGGGAAAGTTACATCCCCGGCTACGAGGCTCATATGCGGGAAATGCCGGCTGCGGCGGCGGAAAAGTCCCGGCGCGCGCTGGAAGCCGGCACTTACCTGGCCACCCATCTGCACGAAGTGCCGGTCATCTGCGTCTTTGTCTTTAATCCCTCCCATATCACCTTCACCGACGCTGAACTGTCCCGTCCCAGCGTGGTAGGCGGCGGCTCTATCTACCCGGCGGTGCAGAACCTGCTGCTGGCGGCGCGCAGCGAAGGTCTGGGTTGCGTGCTGACCACTCTGCTTTGCATGGAGGAGGAAAAAGTCAAAACCCTGCTGGACATCCCCCAGGACTGGTACACCGCCGCCCACGTCCCCCTGGGTTACCCGGTCCGCGGCGGTCACGGGCCTATCAGCAGAAAATCATCCCAGCAGATGGTGTACAACAACCGCTTCGGCGCCTGACGCTCAGCAGCGCCGCAGTTGGGTGCTGTAGCGGTTCGCCTGGTCCGCCACCTTACGGGCATAACCCTGGATGGTGGGCGAGCGTTTCCAGACCCCCTTGCGGTATCCGGTGGGACCGGTGTAGTAGGCCAGGTACAGGTGGTAAGCGTCGGTTTTAGCAATCCCCAGCTTGCGGTGGGAGCGGTGGTTGTACCAGCCGATAAAATCCATGGCGTCGCCGAAGTCGTCCCGGTCCGGAAACCAGCGCCTGCTGTCTTCACGGTAATCGCGCCAGGCTTCGTCGGTAGCCTGGGCATACCCATAAGCGGAAGACAACCGCTTCCACGGCACCAGGCCCAGCAGTTTGCGTCTCGGCGGCTTGGCATCCGCCACGTAGTGGGATTCGCGGTGCACAAAAGCCATGAGAATAGGCACCGGTGTGCCCCAGCGTTTCTGCGATTTGCGCGCCTGCTTCAGCCAGCCGCGTTTTTCATCAAAAATGCCGCACACATTGTCCGGTTTGCGCGGCGGGCTGGAAGAGCAGGCGCTGAGTAAAAATGCGGCCCCCGCCAGCAGGCAAACCCATATTACTGCGTGAATTTTAACCATCATCTGTTTGGACCCCATTGGCGGCCAGAAATGCGATAAATTCCGCTTCGTCCATAACCGCCACACCCAACTCGGTGGCTTTGCTCAGCTTGCTGCCGGCCCCAGGTCCCGCCACCACCTGGGTGGTCTTTTTTGATACCGAGCCCGCAACTTTGGCCCCCATCTCCTGTAACACGGCTTTCGCCTGATTACGCGGCATGATCTCCAGGGTGCCGGTCAGCACCCAGGTCTGCCCGCTGAGCAGCGTCTCGCGCCCGCTGCGTTCAGCCAGCGGCCAGTGTACGCCGTGGCCGCGCAACGCCTGCACCACAGCGGTGTTATCCGCCTGGGCAAAAAAGTCCGCAATCCGCGCGGCGACCACCGGCCCCACATCATCCACCGCTTCCAGCTGCGGCATGTCCGCCTGCATCAGCGCGTCCAGATCTTTAAAGTGGGCCGCCAGGTTCGCCGCCGTGGCTTCACCCACCTCACGGATACCCAGGGCATAAATGAACCTGGCCAGGGTGGTGGATTTGCTGCGCTGCAGCGCATCCAGCAGGTTCTGTGCAGACTTTTGCGCCATGCGTTCCAGGCCCGCCACCTGCTCCAGTTCCAGGGCATACAGGTCAGCGGCGGTGCGGATCATGCCGTTATCCACCATTTGTTCCAGCAGCTTGTCACCCAGCCCGTCGATGTCCATGGCCAGGCGCGAGGCAAAATGTTTGAGGCCTTCTTTGCGCTGCGCCGGGCAGACATTGTGCGAAGCGCTGCAGCGGGCCACCGCTTCATCGTCAATGCGCACGATATCGCTGCCGCAGGAGGGGCATTGCCGGGGCAGCTTGATTGCCGCGGCTTTTTTGGGCCGTTTACTTTCGATGACCGATACCACCTGGGGGATTACATCCCCTGCCCTGCGGATCATCACTGAATCGCCAATGCGCAGATCCAGCCGGGAGATCTCGTCCATGTTGTGCAGGGTGGCGTTGGAGACGGTTACGCCGCCGACAAAGACAGGCTGCAGGCGTGCCACCGGAGTGATGGAACCGGTGCGTCCAACCTGAAACTCAACGCCCTCCACCACCGTGACCGCTTCCTCCGCCGGGTACTTGAACGCCATTGCCCAGCGGGGCTTGCGGGTCACCGCGCCCAGCTCATCCTGTTGCGCCAGGCTGTCCACCTTGATGACCACGCCGTCGATGTCGTATCCCAGATCTGCGCGTTGTTGCTGCACCTCGTCCACATAGGCCATGCAGTCAGCAAGGGTGTGCACCTGGCGCACCAGAGGATTGGTGCGGAAACCCCAGTCACGCAACTGGTTTACCACCTGCCACTGGGTGGACGGCTGCCACTCACCCTCAGCCCAGCCGAGGCTGTAACAAAACAGAGTCAGCGGCCGGCTGGCGGTAATTTTGGGATCCAGCTGACGCAGGCTGCCGGCGGCGCCGTTACGCGGATTGATCAGCGGTTTGTCCCCGGAGCGGGCGCATTGTTCGTTAAATGCGTGAAAGTCGGCAATGGGGATATATATTTCCCCCCGCACTTCAAAACGGCTGGGCAGGTTGCTGGTTGCGGGCCCGGTCAGGCGCAGCGGCACCGCGCCGATGGTGCGTACATTGGCGGTTATATTTTCCCCGGTCTGGCCGTCACCGCGGGTGGCTGCCAGCGCCAGCACCCCCTGTTCGTAAACCAGCGCCACCGCTACCCCGTCAATTTTTGGTTCACAGGTAAAAGACAATGCGTCCGGGTCGTCGAGGCGGCCCTGGCACCGCTCTATCCAATCAGCCAGCTCTTCCTCTGTAGTGCACTTGTCCAGGGACAGCATGGCCAGCTCGTGCACCACCTTTTCAAACTGATCGGAGGGCTGGGCACCCACCCGCTGGCTGGGTGAGTCCAGAGTGACCAGATCGGGGTGTTCAGCTTCCAGCGCCAGCAGCTCATCAAACAGGGCGTCGTATTGCGCATCCGCAACCTCCGGCGCATCCAATACATGGTAGCGGTGCAGGTGATAGTTCAGCGTTTCACGCAGGTTTTCCAGCTGCTGCTGGACATTGTCCCGCGGCGGTTGCTCAGACGATTTGGCCAACTTACATTTTCACGCACAACACCAGCGGGACATTATGCGCGTTTGGACAGCCTCCGTCGCGCATAGTCCGCGATGCGCTGACGCATATGTTCAGCCGTCTGGCGGGTCAGAAAGCTCATCTGCTCGTCGCGCACATCGCCGCCCAGCTCAGCGGAGACGTTGCGCGCGGTGGTCAGCATGTCTTCAAACGCAGCCAGCGCATCGTCCGGCCCCGGCAGCTGCAGGAAAAAAGTCATGCCCGGTGAACTCAAGGCATCCAGATCGGACAGGTCAAAGGTGCCCGGTTCCAGCACATTGGCAACACTGTACAGTTTAGCCTTGGTAGCCGGATCCACCCGGTGGAAGATGTTCATGTCGCCGTAGCGCAAACCCTGGTTGCGCAGAGCGTTAACCAGCTGCTCGCCGCCAAAGCGCTCGCCCTTGGGAGCAATCAGGCTCAACACCAGCAGCTCCTCCACACCCGAAGATTCCGCCGCCTGGGGTTCTGCCGCGCGGGACGGGCCGTCAACCGGTTCAGCGATAATCGGATTAGGTTCAGGTTCGTTGGACGCCTCGCTCAGCCGTACCTCGCGCACTTCAGCCCGGCCCGGATTGGGTTTTGCACGGGGCGGCGGCACAGTGGGCTCGGAACCCTCGGTCAGCGTGGGTACGTCCAGCTCCAGAGCTTCCTGGGCGGGCTCCCGGCGGCGCTTATGAATTACCCGGGCGCCGCCGTTCGGCAATTCCCCGCGTAACCGCTCCATGTCATCCACATCGTCCGGAATCAGATCAGGCACGATGTCCAGGCGCAACGGCTCGCGCTTGGTGCGCCACGCGATCCAGAACCCATGCCCGACAACCAGGGCGATGAGAATTCCGCCTCCTATGAGGATATAGTCTTTTATGTCCAACCTAGGCTCCTCGATTGCCCAACCGGCAACCACCCGCTAATACCTACCCGCGCCTGCACTGTTTCCAATACTGCACTGCCATTACATAACAGCCATTGCCGCGGCCTCGTCCACATCAACGGATACCAGGCGGGATACGCCCGGCTCCTGCATGGTGACCCCCATCAGAAAGTCCGCCATTTCCATGGTGATTTTGTTGTGCGTAATCACCAGGAACTGCACATCTCGGGACATTTCTTCGATGAGGTTTGCAAAGCGAGCAACATTTGCATCGTCCAGGGGCGCATCCACCTCATCCAACAGGCACACAGGGCTGGGATTGAGATGGAAAATGGCAAAGATCAGCGCCACCGCTGTCATTGCTTTCTCGCCGCCGGACAACAAATGCACGCTGGCGTTGCGTTTACCGGGCGGTCTCGCCATCAGTGAGACGCCGGTATCAAGCAGGTCCTCCCCGGTCAGTTCTAAGTAGGCGTGTCCTCCGCCGAACACCTTCGGAAACAGCTCACCCAGACGGCTGTTTACAGCTTCAAAAGTGTCTTTGAATCTACTGCGCGTTTCCCTGTCGATTTTGTGAATGGCTGCCAACAGAGTCTCCAGGGCCTCTTCGAGGTCCTCGGCCTGGGCATCCAGATAGGTTTTACGCTCGGATTCCTGTTCATATTCTTCAATGGCCGCCAGATTGATTGCACCCAGACGGCTGATGCGGCGCGCCATGCGTTCCAGGGCTTCCGCCCACGCGGCTTCCGTCGCCTCGGCGGGCATGTCCGCCTGCACCTGTTGCAGCTGGTGGCCGGTATCCTGCAACTGTTCAAGAATGTTGGTTTCCTGCACCGCCAGCCCTTCGCGCTCCACACGCGCGTGCTCAAGCTGTTCGCGGACTGCTTCCACCTGCTGTTGCTGCTGGTGTTTACCGGCTTCCAGCTCGCGGGTCTGCTGTTCCGCCGCCTGCATGCTGGTGCGGATCTCAGCCAGTTGATTTTCCACCGCCAGCCGGTCCGCCAGCTTCGCCTCCAGCTCCTGCTGCAGTTTCGGTAACGGCAGCGTGCTGGTGGAGATCCCTTCGCTGAGGCTGTCTTTGCGTTCGGCAAGTTCACGCTGCTGCGCCAGCAGGCGGTCGCGGGCGGTGGTGCTGGCGGCTAATCTGGATTGCAGGCTTTCTTTTTCCACATTCAGCTGGTGGAACTGATCGCGGCTGCTGCGCGCCGTCTCACGCACTTCGGTAACCCGGCCGTCAAGCGTCTCGCGCTGCTGCTGCAGTTGCCGGCGCCGGCCGGCCTGGGCTTCGCGTTTGCCTTCAGCTTCCACCAGCAGACTGCGGGCCACGGCCAACTGCCGCTCTTCCTGGGCCAGTTGGCCGCTGATGTCTTCGCTCTCCTTGCGCAACTGCGCGCGGCGCGCGCCTGCTTCCTCCACCTTCACCCGGGTCACCCCATGGTGGGTGCGCCGTTCACCAAGATCTTCAGTCAGCAGATTGACCTGGCGCTGCAGTTCTTCACGCTGGGACTCCAGGCGTTCCACCCGCTCCCGGCCGTCCTGCACATGATTCTGCAATTCACCCAGGGTGTGTTCCGCCTCTTCTACCCGCAGGTTCAGCGTTTCTATCTGCTGCCCGCGCTCAATAATGCCGGCCTGCTGGTCGTGATCGTGCAGCACCCTTACCCAGTCCACGCCAACCCAGAATCCTTCCCGGGTGATGATGCTTTCACCGGTTTCCAGGAACTGCCGTTTGCCCATCGCCACCTGGGTGGACTCCGCAGCGTACACGCCGTGCAACAGCGAGCCGGTATGCATGGTGTCTGAACGCACCAGCGACGACAAAGTGGGTAATTCCAGCCGGGTGTTGCCGCTGCCGCCGGTGTATACCCCCGCCTGCAACAGCCGCGCGTGTTCCGGGTTCTGCTCAACCAGCGCCAGATCACCATCCGGAAGTTGCGCCAGGGAGGCCGCCAGTTCATCCAGGTTCTGCACCTGCAAGGCACTCAGGAAACGGCCCAGGACGGTTTCAATGGCCAGTTCCCAGCCCGGCACTACCGCCAGGGATTCACCCAGCCGGGCACTGGCGGACAGGCCGTGACGGGTGATCCACTCATCCGCCTCTTTCACGTGCTGACCGAGGGCGGCATCCTGCAGGGCCTGCAAGGTGGCCAGCTCATGGCGCAGGCCCTGTACTTCGTTACGCGCGTCGTCCAGGACCCGTTCCCGCACCAGTACATCTTCCCGGGCAGCGGCTATCTCTTTCAGGCATTCGTCAATCTTCAGCTCCAGCAGGCGGCCTTCCCGCTCCAGGCTGGAAATCTCCTGGGCCAGTTGCACCACCTGGTCGGACCCTTCCTGCACCTGGTCCGCCTGGTTCTGCAGCGTGCGCAGTTCGTCGCGGCGGCGGCGCAGGCGCTGCAGCAGCTGTTGCAGGTGCTCGATACGGGATGCCTGCACTTCCGCCGCGCGGTCCGTTTCGCTCGCTTCCCGGTTAAAACCGTCCCAACCCGCCTGCCAGACCCGCAGTTGCTCTTCAACTTCCGCCAGTGCCTGTTGATGCGCAGCGTCTTCTTTAGCCAGCACTTCAACTTCCGGTACTAACTGATTGATTCTCTCTTTTAAATCGAGAATCTGTTCTTCGTCCATGGCGAGCTGACGATCCGTTTCCACGGTCCGCTGCTTGATGGTCTGCAGGTCGAGTTCCAGTTGTTTGACCCGGGTCTGATTGAACTGGATCGCTTCTTCTATGCGGGCAATGTCCGCCCCCAGCTCGTAAAAGCGTCCCTGCACTTCGTTGAAGCGGTCGGTTTCCCGGGTATGGGTCTGGCGGCTGGCTTCAATGCGGCTCTCAAGCTGGCGCTGCTCAGCCCGGTGTTTTTCCTGCTCGATAACCAGCTCGCGGATGTGGGATTCACGCTGGCTCAATTCCGCGTGCAAGGCGGCATGTTTCAGCGCGTACAACTGCGCCGTCAGCAGGCCTTCTTCCGCGCGCAGTTCGCGGTACTTTTCAGCCGCCTGAGCCTGCCGCTGCAGACGATCAAGTTGTCTACTAAGTTCCTCTCGTATGTCGTTGATACGTTCGAGATTTTCTTTGGTGTGTTTTATGCGGTTACTGGTTTCCCGGCGGCGTTCCTTGTACTTTGAGATGCCCGCCGCTTCCTCCAGGTACACGCGCAGTTCTTCCGGTTTCGCCTCCACCAGCTGGGAGATCATGCCCTGTTCGATAATGGAGTAGCTGCGCGGGCCAAAGCCGGTACCGAGGAAAATATCCTGAATGTCCCGGCGCCGGCATTTGTTGCCGTTCAGAAAGTAGTTGGATTGGGCATCCCGTGTCACCTGCCGGCGGATGGCAATATCGGTATAAGCGGCGTATTCACCGCCGATGCGGCCGTCAGAATTGTCGAAGGTGAGTTCAATACTGGCCACCGCGGTGGGCTTGCGGCTGTTGGAACCGTTAAAGATGACGTCGGTGATGTTCTCGCCGCGCAGTTGTTTGGCTGAGCTTTCGCCCATCACCCAGCGCACTGCGTCTATGATATTCGACTTACCGCAGCCGTTGGGACCAACCACCGCACATCGATTTCCGGGGAGGGTAACGGTTGTCGGATCGACAAATGACTTAAAACCCGCAAGTTTTATTTGCTTAAGTCGCATATATGGATCGCTTAAACTAGACGATCTGGTCTATCGAGGTCCGGCGGTCTTTCTCTTTAGGATATTGCCCTAAGGTGTTGCCTGAAGCAGCTAACCGCACCCTCAACGAACCAGGAATAATTTAAACGAATGTTACCCCGTTTCGTGAAGCAATAAGTCTACTGGATAGTTCACGCATTGGTAATACTTTTGCGCAAAAAAAACCAAGGATTTTATTGGCTTATGCGCTGCTGAAGCTGGGGTGCGGTTGATTTGACGGCCAGCGGTTGGCGCGCTGGTTATAGCGCGGCGCAGCCACCGACGACAAAGACTTGTCGCACAATTGATGCAGCCGCTTGTGAAAAGCGTTGAGCAACTCATCAACGCGTTCATGATCCGCCACCGACATGGCGCTGTGCAGCGCCCGATAGTAGCGGGCCACGTCGTAGGGTTCCAAAGCACCGCATTCAATCAGTTTGCGCAACACGAGCTGGCTGCTGGGTAACAGACATTCAAAGACCGCGCGGGTGTATTTGTTGGCGCATTTCAGTATCTGCACGTAGAACAGTTCGCGTCCGTTCAACAGCTGCACAAGCTGGCCTTCCCGCGCCGCCGCCTCCATGGCTTCCACCGCCGGCACCACCGCGGTAAACGCCGGCGCCTCACCGTTACGCGCGGACACGCGCCGCAACCAGTGTTTTTCAGCAGCCGCCAGCAAATCGGACAGCGCCAGCGCATCTTCACTTTCAACTGAATTAACAATAGCGCCGCGGCGCGGCACTATTTCGATCAAATGACGGCGTTCCAGGATCAGCAGGGCTTCACGTACCGAACCCCGGGATACGTCCAGGTCTTTGGCTACTTTCAGCTCCTGAATGCGGTCACCACCGTTGAGCGCGCCATGGATGACCAGCTGTGCCAGATGATCTGCAATCTGTTCAGTGAGGTTAAGGGTGGGTCTAAAATTTAAGTTGTTCACCGTGCCGACTGCGTCCCTCGCCAAGATGAACTTTAGACATAACCCCCCGTTATTAGTTCAATCCGATGTGGGTCAGGTTGGCGGGGTTAATTCCGCCCGCAATGCCGGGATGCTGCCCGGCGCGGCAGCAGATGACAGGGACTGTGCCGGTGATACCCATTGCCAGTCGTCAGGCGCGGCCATGGCGGTGCCTTTGCGGCTTAAACGCACAACCACCTCAAATTCTTCAGCGCTGCTCAGCGGGCGGCTGGGGCTCATGCTAACAAGGTCGTCCAGTTGCACAGTCAACGGCAGCAATGCCGCCGGCCGCTTGACCACCGCATAAGGCATGCCGCCGCCGACCGGCCGGGCCAGCACAAACAGAGTGGCGTTGTGCGGTACGCTAACCGCCGCGGAAGCCTCTACCTGCACGCCGGGCGGCGGGTCCTGCATGGCGCTGCGAACCTGGCGGATGGCAACCGCAAAAGAAGCCTGCTGCGCCGGGTCCCGGGAACCGCTGATGGCGCGGTTCAACAGGGTAATGGTTTCACCCGCGCGGCCGCTGTTGTAAGCATCTATGGCCAGCATCTCCAGCACCACCGGCATATTCGGATTGTCCGCCAGCAGTTCATCAGCGAGCTTGCGGCTGACCGTATCCAGGTTGCCGCCGGCGGCAAGATAGCGGGCCTGCAGCCAGTACACCCGCACGCTGAGGTCATCGTCCACCAGAGCGTGAGTGCTGGCAAAAGCCTGGGCGGCGCTGGAAAAGTTGCCCAGCTTGAGTTCGGTATGGCCCAACAGATACCAACTGCTGTGATCGTCATCCGCCTGCTGCACCCGGCGGCGCAGGACTTGCTGCCAGTCCTCCAGTTGTGTGCGCTGCGTCTGGGCATCCAGGCTCATGACCTGCTCCGCGCCGCGCAGCTCAACAACTCCCGGGTCGCTGATGGTGTAGTACAAAACAAATGCCGCAACGGGAATGGCCAGCGCCAGCCCAACCAGCATACCCGTCGGCATGGCTGTCTTGACCGGCGCAGCAGCCGCGGCATGCTCGCGCGGGTCCATTTCCGTGAGTAACACCGCCCCCAACTCATCCTCAATCTGCCGGCTGGTCTGGGCATCGTGTCCGGCGCGTTGCGCTTCGCCGGGCAACTCTCCCAGACGTTGTCGGTACAGTGCCCGCACCGCTTCGTCATGCCGGTCCTGTTCGCCGCCGGCGGTGCCGCGCCTGCTCAGCAAGGGCCAGATGACAAATGCAGCCGCCAACAGCGACAGCGGCACAAGCAGTAACCACATCATGACGCGGGCGGCACCTCGTCCAGCACCGCCTGCAGGCGTGCCTTATCCGCCTCGTTCATGGCGGCGGCGGGACGGCGGCGGCGCAGCAGATGCCAGACAAGCACACCCACGCCAACCAGCGCCAGCAGAAAGGGCATCACCCAGATCATCCAGGTGCGGGCATTAAACGGAGGATCATAGAGGACAAAATCGCCGTAGCGGGCCTGCAGAAAGTCCCGTACCTGCTGGTCGCTGTAGCCGTCCTGAACCACCAGCCGGTGGACCGTGCGGCGCAAATCCTTGGCAATCGGCGCATCACTGCCGGCAATGTTGATATTCAAACACTTGGGACAGCGGAACTCAGCAATCAAACCGTTGTAACGCCCGCGCTGTTCATCGGTGTCGAAGTGGTAAACGTCCACCTGTCCGCCCGCCCGCAGCGGCAGAGGTGCAGCAGCCAGAACACCAAGCAGCAGGCTGCTGACCATCAGCTTAAGGGTTGGTGGCATATTCCTTAACCTCCATGCGCGCCAGCCGGGGCTGGATCTCCTGCTCCCAGATACGCCGGTTCACATCGCCTACCCGCTTGTATACCACATCACCGGCAGCGTTCAGCAGAAACGTTTCCGGCGCGCCGTATACCCCCAGCTCTACACCCAGGGCACCATCCGCATCCATGACCACCACATCGTAGGGGTTATCATAGTCGGCCAGCCAGCGCAGCGCCGCAGCCCGGTCATCCTTGTAATTCACACCGACCAGATAGACGTCGGAACTGGCGCTGATACGCATCAGCTCTTCGTGTTCCGCCTTGCAGGTCGGGCACCAGGTGGCCCAGATATTCACCAGCGCCGGGCGCCCGACAATATCTTCGCGGGAGATCAGCCGCCCGGTGTCCATCAAATCCGGCGCCGTGAATGGGGGGAAGCTATGGCCAATCAACGCTGAAGGCAGTTCGTTGCGGTTACCAAGGGAAAAGCCGAGGTAGCCGATCGCCAGGATCAGCACAAAAACGCCCAGCGGAATAAACAGACTCGCCCGGTTCACGATACCGCCGCCTCTATGCCGGGCTGCCTGGACCGGGCTGGGCCGCGGCTGCGTAGGCGGCGGTAACGGGCGTCAAATACGGCAACCACCGCGCCAAATGCCATCAGCAGCGCGCCCAGCCACACCCAGCGCACCAGCGGTTTGTAATGCAGCCGCACCGCCCAGGCGCCATCATTGAGCGGCTCACCGAGAGAAATGTAGGTATCCGCAAACAGCCCGCCGCGGATGCCGGCTTCCGTCATAATGTTACCGCCCGCCAGATAACGGCGTTTCTCCGGGCGCAGGATAAAAGTGCTGCCGCTGTCATCCGTCACCACAAACACACCCTGTTGGGCAATATAATTGGGTCCCTGCACCTCCGTTATGCCGGTGAACTGCACGCTGGCGTCACCCAAACGGGCACTGTCCCCCGCCGCCATGCGCACATCTTCCTCGATGGACCGGGTGACGGTTACCGCCACGCCGGTGACGGCAAAAGCAAAGCCGAGATGTGCCAGGGTCATCCCCCAGAAGGCCAGCGGCGGGCGGGTGCCGGCACGCAGGCGGCGCAGCAGCTCCAGGCCGTGGGAACACACAATCCACACTGAAAAGGCGACCGCGGCCACCACCGTCGCGGCTGCCGGTGCGGCCCAGTAGGCGTACAGCAGGGCAACCAGCAGCGCTGCCGGCAGGGTGCGCAGGATCATGCCGCTGACCGCTGGGGCTTTAGTACGTTTCCAGTTGAGTACCGGCACCAGCGCCACGGCCGCCGCCAGCAACAGCATCAGCGGCACAAAAAAAGCGTCAAAAAACGGCGGGCCAATGGAAATGTGATTGCCGCCGAGCTGATAGACAATCGGCGCCAGCGTGCCCCACAACACCACCGCCAGCGCAATCACCAGAATGACGTTGTTGACCAGCATGAAAAATTCCCGGCTCAACGGTGAAAAACTGACCACCGCGCGCTGCCCGCCGCCGCGCAGTGCATAGAGGGTCAACGAACAACCCACCACCACCGCCAGAAAGCCGAGGATAAAAACACCCCGCTGCGGATCCACGGCAAACGCGTGTACTGACGTCAGCACCCCGGAACGGATGATAAAACCGCCCAGCAGCGACAACGAAAAACCGGTAATGGCCAGCAGCAGGGTCCAGCTTTTGAAGGTGCCGCGCTTTTCCGTCACCGCCAGGCTGTGAATCAGCGCGGTGGCGGCCAGCCACGGCATGAAACTGGCGTTTTCGGACGGATCCCAGAACCACCAGCCGCCCCAGCCCAGTTCGTAATATGCCCACCAACTGCCCAACGCAATGCCGACGGTGAGAAACGCCCAGGCGCAATTGCTCCAGGGCCGCGACCAGCGCGCCCAGGCCGCGTCTACCCGGTTTTCCAGCAGCGCGGCCACGGCAAAAGCAAACGGTACCGCCAGACCGATATAGCCGGCGTACAACATGGGCGGATGCACAATCAGGCCAAAGTCCTGCAGCAGCGGGTTCAGATCGGAGCCGTCCGCCGGGGTCATGGGGATCAGACGCGTAAACGGGTTGCTGGTCAGCAGGGAGAACGCCAGAAAGCCGAGATTCAGCAGGCACAACACGCCAATCACCTTGTTGTACAAGCCCAACGGATAAGCCCGGCGGCGCACCACCACCGCGGCCATCCACACCGTCATGGTCAGAATCCACAACACAAAGGAGCCTTCGTGGCCACCCCAGGTGGCGCTGATCTTGTAGTACCAGGGCAGCGCGGAATTTGAGTGGCTGGCCACGTAAGCCACACTGAAATCGTCAGCCACAAAGCTGAGTACCAGGGCTGTAAACGCCAGCGCGCAGAACACCAGTTGCCCGATCACCAGGGAGCTGACCGTCTGCTGAACCCTGGCCGCCGCCAGCCGGTGCTGCCCGAACAGCCCGAACAGACTGCCCAGCAGCGCCAGGCAGGCAGCCAGAATGAGGCTGAATTCACCCAGTTGCGGCAACATCAGCGCGGTGACTGTCCGCTGTGCTCCGCCATGTCCATCAACTCAGGCGGCATGTAGTTTTCGTCGTGTTTGGCCAGCACCTCGTTGGCCAGGAATGAACCGTCCTCACGCAGCGCCCCCTGCACCAGTATGCCCTGACCTTCGCGGAACAGATCGGGAAGGATGCCGTCATAGTCGACCCGGAAGTCCGCACCGTTGAAGTCGGTGAGCACAAAACTCACTGCCAGACTGTCCCCGCTGCGCTGCACCGAACCTTCCTGCACCATGCCCCCGGCGCGGATCGGCACATCCACCGGCGCCGCGCCGCTGACAATTTCATCCGGGGGATAAAACATGTTGATGTTCTGTTCCAACGCCACCATCAATGCCGCGGTGGTTCCGGATACCGCGAGCAGCAGAAATACAACCATATATAAACGGCGCTTACGCTTTGGATTCATGTCTGTGACCTGTTAAGAGATTCGTCCGCCGGATCCGCCTGTGCCTGATCCGCACCGGTACGCAGTGACCAGGCGAGCATGCGCTGCTGGCGCACGGCTTGCATGCGCACGGCCAGATAGCTGCCCGCCAGCACCATAAAGGTGGCGCCGTAAGCCAACCATACGTATAAACCATGGCCACCCATCGCAAAAAACTCACTCCAGCTTTCAAACTGCATTACCGGATACCTCCGTGCCGCCGGCATGACGGCTTAACAGCCCCCTCACCCATTGGGTGTTCTGTTCCCGCCGCAACACTTCGATGCGCATGCGGCTGAGCACGTTGTGCCCCGCAAAACAGTAGACCCCCAGCACCATCAGCAGCAAAGGCAGCCACATTTCC
Source organism: Pseudomonadales bacterium (assembly GCA_028279305.1). GTDB lineage: Bacteria > Pseudomonadota > Gammaproteobacteria > Pseudomonadales > Azotimanducaceae > UBA4421. The sequence goes on from JANQOA010000064.1 coordinate 23,597, forward strand.
GACGGCATGGCAGGCTTTTTAGTTAAGAAAATTGTGCTGCCCTGATGCAAGGTGTTCCACCATTCCACCGAATACTTGATGATCGGTATATTGATGGTGCCCACCACCGCCACCAGGGCGCTGGCACGGGCTTTCAGTTCGGTATCTTCGATGGCTTCCCTGAGGGCATATATGCCTATAAATAGAAACAGCAAAACCAGGGTGGAGACCGTACGCGCATCCCATTCCCACCAGGTGCCCCAGGTCGGCCGGCCCCACACGCCGCCGCTGAACAGCGCCAGCGCAGTGAGCAGCATACCCAGCGGCAGACAGGCGGCAATGGCCACGTCAGCCAGTTTCATGCGCCAGACAAACAGCACTACCCCGGCCACACCCATGCCCATATAGAGACTCTGGGAAACCATCGCCGCGGGTACGTGCACGTACATGATGCGGAAGCTGTTGCCCTGCTGATAATCCTGAGGTGCAAAAGCCAATCCCCAGACCGTTCCCGCCGCCAGCAGCAGCAGCGCCGCCAGCCCAAAACCGGTGACCCAGCCGGAGGAGATCTGATAGAACCAGCGCGGCGAGCCCAGTTTGTGCCAGAATTCTTTCAGCGACATCAATTTACCCGGTTATCAAGCTGTCCCGCAGGTACGCAAACCCGACTATTATCCACTGCCAGCGGCATCCAGACCGTAGCGGCCGCACATTCTTGCATCAAGTATTCAGCTTCGCCAGCCTCTCCCGGCAAGGCGAAGTAATCTTACTTGTCATTGCATCTGCAGGCTGATTTTTAGACCGGCGCTGGCGGCAAAAGGTCCTATGGTCAACGCCAGCATGCTGATAAATCCGAGCCAGTAAAACTGTGCCGTATTACCCACACCGGTAAGTTGTTCAGCAATGGCGCCGGCACCGAATATCAGCACCGGCAGATACAGCGGCAACACCAGCAACCCCAGCAGCACGCCGCCGCGGCTGAAGCCAACGGTCAACGCAGCACCCACAGCGCCGAGCAAACTCAATGCCGGGGTGCCCAGCAGCAACGACAGCATGACCGCCCCTACGGTGTCGAAGGGCAGCCCCACCAGCAGGCATAGTACCGGGGCAAGTAACGTCATCAGCAGGCCGGTGCTGCACCATTGTACTAAAATTCTCAGCGAGACCACGACAAAAGGCACCTCCGCGCCGGCCATCACCTGCTCCAGCACGCCGTTTTCATAGTCCCGGCGGAACAGCGCGTCCAGCGACAGCATGTTGGTGAGCAGCACGATCAACCACAGGAACGCACCGCCGTACTGCGCCCGCTGATCGCCCTGGTCCGGCGCCGCCACGGCAAACAGCATGACCGCCAGAAACAGAAATGTCAGCGGGTTCAGTACGTCCGCGCGGTTGCGCAACAACGCCTTGATTTCACGCCCCAGCAGCTGCCGCCAGATCATTACACCCGCACCTGCCGCGCCTGTTCAGATTGACGCAATTCCAGTACCTGCCGCTGGGGTACGTCCAGCGGCACATGGGTACTGCACATTGCCGCCCCGTCCGCCTGACAATGGCTGCTCAACATATTGGCCAGCAACTCCTGGCCGGCTGCATCCAGCGCGGTCAGCGGTTCGTCCAGCAGCCATACCCGGGCGTCACTTAACAACCAGCGGGCCATGGCTACCCGGCGCTGCTGGCCCTGCGAAAGCTGGCTGACCGGGGTCATGGCGCGGCTCAGCATGTCGACCCTGCGCAACGCTTCAGCCAGTTCATCCTCAGTTACCACCTTACCTTCCAGGCCGGCATACCAGGCGAGGTTTTCCAGCGGATTCAACAGCCCGTCCAGACCCAGGCGGTGGCTCTGGAAAACAAATGGTTGAACGTCGAAGTTACCTTCAAACTGCTGATGGATGCCGGCCAGGGTGCGCAGCAAGGTGGTTTTACCGGCTCCGTTGGGGCCGTTAATTTCCACACACTGGCCGGCGCTGACCGTTAAATTCAGCGGTTCGAACAAGGTGGTTTCCCCCCGCCGGCAGGCGAGCTGGCTGAGCCGGATCATCCGCCCTGGGTGACCACTTGGTAGCAGGGTTTATATTCACCATGCAGCTGCATGCGCCCCTGGGCGGAAAAGCTGCGCAACAAGTGATCCAACGCATCGACCAGAGTCTTGTCGGCATGCAGGGAAAACGGGCCGTGCCGGGCGATCATGCGCACGCCGTTGTCTTTTACATTGCCGGTGACAATGGCGGAGAAAGCCCGCCGTGCCTGCACAGCCAGCTCTGCATCGGACAGCGTCTTGGACAGCCGCAGCGCAGCAACGCTGTCATGGCTGACATCAAACGGCTGCTGATGCGCCGGCGGCACACGCATCAGCCAGTTGAAATAGTAGGCGTCACCGGTCTTGCGCCGCGCCCGGTGCACGCGCTTAATGGCGCGGCTCATCTGCCGCCCCACTTCTTCAGCATCACCGATGATCACGTTGTACAGCTTCGACACTTCATCGCCGAACAACAGCCGCAAAAAGCGGTCCATTTCGTTGAAGTATTCAGCGGCATCCGCCGGTCCGGTAAATATTACCGGCAGCTCAACGTTTTTGTTTGCGGGATCGAGCAGGATCCCCATCAGGTAGAGGATCTCTTCCGCGGTGCCGGCGCCGCCGGGGAAGACGATAATGCCATGGCCGAGGCGGGTGAACGCCTCCAGCCGTTTTTCGATATCCGGCATGATCACCAGGTGGTTGACCAGCGGGTTCGGCGGTTCCGCGGCAATAATGCCGGGTTCGGTGAGACCGACAAAACGCGTGTTGCTGAGGCGTTGTTTGGCATGTCCGACCGCGGCCCCTTTCATCGGCCCTTTCATGGCACCCGGACCGCAGCCGGTGCATATATCCAGCCGCCGCAGGCCCAGGTGATAGCCCACTTCTTTGGTGTAATCGTATTCTTCCCGGCTGATGGAGTGCCCGCCCCAGCAAACCACCAGGTTGGGTTTCACCCCCGGCTCCATGACCCGCGCATGCTTAAGAATCTGAAATACCGCGTCGGTGATACCCGGGGTGGAAGTCAGATCGTAGCGGGATGGGTCTTCGATCTCGGTACCGATGTAGATGATGTCGCGCAGCACTGCGAACAGGTGTTGGCGTATCCCCTCAACCATCTGGTTTTCAACCAGCGCTGAGCGAGGCGCATTACGGATACTGAGCTGCAAGCCCCGGGTGCGCTTGACCACATTGATGGAAAAGTCGTGGTAGGCATCAAAAATGGCGGCCGCGTTGTCGGTTTCGTTGCCTGTATTCAGCACCGCCAGGGCGCAATTACGGAACAGCGTCTGCAACCGCTGATGGCGGGCACCGCTGGTCAGGGCATCCACTTCCCTCTGCGACAACAGTTCCAGGTTGCCTCTGGGGCTGACTTCGATATCAACCTTTTTGACATTAGTTAAAGTCGTAGCGCACTCCCAAATACAATTGCCGCGGCATGGCGGGAAAGTAGCGGTAGTTGCCGAAGGCAAAGTCCGCCCGGTCCGCGTATTCCTCATCCAACACGTTAATCAACCGCGCATAGATCTGCAGTTGCCGGCTGGCCTGCCACTGCCCGCGCCAGTTCAGAACATAGTGGCCATCATAGTCCGCGGTATTGGCCGCGTTGATGTAGTGCTGCCCCACTATATTTAATTCTAGCTCATGATTGAGATTTTCCGTCATCTGCATCTGCCACCGCAGGTTGCCCAGCCAACGCGGCGCGGTGTCGATATCATTGCCGTTGCGGATCGACTCCCGCCCATCCACATCACGGGTGAAATCGTACTGGTGGCGCGCGTAAGTGGCGGCAAGGCTCAAGGTATGCCGGCCCCGGGTGACCGCGCCTTCAAACTCCACCCCCAGTGACTCCGTTTCGCCGTCACTGACATTAAATGCTTCCGCATCCCGCAGCAGCAGGTTGCGCGTGCGCTCGCTGAACAGGGATACATTCCAGTTTGCCGTCTTAAACCCCATTTCCAGGGACAGCAGCTCTTCGCTGTCCAGATCCGCCACCGTCTGCCCGCCGCGCAGGCGGTACAGCTCGGTAACCTGGGGCGGCCGGAAACCGTTGCTGAGGGTAGCGTAAAACAAGTTTGCGCCAACATCCCACTCAACCCCCAGCCGGGCTCCGACATTGGTGAAACTGTCGTCGCGGCTGGCGGGCCGGGTATACAGGCAGCCGCCGAAACCGCAGGTGGTGCCGTCATCCCGGGTGTTGCCGACAAGATGATTATTGGTGTAGTCGTAAGCCAGATGCTCAAGCCGGGCGCTGTGAATCAAGCGTGTACCGTCAGCCACGCCGTACACCAGGTTATAGAAGCCGGCCGCCATCCAACTGTCCACATCGTAGTCGTAATGCAGCCCCGGCGGCCGGGTTTCGACCAGAAAGTTGCTGCCGGTGGTGGGCCCCGCCTGGAACTCCCGCAGCGATCCCTGCATGTACTCAACATGCCCGCCAACGTCAGCGTCCAGCGCGCCGCGGTTAAATTCGTAGTCGACGATCAGGCCGCCGCTGACCTGTTCGTTTTCCTCCAGCGGCTGACCGGGCAGAAAGTGCTGCAGAAACTCCATTGCAGACGCTCTCAGATAAGGCTTCAGCGACCACTGGCCGCGGCTCAGCTCCGAGCTCAGGCGCAGCGACCAGGCGTCCCGGTATGCCTCCGGATTGGGGTTGGTGTCGCGCAGATCATCATCTTCAAAGGATTCAAAACCGCCTACAAAGCCGCCGGTCTCCTGGTTCAACAGGGTGCCGGTGAGATTATTCTTCACCGCCCATTCACCCCACCGGGTGATATGGCTGACATGTACCTTCTGCTGCCCGTAGCCGGTAGCGTCCCGGTAACCGTTGCTGCCGGTATGAACCAGGCTTACGCCCAGCTGGTGCCCGGCACTTTCAACGGCACCCCAGGCCTGCAGACGATAGAAGTCGTAAGGACCGCCCTCCACGCTGACCCCCATACCCCGGGGCACCGGGGTAACCACATTTATGGCGCCATGCAGGGCGTTACCGCCGAGCACCGCGCTGGCGGGTCCGCGCCATACTTCAATGGCCGCCGCCTGCTCGGTATTCACTTCAAACAGATTATTGACGTTGCAGAAACCGGCGGGACGGATGGGAATGCCGTTTTCCAGATAGCTGAACTCGCCGCAGGCGCCGGAACCCGTCAGCACGGCGGAACGTATGGCCGCAAGGTGCTCCTGGCCGGAACCGCGGGACACCCAGATCCCCGGCACCCGGGCCAGGGTTTCATTGATATGGGTCGCCCCCACATTGCGTATCTCCACGCTGTCGAGTACGGATTTGCTGCCGGTTTCGCCGAGCCGCTGGTGGATGCTGCTGGTTGCGGTAATGACCAGTTCTTCTACGGGCTGGGCGCTGGCCGGCAACGCCGCGCACAGCAACCATCCAAACGACATCGATACGGCTGACTTAAACATATTGGCCTGGGCCGGCGCCCGCTTCCTCACTACTGGCTGTATGACTGCAGCGCGCGACATTACCCAAGCCACCCCGTAGTTGCAAATGGCCCGCACCGAGCTTCAGCGGCTGTTTGCCGGTTGTTGCTGCCATTCTGCATCCAGCCCGGCAAAAGCCAGAAATTTCTGCGCCAGCGCCTGGTCAAACTTCAGCCGTAACTTGAGGAAAGGGCCGCGGGCGGTATATTCCGCGGCGATAAAATCATTGTCCTGAAAACCGAAAAAGTTATAGCCGACGCTCAGCCACATATCCCGGTAAGGATTAAAGCCGACGGACAACCCGGCTGAATAATCCCTGGCATCCGCCTGCAGCGAATGCAGCACCGAGCCGTGCACACCGGCATCCCAGCGGGGGCGGAAGTTGTAGCGGTATTGAGCCCCGTACAACAGCGTGACACCGTCATACTCAACGCCGTCAATCTGTTCCACCAGGTACTTTATGCCCAACTGCAGAGCCACCTGGTGCTGGCGGCTGCCGGGTTCAGCGGCTGTTTTGTAGTTGGCGTTCAGGTTGTTAACCCACTTGCGGCCGCGGGTGTCAAACAAGCTGTCCTGCAGACGCGTGAACACCAGATCACTGCGGTTGAGCAAGGTCCAGCGGCTGCCGGCCGGCCGCCACGCCAGGCCCAGCCGCAGGTCGGCGCTGTCCTGCAAACGCCCGTCCGCGTGTTCTTCGTTAAACCAGGCCAGGCTGGATGACACAACCCGTCCTTCAGCCAGCTGGTGGTTGGCGCCGGCCAGCACGTTCCAGCGCCGGGACAGGTCGCCATCGTGGAACTCCACCCGGCTGCTGATATTCCAGGCATCCCTGGTATAGGTGAAGCCGCTGAACAGGGCGGTGAAATCCTGGTTAAAGTCACCGTCCAGGCTGCCGGATGCCGGCGGCTGCGCGGGATTGAACAGCAGCGCGCCGCTGTCCACCTGACCCTGGCGGCGCAGAGTCTGTACCCGGTCAAAGCCGACATCGACCAGCCATTGCCGGTTCAGCCGCCATTGCTGCAGCAGTCCGGTGGTGGCAAACAGGCGCTCGCCGTTTTCTCCGCGCTGGCGGCTGACCGTGCTGCGCGCGTCGGCACCGGTCCAGGGCCGCGCCCGCAGGCCCAGGCGGGTGTCCTGGGTATCCCTGGCGGCACCCCAGGTGAGTTCCTGTTCCAGCAACAGCCGCACATCATTTATGAATTCATATTCAGCGCCGATGATGCCCCGCGAAGGGTAGTCCGTGTTGTCCCCTCCAGCGGAGACATCCAGTTCCGCATCCCCGCGCAGCAGCAGGCGGTCACCCCAGAGCTGGCGGCTGGCCCCCATCAGCACCTGAGTTGCCTCCAGCGATTCGCCGTTCGCCACCGACTCCCGCACCCCGCGCAAGCCTGCGCTCAAACGGCTGGCGGGCAGCTGGTACTGAGTCTCCATATCAGCCACCCAGCGGTCCGCGCCGTTACTCAGCAAACGCTGTTGCGCAAGCTGGCCGCGCATCAGCAGATGCTGGCGCAGGCGGTACTCGGCCTCCACGCCAAGACGCCGTGTGCCCAGCTCCAGACTGGACTGATGACCCAGGCCAAAACCATCTTCCTGCTCGGTCACATAGGCGCGCCCGGCAAGTCTCTCACCGCCGTGGCGCAGCTCCAGCAGGTAAGCATCAGCGTCGCCGCCGAGGTCCGTCCTGGACTTCGCATATTCCACAGAAAGCTTCTGCAACTCATTGAATTGCATAGTAAAATCGACACCCGCCAGCGAGCCGCCCTGGCCCGGCGTACTATCGTCGACAACGCTGACCGCAAGCTCACTGTCCTGATTGTCGAGCCGGTAGGCAGCGCGCGCCCCGGCCACCAGTTCGTCGCCGCCGCTGCCGTCAGCGCCGCCCACTTCATACTCCACTTCAATAAAAACCGGATTAAAGTCCTGATCCTGGCTGAACACCGGTTGTTTGAAGATAAGCTGGCCGCGCTCAAAATCGATGGTGTAGTCGAGAAAGCGGACCAGTTGCGTTTCGCTGATGATGCGGTCCAGGCTGAAGCGGTCGCGGGTCACCAGGCGCACGTTTTCGCTGTTGCGTACCAGGCCGCCGCTGGACAGCCGGTAAACGCCGGAGGTGCCGTTGCCCTGCAGCTCGTCGCGCACAAAGCCCTGATTGGTCTCACTGGCAAAAGCATTGAGCTCAACGTGACGCCCGTAATAACCCATTTTCATGCCGTTCATGCGCCGCTCGTAACGGGTCAGCTCGGAACGCTGAAATTCCGTATCAAAGTCTCCGAACAAAGACATGAAGCGGTGCTTTTCCAGTTTCAGATACAGCTTCCGCTGGCTCTGAGCGTCGAACATCTGGGTGGCGCCATCACCATACAAGGTATAAAACTGGTTGGGATCAATCTGTTCGCGCAAGGTACGCGAAAACTGTTTGTCGGTGTCGTATGCGGCGGTCAGCAGCCAATCGCCCTTGACCATACCCTTGGCGTAAAAAGCCACCCTGCCGTCACTCAAATGATGGTCATCCAGGCCGCTTTCCTGCAATCCGCGTAAGCTGCCGCTGAGGCTGCGGCGGCTGTAAGAACCTTCCGCCAGACCCACCATGATCCAGTCCCGGGCGCCGGGCAGCAGGCGGGCGCGTATCTGCTGCTGGCGCAACTGGTCAAAATGAAAACCCAGCGCCACCTCACCGCTCTCCACCGTGGGCTGCAATTGAATGTAGGCCACGCCGTCGCGCAGCACCTTATAGCGTTCGTTGGCAAACAGAGATTTGCTGTTCTCCAGGTGGCGGGTCTTGTCCAGCGCTGCATACGGCGCGGAGACAGTGAATTCTCCGGTGGTGCCGGCCCGCAGCGGATAACCGGCGCGGTCGAACAGGCGTACCGCAACCACCGGCGGGTAGACACCGTCCGCAACCAGGTAAGAAAGCTCGGGCACCAGCTCCGCGCGTACCGGGCTGCCGCTGAAGTGCACCTCACGCTGGAAGCTCTGCACCACGTTACCTTCCCTGTTCAGCAACTGCGCCTCTATGATGCTGTCCCGCTCTGATATGGAGACATTCTCCCAGCGGGTGACACTCATCTGCTGACCGCTGTCGCGGGTGACGCCTTCAAAGGTCAACGGGCTGACCAGTTTGCCATCCACCAGCAGTTCCGGCCGCTGGCCGGTAGGATGCACCACCGCCACCGCAATGGCCGGCATGGTGGGGTTATACCGCTGCGGCGGCCAGACAATCCCGCTGCCGCCGCCGTCTGCAGCCAGATGAGCGCGCAGCCAGCTGCGGTCGAATACCGGCGACGCGCCGTTGTCCGGCGGCGGCAGTTGGTAAGGTTGATGATCCTGGCGCGGAGCGGCGTCACGCACCCGTGTACGGCTGGCGGCGCTGCGGGTCACCTGGGTACCCCGGGTCGGTTCATGCACCCGGCCGGCCACCTTGATGTCAGCCCCCGCGCTTGCCGAGCGGGCCGGTAAAGCCCGTGCATTTTCCGCCTGGGCGCGCTGCAGAGCCCGCGCGTTGGCGGCTGAGCTGGCATATCCCACCCGCGGCAACGAACGCAGGGACTGGGAAATGGTAATCAGTGAAGACGGCCAGTTCAGGCCAATCCGGTTGCTGCTGACTTCGCTGCGGTAGCGGCCGCCCGCGTTGGACATTTGCGTCACCGCTTTGACCTCTATCTCGCCTTTCGGATTTTTCACGAAGGTATCGAATTCCAGCAGGTACTCAAAAGATTCCGCGCTGGCCGGCAGGCGGAAGCTCAGCGCGCCCTGTTCAATGCCCGCCGGGTCAGGTTTGGCGACCCCGTTCAAGCGGGTACTGCCCTCCAGGTACGCCAGCTTGTCATCCAGCATGACGGTGGCGAGAATTTTGCGCAGCGGCACGTCGCCGCCAACAATGTGGTAGCGGTAATGAACCCGCCCCTCCCCCGCTTCTGCATCCAGGCGGGTCACAACCTCCGCGCTGGCTTCGGGTTTTTCACGCACATAAAAGTCAGCACGCCACAACACCCCGGGCTGCAGGTCAACAAACTGGGAGGTGCTGCTGCCGGCAAACTGGGTATTGTTCTCACACCCGTAAGGCTGATAATTATCGGGCAGCGAGGCGCCATCCAACTGCACCACGTGTGTGCCCGGCTCAACACCTTCAAAATGATATTTGCCGTCCTGGTCGGTCACCACAAAGCTGCCGTTTTCAAGCCACACCCGCACATCCGCAACCCCGCGCCGCGCATCGTCCCCATCCGCCTCCCCGGGGCATGGTCCTGCGGTGACCCGGCCGCTGATAAATGCCTTGCTGCGGAACAGATCTTCCTGCACCAATACGTCCGCATAAGCTTCGTTGGCATCCGCAATGCCGCTGCCCTGCACCAGCGCACGGTTGCGGGCATTACCCAAGGGCGTGCCGGCGGTGATCTCGGTGACATAGCGGATCTCCACCGTCTCTCCCGCCTCCAGCATGCCGATATCAAGCTGCAGACGGCGGCCGTCGGCGGAGAATTCCGGCAGCGGGCCGCTTGTACCGGCAACCCGCAACGAACCCTCTGCATAGCGGAAGCCTTGGGGCAGATCGTCAATCAGCCGCAAATCCGTCACCGGCGCGGCACTGGGACTGTTCTGTACCTGTACGCTGTATTGCACGAAGTCGCCTACCGCCGCCACCTCCTTGTTGACCTGTTTGCTGACAAATACGTCAGCGGCCAGCGGGTCCAGCGGCAGGTCAAAGGAAACCGGTACGCCGGCCGTGACGGTAAACGGCTGACCCCTGGAACCCGCCTGCAGTTCAAAAGACCCCAGACCCGCCAGGCTGGCGTCATCCACCACGGACGGGAAGCGGTAGGCGCCGGAATTTACCTGCAGCACGTATTCGCCGGGTGCTACCACCGGGAAATGGAAGGTGCCCGGCGCAAAGTCGTAACGCCTGCCGCTGCTATCGGTCACCTCGGCGCCTGACTCCACGGTGGCGGGAAATGTTGCGTTGCCGTCCACCCCCAGCACCCGGGCCGGCAGACCGCTGCTGTTGTCGATCAAAGTCACGTTGACCCCATCCAGCAGCGCACCGTTTAAACTGGAAAACACGGTAAATCCCGGATCCAGCAGCACCTGCGCCGAAGCGCTGTCGTTAGCGTCCAGGGCATCCGCGTAGCTGACCTGCGCCGCAGTGCCCATGGGCGCTTCCAGCGCGCAATTAAACGGCACCGCGGCGTCCGCCGCGCGGGTCTGCAGATAGCCGGTAAACACACCGGTGGAGTCGTTTGTTTCCAGCAACAGCACCCGCTCGCTGTCCGCCTGGCCGGGCACAGTTACGGTCACCTCCAGTTCGTCCGCGGCAAACGGATCCAGATCCTGGTCGCCGTCGGTGACCCGGATAAACAGCACATCCCCGCGCGCCAGCCGGCCGGCAGCAGCCAGGGGTATACTCGCCGGCACCGTCAGACCGCCCTGGACCAGACTCACCGGATCCGCCGCCGGGACAAACTGGCTGCCGTCGTAACAGCGGCTGGCCTGCACCACCCCGGCATCAGCGCCCGCGGGGGCCACGGCAAACAATTCCACACTGCTGGCGGTTGGCGCCACCGGCACCACATCCAACGGAATATCCACCCACATGGCCGGACCCGCCGGCAGGTTAAACGGCTGGCCGCGCGCCCCGCCGAGGCTGAAGGGGTTGCCCGGCAGCGTCTGCAGCTGGCTGTCCGGCACGCCGCTGGGGAACGCAAAACGGTTGGGCGGGATCACCTGCAGCACATAGTTGCCGGCATTCACGAACGGAAAACGGTAGGCCCCCGGCGCCAGCCCGGCCTGGGCATCCCCGCTGTGTTGACTGGCGGCATGAGGGGTCAGCCCGTCGTCGGCAAATACAGCAGCGGGGCTAGCGTCGGACGCCTGCACCAGGCTGACCAGGGCGCCGTTTACCGGGCGGCCGCTGGCGCTGTCGAACACCCGGCTGAAGGGATCCACCAGAACCTCCAGCGACACCGAATCCACCGGGTCGGCGGCATCAACGTAGCCGGCCGTGACCACACCGCCGCGCTGTACGGCAAGCACACAATCCGCCGCTGCTGATGGCGGTAAGGCGCTTTGTATATAACCGACAAACACGCCGGTATCCGCACCCGCCTCCGTCAGCACGATCGATTCGCTGTCACCGGTGTCGCTGCTCAGGCTGACCGTCAGCGAATCCGCCAGCAGGGGGTCCGTATTAGCGTCCGCATCACTGACTTGAACAAACAACACGTCTGCAGCCTTCAGCACAGCGGTAACCCGCAACGGCAGCAACCCCGGTACGGCCAGCGTGCCGCCCACCAGAGACAGCGGCGGCGGCAACGGCTGCAGGCCCGCGCCGGCATCACAGCGGGTTGCGGCAAGCGCAAAATCCTGCGCATCCGCGGCAAGCGGTGCGTATTGCAAGACACTGATTCCGGCGCCGGTAC
>JANQOA010000068.1 GCA_028279305.1 Pseudomonadales bacterium
CCGCTTCTGTGGTGCTGCGGTACAGGCCGAGTACCGGCGGGTCGAAGCGCAGGCTCTCTTCGATGGCGGCGGGCACATATTGCTGCGGGTCTTGACATAACTGCTGCCACAGTCGCGGCTGCTGCAGCATGCGCCATACCGCGTTAGTGATCAGCGACGTGGTGGTTTCATTGCCGCCTACCAGCAGCTGACTGACCACGCTGAGGATTTCGTCGTCAGCCAGGCCGCTGCCGTCTTCCGCCCGCGCCTGCACCAGGCCGCTGATCAAGTCGTCCCCTTGCCCTTCCGCGCGCCGCTGTTGAATAGTCCGCAGCAGGTAGTTTGCCAGATCCGCAAGCGGTTCAGCGTATTCGCTGGGGTCTTCCGCACCCATGGCGGCCACGGAAGCATCCGACCAGTGCTTGAACAGATGCAGATCCTCTCCCGGGACACCGAGCATTTCGGAGATGACAATCACCGGCAGGGGAAAGGCAAAATCGTCGTGCAGATCCCACCCGCCGGCGCTGCGCTGCGCCAGCAGCTCGTCCGCCAGACTGTTAACCCGGGCCGCCATGGCATCAATGGCGCGGGGGGTAAATGCCTGCTGCACCAGCGCACGGAAAAACGTGTGCTGGGGCGGATTGGAGAGCATCCCCGCGGGCGGGGTAAAACGCGGCCCCTGGCCGAACTCACTGGAAAAACGCTGTATATCGCGCAAAGCGGCACTCACGTCCGCATGCCTGGACAGGGTATAGAACGGCGGGTCGAAGGCATCACAAAGGTGTACGGGGTTTTCGTACAGGTAGCGGTAAGCGGTGCTGGGTTCTTGCATCACCGGGTCGCTGAAGGGAGTATAAGAGTCCATTGGAGACGCTCACGTTGGCCTTTTTGACATCATACCCGTGGGCCGGGGAGAACACATGCCGGACATACAACTGGGCGAGTTGCTCAGCAGCGCAGCCGCACCGCTGGTGGCACCGCTGTGCCTGGACCCGCTGACGGCCGCAATTGCCCAGCGCGCGGGTTTTCAGGCAGGTTACGTCAGCGGCGGCGCGCTGGGCTACAGCTATGGCGTCAGCGAGGCCCTGTTGACGTTGAACGAACTGGCCGACGTTACCCGCCGCATCACCCAGCACAGCAGTTTGCCGGTGATCGTCGATGCCGGCGTGGGTTTTGGCGACCCGGTGCATGTAACGCGCGCGGTACGTGAGCTGGAACAGGCGGGCGCCGCCGCCATTGAGCTGGAAGACCAGGTGGCGCCCAAGCGGGTCAGCCATCACCGCGGCATTGAACATCTGGTGCCCCGGGCGGCCATGGTTGACAAGGTGGCCCACGCCGCAGCGGCGCGCCGCAGTAACAGCCTGCTGATTATTGCCCGCACCGGGGCGGTGAAAAATGAGTCTTTTGCCCAGGCGCTGGAGCGTCTGCAGGCTTACCATCAAGCCGGGGCTGATCTGCTCATGCTGATGCCGGAAGACGAACAGCAGATCAGCGCCGCGCGCCGGGAATTATCCGCGCCGCTGGCCACCATTACCGCCATGGACGTTGCGGCGGCACCGCGCTGGCGGGATTCAGGCTGGCAACTGGTGATCGATCCGTTTACCGCACAGGTGCTCAGCGTGCAGGCTGTGCAGCAGGCTTATCAGAATTACCTGCAAACCGGCAGCAGCGGTGCGGATGTGAAGCAACTGTTCGAGTTGTATCATCAGTTGGATGAACTGGCGGGCCTGCAGCCGCTGTACGATATAGAAGATCAGACCACAGAAAAGGTGAGTCATGTGCAGAAACATCAAGACCCTGTTTAACTTCGAACCGCCGGCCACGGAAGAGGAAATCCATGCCGCCTGTTTACAGTTTGTGCGCAAAATCAGCGGCAGCACCCGGCCCTCAAAAGTGAATGAAGCCCCCTTTAACCAGGCGGTGGGGGAGATCAGTGAAGTGGTGACGCGCTTGCTTTACGAGCTGGACACCCACGCGCCGCCGAAAAACCGCGAGCAGGAAGCAGCCAAGGCCCGGGCCAGGGCTGCGCAGCGTTTTGCCCGGGCATAATATGGCGGTAGCTCCCAAGGCCGAGGCCGGCGGGCGGCAAATCGCCATTGCGCATAACAAGCCGCTGGTTATGCACTCCCGGCACTTTGCGCAGCATAAATTCCTCTATTACCGGTACCTGCGCGACCATCTGCCCGTGCACAGGGCGCGCATCGCTTTTGTTAACCTGTATGTCACCAGCCGCTACGAAGACTGCCTGGCGCTGGTCAAGGATGACCGTTTTGTGCGCAACCGCAGCCGGGTGAGCGGCGGCCGGCGCACGCCACTGCCCCTGCCGAAAAACATCGCCCTGCTGGCCAACAGCATGATTACCGAAGACGATCCCGAACACCGGCGGCTGCGCGGGCTGGTGCAAAAGGCATTTTCACCAAAAAACCTCAGCGGCGTGGAGCAGCGTGTGACGGCGCTGACCCATGAGCTGCTGGATCAGATGCCGGCCGGCGGTGAGGTGGATCTGCAGCAGGCCTACGCCCTGCCGGTACCCGTTACCGTCATTGGTGAAATGATGGGTGTGCAGGCGGCGGACATGGACCGCCTGCGGCAAAGCGTGCGGGTCCTGTCCCAGGGGCTAAGCGGCTGGACGGTGCTGCGTACCCTGGTGTGGGACATGCGCAAAGCGGTGGCCTTTGTCCGGGAACTGGTGGCGCGCAAGCGTGAACAACCCGCGGACGACATCCTCAGCGCCCTGATCGCGGCGGAAGAAGACGGCGATCAGCTCAGCGAAGATGAAATTGTTGCCATGGTGTTTCTGTTGATCGTGGCCGGATTTGAAACCACCGTGCACCTCATCACCAATGGCGTGCTGGCACTGCTGCAGCATCCCGCCCAGTTGCAGAAGTTGCGCCGCCAGCCTGCGCTGATCAATTCAGCGGTGGAAGAAATCCTGCGTTATGCCGGCCCGGTACACGGCACGAAACTGAACTACGCCACCGAACGGGTGGAGTTGCGCGGCGTCACGATCCCCAAGGGTGCCGCGGTGATGCCGCTGCTGGGTTCCGCCAACCGTGATGAAGAGTTTTTCCCCGCTGCCGACGTTTTTGACATCGAGCGCGCCAACAATAAACATCTTGCGTTTTCCCAGGGTAAGCATTTCTGCCTGGGCGCTTTTCTGGCGCGCATGGAAACCCGCATCGCCCTGCAGACATTACTGGAGCGGGCGCCGGAACTGCGCCTGGCGGTGCCGGAACAATCACTGCAACTGCAGGCTCTGCCCGGCTGGCACCGCTATGGCGGACTGCCGGTGAAGTTGACCTAGCCGCGCAGGCCGCTAGATACCCACGTCAACCGGCCGCGCGGACGGGCCGTGTTGGAGCAGTTGCCCCAGGTGACGGTGCATGGCCCGGGGAACAAAAATTTCCCCGTCCGCGCGGCCGATCTCATCCAGCCCCCACCAGCGGAAACCGCGGAATATATCCTTTTCCGCGGCAGCCGGGTTGCCGCTATTGTCAGCGGCAAATTTACCGCAGTACACCAGGTAAAAGTCTTCGTGCTGGTGGTACAGGCGGCCGTGCAGGGTAAACTGCTGTTGCCGCTGCCACACCGGGCCGCTGCAGTTGTCGATTGCAGCCAGGCCGGTCTCCTCAGCAATCTCCCGCTGCAAGGCGTCGCGCGGGTCTTCGTCTACCTCTATGCCGCCGCCCGGGGTCAGCCAGATGGTTTTGCCGCTGTCGGGGATGTAGGTTCTGATCAGCAGAATCTGCTCTTGTGCCAGTAACAATGCTCTGACAGCATGTCGCTGGATGATGTTCTTGCACACGTTCTGGGTGCCCGCCCGATTGTGGAATTGTGAGTTGGGGCAGTGAGTATGCACCATTGCAGCCCGTTGCGCAGACTATTTATTTAAGTGAGACAGAAAGTGAGGGGGAAATATGTCAGCTTTTGAGAACGCACAAGCCTTTTTTAACGCCTGCGAGGCACCCCTGGGTTGGCAGGGGTGCGCCGCGTACGTGGAGCCCGGGGCGGAGTTTACCGCCCAGAGTGAGCCGCTGGCTGAGATCAACACGGTAGAAGGCTACTGTGAGTGGATGAAAGCCTTCGGCACGGTCACCGCACCGGGGGCCAGCTACGAATTGCACACCGCCGCCTTTGACGAGCAGCGCAACACGGCGACCTTTTTTGCTACCTACCACGCCACCCACAGCGGCGCGGGCGGGCCGGTGGAGCCTACCGGGCGCAGCACCGCTTCACACTATGTCTATGTGCTGCGCATGAGTGAAAACGGCAAGGTTGCCGGTATGACAAAAATCTGGAACGCACCCTGGGCCATGCGTGAACTCGGCTGGATGGATTAGCGGCATGACGGATACACCATTTCCAGGCGACCTGGCCGAGATGGCCGGCATGGCGTTGGACATTCACAGCGGCAACCGCATGCAACTGCGCGCGCAGCCGCCGGGTCCGCCGCGGCGCATGGATGGTTATACCCTGGGTGTGGTTGAGCTGCCGGTCAGTACCCCGCAGAACACCTTTCACGGAGGTGAAATGCATCCCGACGGCGACGAGTTCCTGTACCTCATCAGTGGCCGGGTGGAACTGCACGCGGATGGCTGCGCCCCCCGCATGCTCAACCCCGGGCAGGGTGCGGTGATCCCCAAAGGGGTCTGGCACCGGTTGCAGGTGCTGCAGGCCGGGCAACTGATACACCTGACGCCGGGCCCGGGCGGCGAGCACCGGCCGCCGCCGGCATAAGGTTGAGCCGGGTCAGGAGCGGTTGATCAGATCCATCGCCTCCTCCAGCGCCGCGGTCCGTTCCGGCCAGGTGTTGCCGCCGGTGGAAATGCGCAACGTATTTACCCCGGCGTCTGCAAAGGCTTTCAGGCGTGCTTTAACCATGTCCTCGGTGCCGATCAGATTGGCCATCAGCACCAGGTCGTCGGGTACCCGGCGGATGGCTTCGTCACGCTTGCCGTCCACCCACAAGCCCTGCACTTCCTTGGCAGCATCTTCAAACCCGGCGCGGCAGTAAGCATCGTTGTAAAAATTGGTTTTGGGAGAACCCATGGCCCCAAGGGTGAACGCCATGGCCGGCTTGCGGGCGTTAACCAGGCCCTCCACGTCTTCACCGATTTCAAAATAACCGCCGGCCTGGATATCCAGATCATTCAGACTGCGGCCGGCCCGCTGGGCGCCTTGCTCAAGATCGCCGAAGAAGACGTGGCTGTGCTCGGGCAGGAAGCAGGTTCCCAGCCAGCCGTCCGCCAGTTCACCGGTCATCTGCAGAGACTTCGGCCCCAGGGTGGCCAGGTAGATGGGCAACTCCGGGCGCGGCGGTTGTGACAGGCGGATGGCTTTACCTTCACCGCCGGGGCGGGGCAGCAGGTAGTGTTCACCTTCATACGCCAGCTTCTCACCGCGCAGACCCAGACGCAGGATTTCCACGCACTCGCGCAGGCGGGACAGCGGTTTGGCAAATGCCGCGCCGTGCAGCCCTTCCACCACCTGGGGACCGCTGACCCCGAGGCCGAGAATAAACCGTCCTTTGGAAACGGTATCCAGACTCTGGGCGGTCATGGCAATCATCGACGGTACCCTGGAACTGATCTGCAGGATGCCGGTGCCCAGACGTATGTTCTCGGTTTTTGCCGCCAGGTAGGCAAGCGGCACGATGGCATCCATACCCCAGGCTTCCGCTGACCAGGCCTGATCCACGCCGAAGCGGTCGGCAGCCATGGTGTAGTCGACAAGTTGGTCCCAGTCCTCGCCATTGTAGTATGCGGAACCGATGGAGATGGAAGTTTTCATGCGCCTGCCCCTTTAAAATCTGTATGTTTTTGTGAATGCCAGCCTTTGTCAAGCGCCATTGGAGTCCTTAAGATAGCGCTGTGGATTGCATTGAACTTGCACCAACTTGCATCAACAACTTGCATCAACAAGTGGCATTAAAAGAAGGGGAGAGTTGATTTGGCTGAACTGAAAACCGGTGCGCGGTTAAAGAGCGTAGTCTGTGACGGCGAAGTTATGGTGGTTAAGGCGCCGGGCGGCGACTTTGATTTAACCTGCGGCGGCACCGCCATGGTGGACAGCGGCGCGGATGCGGAGCGGGCAGAGATCAACCCGGACCATGCGGTAGGCATAGTCATCGGTAAGCGCTACATCAATGAAGATGAAAGCCTGGAAGTGCTGTGCGTCAAAGCCGGTGAAGGCAGCCTGGCGCTGAACGGTAACCTGTTGTTACAGAAAGACACCAAGGCGTTGCCGAAAACCGACTGAAGCTGCGCACTTCGCATAACAAGACGGGTGTGATATGAACATAATGATGTTGTTGGAAATGGCGGCGGGCGCCTTTCCGGACCGGCCGGCTTTTACCGACGGCAGCAACGGCCGCTCGCTGACTTACGCGGAACTGTTTGAGGGCGCCCGTTACCGGGCCGGGTCGGTAAAGGGCAGCGCCGCCAGCCGCCTGGCCAAACTGGACGTTTCCAACCTCGGCACGCCGTTGTCGCTGTTTGCCAGCGCCTGGGCCGGAGTACCTTATGTACCGCTGAACTACCGGCTCACGGACGACGAGATTCAAGCCCTGTTGCAACGGGTGACACCGGCCTATCTGGTGACCCGCGAAGACCGGGTCGGCAGCCTGGGCGGCCTCAACGACGTCAGCGCGGTCAGTACCGATCATTTTGTCGACACCGCGGCCCATCCCCAGCCGGCGGAAGGTGAGTGGTCCATGGACCCGGAAGATGTTGCCGTGCTGTTGTTCACCAGCGGTACCACCGGGGTGCCGAAAGCCGCCGTGCTGCGGCACAAACACCTGGTGTCCTACATTCTGAGTTCAGTGGAATTTGCCAGCGCGGCTGAGGACGACGCGGCGCTGGTGTGTGTGCCGCCTTATCACATTGCCGGCATAGCGGCCATTCTCAGCTCTGTGTACTCCGGCCGCCACGTGGTGCAGTTACCCAATTTCAGCGCGGAAAAATGGATCGAGCTGGCCCGCAACCACCGGGTGACCACCGCCTTTGTGGTGCCCACCATGCTGGCGCGGGTGGTGGAAGCGCTGGAGGGTGAAAGCAACGCCGGCATGCCGCATCTGCAGAGCCTGTCTTACGGCGGCGGCAAGATGCCGCTGAAAGTCATCGAAAAAGCCATGCAGCTGTTTCCGGACACGGATTTCTCCAACGCCTACGGTCTCACTGAAACCAGCTCGACCATTTGTGTGCTGGGCCCGGAAGACCACCGGGTGGCCGCCGCCAGCGGCGATGAGGCGGTGCGCCGCCGGCTGATTTCCGTCGGCCAGGCTTTGCCCGGCGTGGAGATAGAGATCCGTGATGACGAAGGCCGGCCGCTGGGCGCGGGTGTGCGCGGAGAAATCTACGTGCGCGGCGAGCAGGTTTCCGGCGAATACGAAGACCGCGGATCAGTCACCGACAACGATGGCTGGTTCCCCACCCGCGATGCCGGCAGCATGGACGGGGAGGGTTATCTGTTTCTCGAAGGCCGCGCTGACGATGTGATTGTGCGGGGCGGCGAGAATCTGTCGCCCGGCGAAATTGAAGACTGTCTGCTGCTGCATGACAGCGTGGGTGATGCTGCGGTGGTCGGCATTCCCGATGATCAGTGGGGTGAAGGCGTGGCCGCGGCGGTGGTGGCCGCTGCCGGCCATGAGATCGACGTGGATGCGTTGCGCGCCCATGTGAACGCCCACATGCGCAGTTCCAGGGTGCCCCAGGTGATTGCCGTGTGGCCGGAGTTGCCTTACAACGAAACCGGTAAGCTGCTGCGGCGCGTTGTCAAAGCGGAGTTGTCCGGCGCCTGAGCCCGGCTACCAGCCGCAGGTCTGATTGCGGTTCTGCGCCTCAAGATAGGTCATCAGCGGCGCAAAATAATTCAACATCGCGCCGCCGTCCAGGCGGCTGCTGCCGGTAAACGCCTCCAGTACCTGGGGCCAGGGCTGCGCGGAACCCGCCGCCAGCAATTCAGCAAAAGCGCGTCCGGCCTGTTTCGAACCATAAATGGAGCAGCGGTGCAGCGGCTGCCCGGCGCGCCCGCTGCGGGTGTCTCCGGCAGCGTGCCTGCAGGCGGCTTCGTGCAGCTGAAATTGCAGGACGTGGGCAACAAAATAGCGGCTGTAAGAAACGTTGTTGGCGATGTGAAACTTGCTGGCAGGGTCAAAGTCCTGCGCGGTGCGGGGAGTTGCCGGGCGCAGGCCTTGATATTTAAGACGAAGCTGCCACCACAGATCGTTGTACTGCTCCGGCGCCACCTCGCCGGCAAATACACGCCAGCGCCATTGATCCAGCAACAGTCCGAAGGGCAGGAAAGCAACTTTGTCCAGCGCCTGGCGCATCAGCAGGCCCAGATCCTGGTCCGAATCGGGCACCCGGTCGAGTAAACCGATTTGCTGCAGGTATTCCGGGGTGATGGACAGCGCCACCATATCTCCCACCGCCTCGTGAAAGCCGCTGTTGGCGCCGCTGCGGAACAGCGGGTCCTGATGGTTGTAAGCACGCTGATAATAGTTGTGCCCCAGCTCGTGATAAACCGTATAAAAATCGTTGGCATTCACCTTGGTGCACATCTTTATGCGCAGGTCGTCAGCGGCATCCAGATTCCAGGCTGAGGCATGGCAGGCCACCCTGCGGTCCCGGGGCTGGGTGAACAGCGAGCGCTGCCAGAAGGTTTCCGGCAGCGGTGCAAAACCCAGGGAAGAAAAGAAATCTTCCGCGGTGCGGGCCATGCGCTGCGGGGTATACGCCTGATCCAGCAGCGCGGCGGTCAGGTCCGGGGCCGCGGTGCTGTGGCGGGGCGCCACCAGGTCGTAAATATTCGTCCAGTTCTGGGCCCACATATTGCCCAGAAGATCCGCGCGCAGGGGCCCATGCAGATCCACCACGTCGCCGCCGTGCACTTCATGCAGCCGTGACCTCACATGGCAGTGCAGGGCGCTGTACAGCGGTTTAACCTGCAGCCACAGGCGGTCCAGGTCTGCGCTGAATGCCGCGGCGGGCATTTCGTACCGCAGCCGCCACATGTCACCCGTGTCAGCGTACCCCAGTTCCCGCGCACCGGCGTTGGCCAGCGCCACCATCTGCTGATAGTCGTCCCGCATCGGTGCGGTAACCTGCCGCCACTTGCCCCAGATCTCCTGTAGTTTGTGCGGCTCGCGCACCGTCCCCATCAGCTCTTCAAGGTCGTTGCGGGATACACTTTTGCCGTCCAGGTGGATACTGCCGGTGGAGTAACGCGTGGCCATGCGATTGGTAATGGCGGCCAGCTCAGCGGCAGCGCCCGGCCGGCCCGGCGCAGCCAGATTCAACCCCAGCTTGACGCGCTCCAGTTTGCGCCGCAGTTCCGGTGCTAACTCCAGAT
>JANQOA010000075.1 GCA_028279305.1 Pseudomonadales bacterium
CGTGCAGAAGCAGCCGTTCACATACTCGATGCGGGCCGACACGCTGGCGATGATGACGCTGACCGGGGACTGCTCGACCGCCTGGAAGAGTTGGTGGCGGACCTGGTGGAACTGGTGGTGCCGGTTAAGGGGCGGCCCACCGTATAATGCGGCAAACTATGCGTAGAAGGTGCGCAGAAGACGCGCAGGAGATGAATGAATGAAATGGTGTCTGACAGCGCTGGTGCTGATGTGGCCGTTGGCCGCGGCCGCGGAGTTGGCCGGTAACTGGACGTTGAGTATCGATACCCCCGCCGGTCCGCAAAACCCGAAGCTGGAAGTACAACAGACCGGCGGCAGTTACTCCGGCACCTACCACAGCCGGCGCGGTCCGGTGCCGCTGAAGAACGTGCAGACCGACGGCAAGACGTTTTCTTTTGAGATTGTGATTACCGTACCAATCGGTGAGATTGACGTGACCTACACCGGCACCATTGAGGGTGATGAGATGGTTGGCCGGGTGCGCAACCCCCGGGGTGAAGTGCCGTTCAGCGGGCGGCGGGACGGGTCTTAGCGCAGAAGGGCCCGCAACAGAACCGGCCGCACAACATCATGCCTGACAAAACGTTTAACCAACCCCTCAGCGGCAACGACATGCCACGCTTCGGCGGCTGGCCGACGTTGTTCCGCCTGCCGTTGGCTTGCCTCGAGGATCAGCCGGATGTTGCCCTGATCGGCGTGCCCCTGGACATCGGCACCAGCAACCGGACCGGGGCGCGGTACGGACCGCGGCAGATCAGGCAGGAATCCGCGTTGATCCGCCCTTACGGTATGCATACAGGTGCTGCGCCTTTTGAATCCTTCCAGGTGGCGGACATCGGTGACGTTGCGTTCAACACGTACAATCTGGGCGCAGCCATCAGCGAAATCGAAACGTTTTACGATGCCGTCGCCGCAACCGGCTGCACGCCGCTGTCGCTGGGCGGCGACCACACCATTACCCTGCCCATTCTGCGCGCCCTGTCACGGCGCCACGGCCCGGTGGCGCTGGTGCACGTGGACGCACACGCTGACATCAACGACACCATGTTTGGTGAAAAGATAGCCCACGGCACCATATTCAGGCGCGCCATAGAAGAAAAGTTAGTGCAGCCGGACAAGATGTTCCAGATCGGCTTAAGGGCAACCGGCTACTCCGCTGAGGACTTCGACTGGGCCAGGCAGCAGGGTGTGACCATTATCCCCGCTGAGGAATGCTGGTACCGCTCCATGCAACCGTGGATGCAACAGGTCCGGCAGGTGATCGGCGAGAACACCCCCGCGTACCTGAGTTTCGACATCGACGGGCTGGACCCATCGGTGGCGCCGGGTACCGGCACGCCGGAACCGGGCGGACTGTTGAGCAGCCAGGCGCTGGAAATCATCCGCGGCTGCTTCGGCCTGAACCTGATCGGCGCCGACCTGGTGGAAGTCTCGCCGCCTTATGACACCAGCGGCAATACGGCGCTGCTGGCGGCCAACCTGCTGTTCGAGATGCTGTGCAGCCTGCCGGGGTGCAAAAGAAGGTAGGTTACGCGGAATCCGATTTGCCGCAGGTTTTCCTGACAACCTCCGCCGGCACCGCCAGTTGTTCGAGCAAGTACCGGTTCAGCGATTGCGGATAGTCCATTTTTCCCAACGCTTTGGCCATACAGGCCAGCCATTCATCCCGGGCAGCAGCATCTACATGCAGATGGGCGTGCACCCCGGGAATGCTGATCGAGCCGTATTTTTCCTGATAGCGGCGCGGTCCCCCCATCCAGCCGCACAAAAAGCGCGCCAGTTTGTCCCGGGATACGCTGATGTCTTCCGGGTGCCAGCCGAAAATACACGGATGTTCAACCGCCATGATGTCGTAGAAGTGGTCAACCAGCCGGCGAATGCCGGGTTCTCCGCCGGCGGCTTGATAGGTGGCGTCTGCCTGGCCGTAGGGTGGTTGAAGAGATTTGTTCATCAGGTGGACTCATTGGTTTCTGCCCGGCCCAGGGTATGACGGTGCAAGGCCAGCCAGAGCATAACAAACAGCAGCGCAATGGCCATCGCCGCCACCGCCAGGTAGGCTGAATAAACTCTGTCCAGTTGATAAATCGCCGTGCCCGCCAATGGTCCGATAACAAACCCGGCTGACATGGTGGCCTGCATCACCCCGGCCACGCGGCCCTGTTCCCGGCTGCCGGCCAGCAGCGAGGCGGCAGCCTGAATGCCGGGTGTCGCAAAGCCAAAACCCACCCCGATTACCGATGCCGCAATCAATACCGCAAGGAAACTCTGTGCGCTGGTGTAAACAAGCAGGCCAACCAGAATGACCGGCGGACCGGCAAGCAACAGTATCCTGGGGCCTGGCTTGAACACCTGGATGACGCCACCCTGCACAACCAGGGTTGCAATGGCGATCGCCATAAAACAGAACCCGGTAAGACGCGCCGCTTCCACGCTGTCCAAGGCCAGCAGATCCTGCACGTTAAATGCAAGCGTCTGCTGCAGAACCGCCATGGTGCAATAGGTCAGCAGAGCGCCGGCCAACAACAGGCCCAGCGTTTCAAGGCGCAGAGGGGCTTCAAAGTGTTTCTGATCAGCGGGCGCAGACCCATCCCGGGGTAAACCCACAAGCGCCAGCATCCCGCTCAGCAGGCCCAATAGCGCAATCACATACAGCGGCGTGAGCACGCCGAATCCGACCAACAAGGCAGCCGACGCAGGTCCCAGCACCATGCCGATACCGAATGCCGCGCCTACTACCGCCACCGCAGAGGAGCGGTCCCGGCCGCTGGAGAGATCTGCCATCAGAGCCACTGAGGCTGGCTGTATGCCGCCGCCCAAGGCGGCATACAGCAGCCGCAGGCACAGCAGCAACACAAATACCACGCCTGCCGCTAACGTCTGATTTAAGCCAAGCTGCAGGGTTCCGGCAAAAGCTGCGCTGATAACGCTGTAACTCAGCAGCCCGAAGATGATAGTGGGACGACGGCCCCAGGTGTCCGCAATCCTTCCCCAAATGGCTGACGAAAAGACAAATACAACAGCAGCGGATGAAACTATGATGCCCAGCTGATATTCAGACAGGCCCATGTCGCGGAACACCGGACCCGCAATTGCAAAAAGCACGGTCTGACCCATGGAGAAAGCAATCAGGCCCGGCACCAGCACCACTGTGGGCCGCGGGGTATCCAAGGCGGCTTCACTCATAACAGCTCCCTACTTCAGAATGCAGCACTCTGGCTGTATCGCAACATGCACCCAAATCTTAACAAGAATCATTCTCATTTAGAAGCTTAATGGCAGGAGCGGGCGCGGCGGTTATTCCGGGGTTAAACCTCCAGCCACGCCTTAGAGTGTTTTTGTTCTCGAACCGGGCATATCAAGGTTCGGTGCCTAGAATCGACTGCCACTGTGCCAACTCGCTCGTAGTTAGATCACCGTTACTTGCGCGATGAACCTCAATGGCTTGAGCCAACCTTTCTCGTTCGATTTCGTCAAGATTGATCCTCTGAAGCAACGAACAGATTCTACTGCGGTTCATCTTTTCGTGAGCAGACATCTCATCCTGTTCCTTAACAGGTTTGACTTCAATTAGATAAACCGCTTGATTTAGTAAAATGTTCCTCCAAGTGGACTTGACAGTGTTCGAGCTGCGCCAGTTGCCTTCGATGATTGATAATCCAATGCTTCTACGCTGAGTGCCGCCATCAAACCACTTAAGCGAATCGAACAAGTGAGTTTCAAGCCGATCCTCCCGGGCTCTTCTATTCTGAATAATCTGTGTAACAATCGCGATCACCACACCGGCTACCAATCCCAATATACCCACAATAGTGGGTCCATCTTTCAAGGGCGGACGCGCTATAACAGAATCAACCTTCGCTTCAATAGAACCCAACTGTTTATCGATGTGGTTGTAATTTAAACCAGAAGCCTCGTTAGATTGAGCCGCACTCGCTCCGGAAAGCAGCATCAAAAAGATGGAAATGGTCAGCAGCCAAACTTTCATAAAGCTCTCCCCGGCTTCACACAGGCCAAGCCTTGTCGCATCATCACGCCTTATACAACCGCCGCGCCTCACTCTTCAGTTCATCCCGGAAATCGGGATGGGCGATGTCCGCCAGCGCGTGGGCGCGCTCGGCAATGGTTTTGCCGCGCAGTTCCGCAATTCCATGTTCCGTCACCACATAGTCCACATACGTGCGCGGCACCGTTACCGCAGCCCCGGCGCCCAGCGACGGCACTATCCGCGACAGCCGCTGCTCACTGCCAGTGGGAATGGCGCTGGACGGTAACACGCTGACGGACTTGCCGCCGGGTGAGTAGGCACCCGCAAGCATAAATACAGTCTGCCCGCCCACCCCGGTGTAAGGCCGGTGGTCCAGGGCTTCCGCGGACACCTGGCCGGTCAGGTCCACCGCCAGGGCGTTGTTCACCGCAACAAAATTTTCCTGTTGGATAAGGCGGCGCAGATCGTCGGTAAATCCAAAATCATAGAGTTCAAAAACCGGATTACCGTCCACCCGGTCCATTTCTTCCTGGGGCATGGCAACAAAGGCGCTGCCCACCACCTTGCCCGGATGCATCGACTTGCGCGCGCCGGTGACAATGCCGCGCTCCACCAGATCGGGAATGCCGGCGGTGATCAGTTCCGTCTGTATCCCCAGGTCGTTGCGAAAATCCAGAAACAAACCCAGCGACGCGGAGACGGTACCCACCCCCATCTGCAGGGTGTCACCGTCGTTGATCAGCTCCGCCCCCACCATGGTGCAGATCACCTCAACCGCGGCCACGTCTTCATCGCTGGGCCCCGGCGGTGCTTCACCGCCGGCCTGCTGCTGCGCTTCAACAAACAGATCAATTTCGTCTACGTGAATGTAATTCTCACCGCCTGTGCGGATAAACTCAGGATGCACTTCCGCGATGATGCGTTTGGCTTTCTGCGCCACGGTGCGCGACAGCCACACGCCGGCGCCGAAACTGCAGAACCCATGTTCATCCGGGGTTGAGACCGGCACCAGGAATACATCGGGCTCGGGATGAAAACCCGGGGGAATTTCCCAGCTTTTCCAGATCCCCACCGGCAGATAATCCATCGCGCCATCGTGGCAGGCGGCGCGGTTCGGCGGCGTAGCGTAATTGTCTTTCAGGCGGAACGCTTCACGCAGATCAGGATCCGTCCAGGACACCGCAGCGGCGGGATGATCAATGCGCACATCGCTGAGCTCTCCGCGGCGGCCGCGCTCCTGCAACGCCAGGCACAAAGTCATGGGTGTGGTTGAATAAGGCGCCACGTGCACCACATCACCCGATGATATGGAGCCAATGGCTTCATCAAGCCCCGTCAGCTTGCTGCCGCACTTGTCCTGCCAGGCCATACTTCCCCTCCTTCCCGTATGTCAGCCCCCGGAGTATGGACTGGGAAGGGGCTTTCGCCAACCGCTGTCACCCCGCCTGCCTCCGGGTGAGCGGCCGGCGGGCCGGGACCGCTTCAGCCCCGCGGCCGGCTCATCCGCGCATGCAGCGCCAGCAACGGCGGCAGGGTTTCTTTGCCGCGCCGGCCGAAGCCGCACTCGGTGGCCACACCAAAACTCTCCACAATCCCGCTTGCCGCGGCAATTCGTTCAGCCGCGCCCGCTTCACCATCGGAAGTATGCAGCAGGCCCAGGTACAACTCCGTGCCCGCGGGCAACGCCAGTTCTTTCAGAGGCTCAAAATACGCCGCATCAGACCGCTCCCTGGGGACCGGCAAATGCAGCCACTGTACCGGCCGGCTGACGCCGGCAAAAATTGCGTTTGCCACCCGCACCAGCCAGCTGGTGTCCGCCGGTTCTACAAAATGTTTGTGCCCGGCATCGCCGTAACACAGATGGTAACCCAGCTCCACCGCTGCGGGGATCAGGCCGCCCAGTCTAACAAGCCGCTCTACGATAGCCGGCAAAGGGTCGTCAAAGTACGCGGGAAACACGCCTTCCAACACACCGAACTCAACCGCCGTATCCCATTGCACCGCCAGCTCCGCGGCGGGAATATGCTGCAGGATCTGTTGCAGTTCTCTAACCAGCGCTGCCTCGTAAACCGGTTCAACCTGCGCCCGGTCGCCGGGGGCAATGTAAAACTGCACCGGCGCCAGCGGGGTCGGCAGCGCCACCTGAAAGCGCATGTGCGGCGGGATGGTGCCGCCCTGTTTGAGCCGGGCAAACTGTTGGTAAGACGACAATGCCGCCTGCGCATATCCCAGTTCCGGGAATGCAACGTCGCTGGCGGAAGCGCCCGATTTAAGCTCGAACGGGGCAGACGGGTCGTCAGCCACGGGCTGCAACTGGGGGGTGGACGCGAACACCGCGCGCTGCCAGCCAATCCAGTTGGAGCGGTCGCCGGTTTCACCGTCCGGCAGCCGCCGCAGATGCGCGCCGACATGCTCACAACACAATTGAAACACTTCGGTGCTGCTGTCCATCGGCACGCTGCCGACAAGATGAACACCCGTGGGGCTTTGTGCGTCAGTCATTATGCCTGCTCCTCCCGCGCGCCGATCCAGCGGGCAACAAATTCAGGTTCGTAAGCTTCCTCCGGGGTCAGCCTCACCTGTTCATCCAACACATGGGCATCGCGGCCGATGAGGATACGCCAGCGCTCCGCTTTGACACCGTCGAGAATAATAGTTGCGGCTTCTTCCGCGGTGGTGGGGGCGTTATCCCGGAATGACTCTCCGGTGGCTTCCGCCAGCGCCAGCACCTGTTCGTCACTCATGTCATCCACCGGATGCCCCATCATGCGCAGCAAGGTACGCGCCCCGGCGGCGCTGGTTTCACCGGCGACATCCGTGTTGAGCATTATCGACGTGCCTACGTGGCCGGGGAACACCACGGAGGCCTGCACGTGGGGGGCGTTGATACGCAGGTCTGTGATCAGCGCTTCGGTAAAGCCGCGGACCGCAAACTTGGCGGAGCTGTAGGCCGTGTGGGAGGACTGCGGTCCGGTGCTGGCCCACAGGCCGTTAATGCTGCTGGTATTCACAATGTGCCCCTCGCTGCCGGCCACCAACATGGGCATAAAGGCGCGCGCGCCGTTGTAAACGCCGCCCCAGCAGACGTTAAAGGTTTTTTCCCACTGCTCGCGGCTTTCTTGCAGAAAGCTGCCGCCGCCGCCAATGCCGGCGTTGTTGAACAACAGGTTGATGTGGCTGGTGTCGAAGCTGTCGCGCACATGGTCGGCAAAGGCGACCATCTGCGCCTGGTCCGAAACGTCACATTGAAAAGAGGTTACCCGTACCCCCTGCGGTGCCTCCGCCTGGCAGACGGAGACGCTTTGCGCCATGTTGCGCGCGGAGACGTCACACATGGCCACATCACAGCCTTCCGCTATCAGTTGCCGGGCCAGGGCCCTGCCCATGCCGGTGCCGCCGCCTGTGATCACGGCAATTTTGCCCGCAAAGTCTTTCATGGTGCCCCCTCGTATACCTGCAGATGCTCTTCACCGGCAGAGATGCTCTTCACCCAAGGAGATGCTATTCACCCGCGGAATTGTGTGCAACTTCAAAGCCGCGCCAGAATACCTTACCCAACTGATCATATTCGCGCATGGCCTCCACCATCTGCCCGCGCAACTGCACATCCACCATTTCTTCCGGCAACAAAGGGTCCAGCAGAATGTCACGGGTGACCGCCCGCCCCAACAGCAGCGTTTCCCGCCCGGCTTCCGCCTCGGTTTTGTCCGTCAGGCTGTTCACACTCTCCGCCAGGGCCTTGAGGTTGCCGCGGTAGCGTTGCTCCAGGCTGTCTCTGTCCCACAGCGCATAGTCCACCGCGTTGTGCGGCGCAAGCTGCGAAATGCAGCAGGTTAATGCCTGGGCCTCCAGGCCAAGATCAACCAGCGCATCCCGCAGGGGGGCCAATTCAAGCTGCAGATTATCGGGTCTTACCCACAGCCCAAGCTGGGGCTGCGCGAAGCCGAATAAGCGCAGCGCCCGCTCACGGCCGCGCAGGCTGGTCTTGTCGCTGCGCGGCAGATGCGCGGTCAGCACGCTGACCCAGTTGCCGGTCCACGGTTTGACGGAAGATTCTACCTTGGCCCAATTGCGGACCAGCCTGTGCAACGTGCCGCCCCGGGACCCCAGTTGATACTGGCCGCGGCCGCTCTGGCGTAGACTGCCGTCCTTCACCAGCCGGGCCAGAGACACCCGCACACTGCTCTGATCCATGCTGAACAGGTCCCCCGCCGCAACAAAATAGCGCGCGCTGAGGGTTCGGCGCGAAGCGGAGTCGATCAGCGTCAGGATTAAGTCCCGGGCTGACAGGGAGGGGGTCGACACATTCATCTTTTACACAATCATTTATTGCACTGTCATCTAATAAACAGTCGTTTATTACATTATTTGACTGATATGGGAATATACTGTTATATTATCGGCTCGATTCTGGAGGCAGACCATGACCACCGCAACATCAGAAGATTTTGTCGATTCTAGCGTGGGCGCAGCCGTAAAGCTCTCTGACGTGCTGAGCAACGATGAGATCCGCCCTTTCACCGTGAGGTCGGACATCCGAGCGGCATGGATGGTGCTGTTTAACTTTGCCATTATCGGCGCGGCGTTTGCGCTGCCTGTCCTGTGGACAAACCCGCTCACCATCCTGCTTTCCATCCTGCTGCTGGGCGGGCGGCAGCTGGGCCTGGCGGTGGTTTATCACGATTGCTCTCACAGCGTGTTCTTCCGCACCCGCTGGTTGAACGACTTTATCGGCCACTGGCTGGCGGGCGGTTTGCTGAATACCTCCATGTATGCCTACCGCAACTACCACCTCAAGCACCACCGGTTTGCCGGTACCGTAGACGACCCGGACATGCCGCTGGCCAATAACTACCCGGCGACAAAAGCAAGCTTAAAAAGGAAATTTCTGCGCGACCTGACCGGCAGAACCGGGGTGAAGACGGTGGCGGCGCAACTTAGGCGCCTGCGCCCGCTGCGCAACGCCCCGTTCCTCACCTCTCATGTGCTGCTGTTTACCGTGTTATGGCTCAGCGGCGCAGCCTGGACCTACGCGCTGTGGTGGGTGGCGCACATTTTTGTTTACTTTGTGATCCTGCGTTTACGCTTCATCTCGGAACATGGCGTGGCCATCGACCGCTTGAGCCCGGACGCCCGTGAAAACACCAGCACCACCATATTGTCCTGGTGGGAGCGTCTGTTCATCGGCCCAAACTATGTGAACCTGCATCTGGAACACCATCTGAGCGCCGCAGTGCCTTGTTACCGCCTGGCGCCGCTGCACAAGCTGCTGGCGCAGCGCGGGTTCTTCGACGGTTTCGAGTGCCTGTCGACCGGCTACCTCGACGTGCTGAAAAAAGCGGTCAAACCGGCTTAAGCATCACTCAAGCATCAAGCGGACCTGTGATCAGGCCGCTTGCAGCGGCGCACCGGCCAGGGTAATGCGGTGTAACAGCCGGAACTCTCCCTGGTAGTCGTTCTTGGCGTTATGCCAGGTTGAACGGTTGTCCCACATGGCCACGGCGCCGGGTTGCCATGCAAAATCGCAGTAAACACCCGCCTCGTCCACACAAGCATAAACTTCGTGCAGCAACGCGCGGCTTTCCTCCGGGGGCATATCCAGTACGCGCACGGTAATGCCGGGGTTCACGTAAAGGGCCTTTTTGCCGCTGTCGGGATGGCGGATAACCACCGGGTGTACGGCTTCACCCACTTCACTTTCCAGGTTAAGCGATTTACCCAGATCCGTGGACTTGTAATAGCCGTCCTCGCCGTAGACGTGGGTGCTGGAGTGTTCAGCCTGCAAACCTTCAAGACGGTTTTTCAGATCGTCGGGCAGCAGTTCCCAGGCTTTGTACATGTTCGCAAACTGCGTGTTGCCGCCTGTTGCGGGCAGCTGCCGCGCCACCAGAATGGACCCCAGGGCGGGTTCCAGGTCGTAAGAGTGATCCGTATGCCAGGCCCCGCCGATGTTTGTGGTTTGGGTTTTTTCCTTACGCACCTGAGCGATTTCGGGGAAGCCTTCGACGGGCTGAAAGAAGCGGTTTACCACAAGCGTGCCGAACCGTTGGGCAAACCTGAGATGTTCCGCGGGGGGCAGATCCTGATTGTAGAAAAACAGCACGCCGTGCTCCGCAAAGACCTTGCGCAGCGCCGCAATGTCATCGTCTGACAATTGCGCGAGCTGAACATCTTCCACAACCATGCCGCAGTGTTCCGAATAAGGTGTGAGTTTCATGACATTAACCCCTCGAGCGTGATCGATTTCCGCCAGCTTACGCCAGCGTTAAATATTATTGAAGTTGATATTTCATATACTCAACATACAATATTTTTATATCTCAACCGGATGGCCCGCCGTGAAAGTCAATCTGCGCAGTGTCGACCTGAACCTGTTGACTATATTCAACGCCATCATGCTGACCGGCAAATTATCCAGCGCGGCTGAACAACTGGGCATGACCCAACCCGCGGTCAGCAACGCCCTGGCGCGCTTGCGCCTGACATTTGATGATGAGCTGTTCATGCGCTCACGCAACGGCATGATCCCCACACCCAGAGCCAACGAGTTGCTTGAGCCTATTCGCCACGCGCTGTCGTTGATCGAAAACACGCTGGACAGCCGTGCCGATTTTGATCCCGATATATCGTCGCGCACCTTCCGCATGGCAATTGGCGACTTCGGCGAAACCGTATTGCTGCCGGCCCTGCTGGCTGAACTCAGCACCTATCGGGGCGACTTGAGGATCAGATCGTATCCGGAACTGGAAAGCGTCAGTTTTGAACTGCTGAAACAGGGGCAGCTGGACTTTTACTTCGACTTCAAACGGCCGAAAGACGAGCGCTTGAACGCCTGCAGGCACACCAGAGACGAGTTGGTGGTGATCGCGCGCAAAAACCACCCCAGGCTGCGTAACACGCTGACCAAGAAAGAATTTCTGGATGCTGAACACATTGTGCTCAACCAGCGGCACAGCGGACCGTCTCTACTGGAGAATATTCTGCGCGAAGACAGCCCGATCCCCAGAAAAGCAGTGGTGGAAATCAATCAGTATGCCGCCGTGCCCGGGCTTGTCGGCTCATCCGACTGTATTGCCACGGTACCGAAACGCATGGCGGAACATTACGCGCAACGTGAAGCCATTCAGATTCTGCCGCTGCCGTTCAGGGTAAAACAGAGTACCACTTACATGATCTGGCACCGCGGCATGGAGAAGGACCTGGGCCACCGGTGGTTGAAAGACGTGATGCTGAAGCTGGCCGGAACGGAGTAATGCGGCGATTGTGCCGATACCCTTGCCATCTTGAAGCGGTTATTCACCAATATCTTCAGCCCATAACTCCGGATTGGCACCAATAAACTTCCGCATCAAATGAACACAGCGATCGTCCTGCAAGACCTCCAGTTGAACGCCGCGCGCCCGCAGTAATTCCTCTTCGCCCATAAAGGTGGTGTTTTCACCAACAACCACACGCGGGATGCCGTACAAAAGAATGGCACCGCTGCACATGGCACAGGGAGACAACGTGGTATACAGAGTAGATTGCCGGTACACAGCCGCCGGTTGTCTGCCGGCGTCAGCCAGCGCGGAGATTTCCGCGTGCAGAATGGGGCTGCCTTGTTGAATTCTTAAGTTGTGGCCCCGACCAATGATCTTCGATTTATAGACAACAACCGAACCGATGGGAATACCACCCTGCCGCAGGCCGTCTTCAGCCTGTGCAATAGCCGCTTGCATAAACTCCGACATTTCCGCGCACCTCAAAGCATAGCCAACAGCTATACTAAGGTTTTACGTGCGCGCGGCAAACCCCGCAATACATTCCAGATTTTCCGGATTGAGCAAGGCGTTGCCGCCCAGCACTTCAACATGGTACGACCGGCCCGGCTGCGCGCCCACCGGGTCCTCACCACTGGCAACCTTCTCCGCCTCCTGACGGAAAAAGCGCCGCGACAGCGCCGTGCCTTTGTCACCCGCCATCAGGTGTTCTTCGCTGTGCAGGGTGATGTCACCCTGGCCCTTTTGCGCCACATAATCGGTTTGCCAACGCTGATGGTCCTCCAGCGACCAGTCTACAAAGGGGCGGTCGTGGTCCGGGCCCCAATGATCCTCCAGCATGGGGATGCGCGCCGGCTGCAGCGGCTTGTCCTTGTTTATCCGCGCCAGGCCGTAGATGGAATAACTGGTATCGTCGTGGGCCACCGTCCAGCTCAGGTTGGCGCGCCCCAGGTCATCATCCGTGACCCCGGCGGTGGCATTCATGTTCGGCATGATCACCTGACTCAGGCGTTGCTGCATGCTGCCGTCCGCCAACGTGCGTTTCTGAATGGAGATCACCCCGTCGCGGGTTTCTTCAAAACGCACCTCCGGGATGATGCCCAGATTGGGTGAGAACTGCGGCCCGTTAATTGAGTAGTGCAGTACACACACATGGAACGGGTCCATCCAGTTGTCGTACATCTGGAACCAGTTGTAGTCACCCTGGGCGGCCAGTTTCGGGTCCGGCGGCCCGTTGGGGCCGGTATCCCAACGGTAAGCCACAATGACTTCATCATCAGGCAGGTCTACTTCAATGGAGAATGTTGGAAAGTCCGGCTGTTTTTCCGCCGGCCCCATGTAGACCCACAGCAGACCGTACTTTTCGATGATGGGGTACCAGGGCTGCCGCACCCGGTGCCGCAGCTTGTCGTTTTTCTCCGTGGGTATCTCCAGGCAATGGCCTTCCGCGTCGAACTTCCAGCCGTGGTAACAGCAGCGAATGCCGTCTTCTTCCACTTTGCCGTAGATCAGATCCGTACCGCGGTGCTGGCAGCGCGGATACAGCAAGCCAGGCACCCCGTTGCCGTCCCGGTAAAGGACCAGGCATTCGCCGAAGATCTTGATGTAGCGCGGCAGTTCAGCCGCTTCCTTGGCGTAGGCAAAAGGCTGCCAATAACGCCGCAGCAGCTCACCACCCTTGGTGCCGGGCCCGACGCGTACCAGTTCATCATCCGAGGTCGCGGGTGGCCGCCCGTAGGCGCGCCCGGAGTGATAGGCATCGTTCGCTTCAAAGGTTTCTTTGAGTTCAGCCATGACCCTTCCCCATCGTGACTAGAGGGTTATTCTGGCAGGTTTGGGGGGTGGGACCAAGAGTGAACAACCATGGTTCACCTGTACAAAATTGCACAAGCTATCCCACAATTCGATTGATTTCCCTCATTCACTGACGTACAGCTAT
Organism: Pseudomonadales bacterium; assembly: GCA_028279305.1. Classification (GTDB taxonomy): domain Bacteria; phylum Pseudomonadota; class Gammaproteobacteria; order Pseudomonadales; family Azotimanducaceae; genus UBA4421. Next base: position 13,205 of record JANQOA010000075.1, read on the forward strand.
CAGGGGGGCGACATGCAGGGAAAGTTATGGCAAACACCACGCCAGTCACTGCCGGAACACAACAAGGGAGCCGCTGGAACCTCATTATTTTTACGATTCTGGCCGTCCTCTACACGCTCTTTTTTCTGCGCCATCTGAAGACCTACGTTTCCGGTACCCTTCTTGTCGGCGGCACAATCAGCCTTCTGGGACTATGGAACCTGGTATGGAACGCTGTTGCCTTCGGCGGCGGGGAAAAACCCGACGACTGGATTCGCCGCATGTTGAACGCCCCGAATTCACTCCAATATCTTCTATTTGCGGCTCTGCTGCTGGTCATCCTCTTTGCCGGCACATCGTCCATCTATTTATCTTTCGGCCACCAAACCGAGGGACACAATGAGTTTGTTGTGGAAGTCTGGGATGAGAACCGGATGGTTCTGCCTCCGGTAAAACTGAACGCTTATGACCGTGACATAGGGCGGCCCTATTTCTTTCGCACCGCCGCAGCTACATTGACCTACAGGATTACGACGCCCACCGGCTATGAGGCGCTGACGCGCAGATGGGCACCCTGGTCACAACATCAGCTGATGGTGCCTGACGACTTTGTTGCCAAAGAGCTGCATTTATTGAGGATCTTTGCCGGCCCCGGGCTTGTTATCCGTCTGCCGGACTCCCTGGAAGTGCCCGGGGCACCCTACATGTTGAGCATCGAAGACACCAACGGTACGCGGCAGGAGATCAGATTGACAAAAGGCCTGGTACTCGCGGGCATGGGCGCAGCGGATCTGGCATCGAGAAACACCGAAACCTTCAACGCGGCTGCAAAGCAGGCAGTGGACAATCATTATGCCGCGAGGAACTTCAGCCCCGAAGCCAGGGAGCCCACCGTGATAAAAATAATAGAAAACCGCAGACCCTGGCCCACTCCGGAATGGAAGGCGGGTCAAGAGCTGCAAATACAAGTGGTCCGCGGCGGTGAAGCGCTGATCAATATGAACTACCGCATTCCCGAAGGGGAAAACCGTATCCACGACATTGTTCTGGAAGGGGGATAGATGAGCATTTCCGCACACACCCGTGCAGCCGGCATCATTTTGAGTGCGGCCGCGTTAGCCGTTTCCGCACATTGCCTGGCCGTTGAGCGGGTGGAAACCTCTTTTGAGATCAGCGCGCCCAGCTTCGTTGTAAATCTCGAAGACAGGCGCATCAACGCTGAACAAATTGCCCAAGCGGCATTGCTGGGCCAGGTAACAAAACACTACCCGCTCATAGCGTGGCATGCAGACGCCAGCGCTGATGCACTTGCGAGAGTGAAACTGTCCATGATTGAGGAAAGTGCAAGCCCGCTGCCCATTGTTTCTCTGTCCTGGTCCGCCTCTGTCGGCGGCGAGCAGCTGTCCCTGACCCAACTGCCTGCCGTTGAACTCTACGGACCCTTTGACCTGAACCGGGAAACACACGACGCGGCAAGCTTGGGCAGAGTCCTGAAAAAAACTATTAACGGATGGTTCACCAACCAGCACAACCGCACAATATTTCAGCGCAGCCTGCTGCGTAATATCCCGTTAGTGCGCGAGGTAGACGTGGATACCCAGACAGAGCGAATCATTATGCCGTTCTCCCTCGCCACAACAAAAATGGACAGGGACTCGAGGCTGCGGGTCCGGTTCCGCTCGGAGTCGCCCGGAGGTCCCGAGGAAAGCGGCAACATCGACGTGACGGGATTGATAGAAACAATACGTGACGGCAACCGCATTGTCACCGGCGGGCACGTTACCGAGTTTAACTTCAGCGCTTCCCCAACGGTATCCGGCTGGAGCACACAAATCCCTTCCGTGCTGGCACAACCCCTTGAAACAGTTGTTTTTGTTGAGCTTTATATCTACAGCGAAGCGCCAACCCTGGATGGAAACTTTGTACAGCCATGAAAACCGCAAATCTGAAAATCAGTTTTTTGTCCTGGCTTGTCTTCACCGTTCTCGCGGCAGATGTCAGCGCGGACAGCGTTGTTCTTAAAGACACCAATCTAGCCAACGGTGTATCACTGTTGCAGGCACAACAGTGGGAGGCTGCGGAGCAGAAACTTGGACTGGCCGCAACAAACCGCACTGAACCGGCAGTCTCCGCCACCGCAGAGTTTTACCTGGGCCTGCTTTGGCAGAATCGCGCAGCGCAAGCCCCCAGCCCGGAAGAACGCGCACGCCTGCTCGCCAAAGCCGCCGTGCACTATGAAGCAGCAAGTTCGGGGCTGCCCGAATCCGGGCCGACCCTGAACAACCTGGCAAGGGTGCGCAGCAATCTGGGTGAGATAGAGCAGGCCAACCTGACCATTGATAAAGCACTGGCGCTCAAGGACGGCAGAGAAGGCGCGTACTTACTTACCAAAGCCGATATCCTCGCTGCTCAACAGGCACCTCTGCAGGATCAACTGCAGCAGCTCGACAAAGCCCTGCGCGCTGCCCCGGAAAACAAGGCTTTGCAGAACCGGTTCGCAGACACCGCCCTCGACGCAGACCCGGCTGCTCTTGCTAAAACCGCCCGTTGGCTTTTGCGCAAAGGCTATGTTGACGTTGCTGAGAGACTAATCCTCAAAGGGCTGCCAGTTGAACATGACAAACGCAGCAGCCTGCTGTTGTACCTCGCGGAGACGCTGTCGAAGAAACGCTACATTCCCTCATCATTCAGCGAAACCCGCACTGCCGCTGTGCTGGGCTCAATCGTCGACGCAGAGGACGTCGGCAGCGGAGCGCAGGAGTTGCTGAGCCTCCACGCAAAACCCTCGCGGGAAGCTTCAACGTATCCATGGTGGACAGTGACACGGCCTGGCCGGCGCGGCTACCTGTTTAAGCTGGCACTCGCACTGTCAACCACTCAATGGCAGGAACAGGCACTCAAGTCCGCCCAACGATATGCTGAACTGGCAGTGGATCTGGCAGACAAAGCCAACCCGGACGCCATACTCCAGCTTGCCAACATTTACGCCAGCACAGGTCAGCGCCGGCGACTGCAGCGCCTCAGCACCCTTTATGTCAGAGATCTCTTTCAGGGCAAAGGTGACGCGTATGCATCCCGCAACGATCAGCAAATCTACGAATACCACCTGGCGCTGGGATCGATTTTTGGTTATCTGGGCCAATGGGAAAACAATCGATGGCAGGCGGCCTCAGCCATCTACCAACTGGAAAACGCGCGCCTAACGGCGGCCAGGATAAACCGCCGAAACAATCCGCAGACACGCGCAAAAGTGATTGTACCCGTGGCAGCCGGCGAGTTACTGGCTAAAGCGTACGTTGAGACCAAGCAGCCGGACAAAAGCGCGGTTGTACGATTGGATAGTGCTGAACTTTACCGTAAACAGGGCCGGCCGGAACTGGCTGAAGCTATTTTGACCGTTCCCGAGGCGCAGTTAAAAGCGGTTTTGAGGGACGCAGCGCCGGTGACAAACGTACGCTGGCAACGCGCTACGCAGGAACAGGTTTATACGGTAGATTAATCGTTGGGGAAAGTGATGAGCGAAGTAACATCAACGCCAGATCCAATACCATCCGATAGCCCCGGCCGGCCTCCGAAGCGGATTGTGCTGTGCTCTGACGGTACCGGGAACAAGGGCGGTACCGGCCGCGATACAAATGTATGGCGGCTGTTTACCTATCTGGACCTGAACTCGACGGACCCGCAGCAGGTAGCGTTTTACGATGATGGCATCGGCACCCAGGACTTTAAGCTTCTAAAAGCGCTGGGCGGTGCTTTCGGATACGGTCTCAGCCGCAACATCCGCCAGTTGTACGAAGCCCTGGTACGCAATTACCAGCCCGGTGACAAAATCTACATTTTCGGTTTCAGCCGCGGGGCTTACACAGCCAGGGTACTGGCCGCGCTGATCTGTAAATGCGGCGTGGTCAAGGTAGAACCGGGTATGTCAGATCAGGAACTCGGCAAGCTGACCCGCGAAGCCATGCGTCACATGCGTGATTCTTATGACCTGCCGATACTTACCGGCTGGCTGAGGATCATCTACTCAAAACTCCGCAATCGCCATGCGGACGCCGACGCTTTTAGAGGCGCAGCCACTCACGATAACGGTTACGATCCGGACGGCACCGGGAAACTGGTTCATTTTCTGGGTGTGTGGGATACCGTTTCCGCCATAGGTACGCCGTTATTCGGGCTGACCACTCTAATTAATACATTCTTTTACCGGATCGACTTTCCCGACCTGGCGGTGCACCACCGGGTTAACAAGGCCCGGCAAGCGCTGGCCATTGATGACGAGCGCGCAACCTTCCATCCGATGCTCTGGGACGAGTCCCTCACCGAAACAAACATGAATGAACTCAACCGTACCCGCGACAAAGCAGATCACATCAGCAGTCCGGATATTCAACAGATCTGGTTTCCCGGGGTGCACTCCAACGTTGGCGGCGGCTACCCCAAACAGGGGCTCGCCTATGCATCGCTGGTGTGGATGATGAAAGTCTCCGGTTTGAAGTACCGGCAAGGTGTCAGCGCAGAGGCGGAAAGTCTGATAAATCCCACTGACAAGTTGTACGACTCACGTTCAGGCGCCGCCGCTTACTATCGTTACCGGCCCAGGGATATCGCTGCATACGCAGCGGACAATACGAACGGAAAAACGCAGATCGACACCACGGTCATCGAAAGAATCTTCCGCTCCGTGGATGCCTACGCGCCCGGAAATGTCCCGTTTGACGCAGAGGTGGTGGATGCTTCCGGCGTACGGGCCGCCCTTGTTGATCAACCCATGGCTGCTGTACTGGAAGTTAAGGCTGAATCCAGCGTGGCGGAAAACAGCATGCTTCACAGGCAAGCGGCTTATATTTCCGCCCGCCAAGTGCTCCATGCGCTGTTAATTACAACAACATTTGTTGTTGCCGCCATTCTCTATCTACCCGAAGAAACCGGTACCCTGCTGGAACGCATGGGGACCGCAAAGTCAGAACCAGCCGAGGCAGCAGGCGGTTGGCTATCAACCGGGCTGGCGGTGTTGTTGCCGGAGGCTATGAGCAAACATTTCCATACGCTGCGCACGTTTTTCAACACCTATCCGGCAGTTTTCTGGGGCATTCTCGTCTGGCTGGGGTTTCTCTATGGCCTGCGCTTCTGGCTGAATCAGAAAACCAACGCTGTGTACCGCAAGTTCTGGGGGCTGGTGCGCGACAAGTGGCTGAAAAATCCTTCTAACTAGTTCCATCTGCCTTGATCCAACAATCCATATTCACTAGTATCTATCCGCCCTTGACACACAACCAACCACGGTGGATATGGATATGCGCATCACCGGCTCAGAGGAACTGATTCTCGCTCCCACCGATCTCAGCAATCACCTGGGCTGCCACCACCTGACCAATCAGGAACGCAACGCGCAATCCGGCGGCGCTGAGAGACCCACCCGCTACAGCCCGGTCATCGAAGCACTGCAGAAGCGGGGGTTGGCCCATGAGGAAGCCTTCAAAGCCCATTTGGTCAGTTCCGGCCTTGAGGTGGCAGACGCAGATGGAAAGAACGTCCTGGAACTCATGCAGGCCGGTACCGACGTCATTTATCAGGCGCGGCTGTCGGACGGCAACTGGTCCGGTATCGCTGACTTTCTGATCAAGGCGGACGCGCCCAGCAATCTGGGTGAGTGGTCGTACCAGGCTTATGACACCAAGCTGGCCAGGGAAACAAAAGGCGGGACCATCCTGCAGCTTTCCGTCTATTCGTTCCTGCTGGCCAAGCTGCAGGGCGCGGTGCCGGAGAAGATGTACGTGGTCACTCCCGGCAACAACTTCCAGCCCATCGAGTACCGCGTGTCAGACTATTCAGCCTATTTCCGCCTGATGGAATCAGGTATTAATGAATTTCTCGCGGACAATAGAAATACCTATCCGGAGAAAGTGCCCCACTGCGACATTTGCGCATGGTGGCCCGACTGCGAAGCGCGCCGCCGCGCGGACGACCATCTGTGTTACGTCGCCGGCATTACCACCCGACAGATCAAAGAGCTCAACGACCAGGGCGTAGCAAAGTTACACGAGTTGGCCCGGCTTGATGATATTCCGCAACCGGCAACCGGGACCGTGGAATCTCTTACCAAGGTCAGGGACCAGGCCAGGATTCAGGCTGAGGGGAAAGCGGCGGGAGAGCCGAAACACAGGGTCAAACAGCCATTCGACGAAGACCATGGCTTCAGGTTGCTGCCTGAACCTACCGCTGACGACATATTTCTGGATTTTGAGGGTGACCATTTTGCCGAAGACGGCGTTCAGGAGTACCTGACCGGCTGGGTCACCCGCGACCAGCAGGGCAACAAAACCTATGTGCCCATCTGGGCGGAGACCCACAAACAGGAACAGCAGGCTTTCGAACAGTTTATAGACTTCGCCACCCGCACCCTGCAGCGTAACCCCGCTGCGCACATCTACCACTTCGCCCCGTATGAACAGGCTGCGCTGAAACGCCTGATGGGACGTTACGCCACACGGGCCCAGGAGCTCGACGAACTGTTGCGGGGAAAAGTTCTTGTCGACCTGCATACGGTTGTGAAGCGCTCGCTGATCGCAAGTGTGGAAAGCTACTCCATCAAAAACCTGGAGGAACACTACGGGTTCAGCCGCAACCAGGATCTGCGCCAGGCGTCCATCAGCCGCCGTGTTGTGGAAGCCGCCATCGAGTCCGGCGGTGTCGCCGGCGAGCTTCAGGAACACAAACAAATTGTCGAGCAGTACAACAAAGACGACTGTGTTTCCATGATCCAACTGCAGGCCTGGCTGGAACAGCTTCGCTCGGCGGCAATTGCTGACGGGGCCCGGATTCCAAGACCGGAGCCTGTGGATAAAACCGCTACAGATAAAGTCAGCGAGCTGGATGAAAAACTCCATGCACTGCGCGACACCCTGCTTGAAGATGTGCCCGCCGCAAAAGAAGAGCGCAGCCAAGAACAACATGCCCGCTATGCGCTGGCCCATATTCTCGAGTTCCATCGCCGCGAAGACAAAGCCGCCTGGTGGGAGAAATTCCGGGTGCTCGGTTTAGAGCCTGAAGACCTGGAGGATGAACGCCGGGGTATCCAGGGGCTCACCTTTCAGGAGGTGATCGATCCCAAAAGAGCCCCGGTGCAGCGTTATACCTTTCCGCCCCAGGAATTGGACGCACGCCGGCGTGACGACGTTCTGGATTTAGCTTCCGAGCAGCGCATCGGTACCGTTGACAGCATCAGTTACGCGAACCGCACAATCGACATTAAGAAGATGATCAAAACCGCGGATCATCATCCCGCGGAAGTGGTATTGCACAACCGGGTGTCCGCGGATGCTTTGCAGCAATCTCTGATCCGGCTGGCAGAGTCGGTGATCAAAAACGGGTTCAACCACCAGGCACCCCATGAAACCGCCATTAACCTGCTGTTCACCACACCAACCACCGGTAACAATCCCGCACAATTCAAAGTGGAGGGCGAAACAACCCTGGCAACGGCGTGCCGGCTTGTCACCCGGATGACAGGCGGTGTCCTGGCGATTCAGGGTCCCCCGGGTACCGGCAAAACGTTTTCCGGCGCACATATGATCTGCGCCTGCAAACAGGCGGGTCTGAAGGTTGGGGTGACCGCGGTCAGCCACGAAGTCATTACCAATCTGCTGGAAGAAACCATGGACCAGGCCGGCCGGCTTGGGCTGCAGCTCTCTGTTTTCCACAGACAAGCCGGCGAATACAACGGCAAATGGGGCATCACCTGGGAAGAGGATTACGGCAAACTTAAAGACGGGCTGCACAGCGGTTCCATTGACGTGGTTGGCGCCACCGCCTGGGGCTGGGCGCGCCCGGACTACGAACAATGTGTCGACGTACTTTTTGTTGATGAAGCGGGCCAGATGGCGCTGGGCAACACCCTGGCCGCCGCTCAGGGCGGCAAAACCCTGGTGATGCTGGGGGATCCGCAGCAACTGGAGCAGCCCACACAAAGCAGCCATCCCGAGCAAAGCGACGTATCCGCCCTGGAGTATTTTCTCGATGGAGAGCCTACCATGCCCGAGGACCGCGGCCTGTTTCTGGCTGAAACCTACCGCCTGCATCCGTCTATCACCGCATTTACTTCCGAGGTGTATTACGAAGACCGTCTGGCGTCCGTGGACGGTTTGCAGCATCAGGCTATTGTCGGCTCCGTAAACTATTCAGGTTCGGGGCTGATGTATGTGCCGGTGGCACACAAAGGCAACACCTCCCGAGCCGCTGAAGAGGTTGAAGCGATAGCCGGGATTGTTGATGAGCTGCTGGTTGAAGGTGTCATGTTTAAAGACAAAGAAGGCGCGGAGTCCGCGCTCACCATCGACGACATTCTCATTGTCGCGCCTTACAACGCCCAGGTTGCGGTTTTGAGCGAACGCCTGCCGCACATGCATCACCGGATCGGAACTGTTAACAGGTTCCAGGGCAAGGGCGCGCCGGTGGTGGTCTATTCAATGACCTCTTCCAGCCCCCAGGACGCACCCAGGGGCATGGAGTTCCTCTACGATCCGCACCGGCTGAACGTCGCCTCATCCAGGGCAAAAGCCCTGTGTGTCCTTGTTGGATCGCCTGCTCTGTTCGAGCCCGACTGCGGCACGCCGCGGCAGATGAAGATGGCGAACGGGCTGTGCCGGTATCTGGAGCTGAGCAACACAAAAAAAGGGCCGCACATACATGCGGCCCTGAAGCGAGGAGGGGATCCTCTTTAACCTAAAGCTGTGTTCTCAAGGTAACCCCATAGGTACGGGGCGCTTCCAGAAACGCGCCGCGGCTGCCGATGCGCAGCGGCGTATTAAACGTAACGTTTCTGGTCTGCTTGTCCGTAATGTTGTTACCCCACAGTTCAACCGCCCAGCTGCCGCTCAGCGACCCCAGGCCAATACGCGCATTCACCTTGGTGTTCTGCTCCTGGAAGTCCAGCGGCAGACCGGGCTGCGTGCTGGTGCGGCGCTCGTCTTCCCAACGGGCGTTGACATTGGCAAACCAGGCCAGATTGTCGCTGATCACCCCATCGTAACTGATGGCCCCGGTGACCACGTTCAGCGGCGCGTTGGTGAACTGCGCACCACACAGGCTGCTGACGTTGGGCGGCGCGTTGGGATCGTTATCGTCGCAGTTACTGGGGTATTCGGAGTCAGCGTAGGTATAACCCAGGCTGACCTGCAGACCATCGGTGGGCACGGCCAGCAGTTCCAGCTCCGCACCCTGGCTTCTGGCGTTAGGCACGTTGAACGTCTGGAACCGAACCCCGGTAAATTCCAACACCTGGAAATCTTCGATGTCGTAATCAAAGACCGACAGATTTGCCCGCAACCGCTGATCAAACAGTTCCGTCTTAATCCCCAGTTCCCAGCTGTCGATCAACTCTGAGTCAAAGCGCGGATCTCCGCCGCCCGCTGCTGCAGTAGCATCCAGGTTAAAACCACCGGCTTTAAAGCCGTGGGTGAAACTGACGTAGCCGGTAATGGTATCGGTGAAGGCATAGACCGCTTTGGCGGTGTACACCAGCTCTTCGTCTTCAAAGGTATCGTCGAAGGTCTCGGGCAGAATCGGAATGCCGGTATCCGCCGGCGCTGCAAAAGGGAAACAGGCAAACGCAGCGGAAAGACCGCCGATGTTTGCCGCTACCGCTTCCAGCCCCGTGCCCGCTGCGCCGGCATTCAGCGCGGCGCCGTTGGCGATGGTGTTAAGGCAATTACCGTTGGTTGCCAGGGGTTGCGCAAAACTGCCGTCTTTTTCCTCGTCAGTCCAACGCAAACCCACCACCAGGTCCAGGGCGTTGGTGATGTGGAACGTGTTATGGGTAAACACAGACCAGGATTCACCATCCTGGCCGAATATGTTCTGGGCAAAGCTGCCCGCGGAATCTACACCGCCGCCGAAGGCGACGGAGCGTGAAGCCGCTGCCAGCACATCACCAAAGGTACCGCCGGTTGCCAGGGGTACCGCAGACAAACCCGCGGCCGGCGCCAGCAGAGGCGCCAGCGCAAAGTTCCAAAGCTGCGCTTCGGTATTTGCCGAGTAGTCGGCACCCAGGCCCAAACCCTGGTTTTCAACAATTTCTTCGTCGGAATAATACGCGCCCACCAGCCAGCTCACCCATTCGGTTTCGCCGGCCAGGCGTAACTCGTGAGTCACCGTTTCAATGGCATCAAATGTGGATAACCCGCCGGCGGCTGAAGGTTGTACGCTGAACACATCCAGATTAACAAAGTCGGAGTGCTGCACGCTGTCCGCCTCAAAATCCCGGTAAGCACCGATATAGGTTAGCGTGGCTGCATCGTTGATGTCCCAGTTTAATTCCACGGACACCCCCCACTGATCGTTGGGGTTTTCAAACTGTTCAGCGTTGGAGTCCCGGCCCCGGAGCGCGGACCCGCCGGAAACCTGTACCCCGCCGTCGGCCGGCAACCCGGCCGCGGCAAAAGACCCGGCCGCAACCGTATCACTTTCCAGCAGCACCACGGCGTCGCAACACTGTTCTTCCGCTTCGGAATAATCAGCTATCAAACGCACATCCACCGTGTCGCTGGGCGCCCACTGCAGTTGGCCGCGCACCAGCCAGCGGTCCCGGTCGCGGCTCTCCGCGCCGGTGGTACTGTCCAGAAAACCATCCTGATTGCGCACCGCACCGGATATGCGGTACGCCAGCGTGTCGCTCAACGGTCCGCTGGCGCCTACTTGTACATTGGTGGAATCAAAGTTACCCGCTGTCAGATTGGCAAAAAACTCGTTCTCCTCAAAGTTGGGTTTTTTGGTCCTGATGTTCAGCGCCCCGGCACTGGTGTTACGCCCAAACAGCGTGCCCTGCGGTCCGCGCAGCACTTCAATGGCCTCAACATCCATAAGATCACCCAGCGCCACGCCCGGACGGCTGAGGTAGACGCCATCGAGAAATACGCCCACCGCGCTTTCCAGGCCGATGTTGTTGCCGGTGGTGCCGACGCCGCGGATGCGCAACGTAGCACCCTGGGATTCCGTCTGAGACGTGTTCATATTAAAACTGGTGGCCACCGTGGAAAGGTCGCGCAGGTCTTGAACCCCGGCCCGCTCCAGCGATTCAGCACTGATGGCGGTAACCGCGATGGGAACATCCTGAACGGATTGCTCACGTTTGGTGGCGGTGACAATCACCTCCTCGATAATGGCCTGCTGCTCGGCAGCAGACGCCGCATCGGGCAGCGCCATAAGCAGCACCACCCATGTGAATACACGTGCATTTTTCATTTTGACACCCTTATATTATTTGCCTGACCGCTTACACCGCCCTTTCAAACGGCGCATGCCGATCACTCTCTCCAACACAGAGCAGGCGCTGGTGTTTAGAGGCTGTTTTGCTCCCGACAATTCAATTCCGCTCCCAACGCAAATCGCCGCGCCTGCAAGCACTTAACTGCTCAGGACAATTTGCGGAGGCGATTGTATGTGCGGGACAAGCCGCGCGCACTGTTGATTGTCAGACGATCAAATAACAACAGATGCCACGTGCGGCACCTGATTCATTCCTCTAACGGGCGTTTTCATGCGCAACGCAGCGGACAACATTCTGTTGGGGTTTTATCAGCGGAACGCTGCTCAGGCATTGCCAACGCGGTCCTGCCCTTGTATCGGCTGTCCCCGCTCTTGTGTGCTGATCAACTCCACAACTTGTTGAACCTCCGGCGTTTTGGAGGTGATTCGTGTTGGGCCGTCTCTGGTCATACGGAAGTCACAATGATCACAGCCGTCCGCGAGTGTCTGGGTTCTGACCAGCCCCCAGCCGAACGCCTCGCTCAAAGCAATATCCGACATGCACACATAGGGGGCAAACTCCGCGCCGCCATGCTCCATCACAAAGTTGTAATTACCGCAGCCGCGATAGTTAATGCCCAGGTCGAAGGTTTTTTTGTCTGCCGTGAGAAATTCGATTTCAAACCCTCCCACCCTGCGGGTTTGTTTAAGGGTTGCCCGCCTGGCCGCAACTTTGCCCACCAGTTTCGAGAACATGACGCGCTTCAAAAGCCAGCGTTTCCATGCCGGTACAGTTTCCACCCTCAGCCGTAACGCTTTGTGACAAAGCTGCCAGATTTTGTCGGGCTGCATACCCAATTTCTTCAGCCCCTTATACGCAGCCAACTCCTGGGCGGTAATCAGTAGAAAAGTGTTGAACATGCGCGCCCGGATGCCGGGGATGTGAGGGATTTCCGGAGCGAGAGCAGCAAATTCTTCTCGAACTGCAGCAGCCATCCGGGCGGCTTCGGCGCGGCCGTAAGCAGCCTCCAGGTGTTCAACCATAAGTGCGCAGGTCTGCTCGAAATCTCGTATCAGCTTCTGAAACATAGTGACAACACCGCCTTGCAGTTGTAGTGCTGAAGAACAACAAGATGCCGGAGGCGATATTGTATTTAAATACGTAATGTCCCGAATGCGGTTATGTGTCCATCACCGTCCCTCAAACCACCGCTTCGGCACGTCAAAGTCCTTAACGCATTTGAGGATGTTACGGCAGGTCAGCTGTCCGACCACTTTGTTGTCGCTGTTGACCACCGGCCGTCTGCGGTGCTTGTGGTCAAGCATGGACTGGGCCACGTCTATAACGTCAGCATGGCTTTTAACGCTTTCCACGCCCGACGTCATGTGATCCTTAACCAGAATGGTGCCCACTTCGGTGCCGTAGTAGGTGCCGGACAGTATCGCCCGCAGGCAGTCCAGCTCCGACAGCATGCCCACCGGGTGGCGGTTGTCATCCACTACGGTCACGCCGGAGATTTTATAGCGAAGGATCTTGTGAATCGCTTCGAACAGCTCGGTATCCGGCTGCACCAGCACCGGGCGTTTAACCATATAGTCGTTTACATCTACTGAATGTTTCATGAGCGTTTGCTCCTCGCACTGAGCGTTTGTTAGCGGCCTCCCAGCCAGTGGATTTCGTACCAACTCACATACCGAAATCTCCGATTAAACCGTCTATAACCTCAAGCAGCGGTGCCGGGTACACGCCGATGGCAATCACCGCAACAATCAGGATCACAACGACGGGTAACCCCAGACCCGCCTGCGGCGGGTGCGGATAAGCTTCCGGGGCTTCGTTGAGGGTCATCAGATAGATGACTTTGACATAGTAGTAAACGCTGATTGCCGAGCCGATAATCAGCGCCCACAACAGCACCCACAGGGCACCCTGCACCCCCGCCGCAATCAGATAGAACTTGCCGATAAAACCCACCGTCAGCGGCATGCCCATCAGCGACAGCATGGCCACCATCAGGCATATGGCGGCTACCGGGCGCCGCCACAACAGCCCCCGGTACTGGGCGCCGGTCTGGGCATCATCCCCGACCCGGCCGCTGGACAGTATCGCCACCACCCCAAAGGCAGCAAGCGTCATCAGCATGTAGCCGGCCAGATATACCAGCGCCGTAGTGGTGGTGAAGTCCCGATCGGGCAGAAAAGCCACGCCGATCAGCGCCACCATGAGATAACCCATATGTGCAATGGACGAATAGGCCAGCAAGCGCTTCAGGTTTTCCTGAAGAAGGGCCAGCAGATTCCCCGCCACCATGGACAGCACCGCAAACGCTGACAAGCTGTAGAACACAACCGGGCCGTGCAGCGCGTCTCCCTCCATGCTCAGGCGGAACAAAAGCGCAAACACAGCCCCTTTAGACACCGTGGCAACGTATCCGGTCACCGGCGCGGGCGCACCCTGATAAACATCCGGCGTCCACATATGCAAGGGCACCAGCGACAGCTTGAAGGCGATGCCCGTGAACAGCAGCGCCTGGCCTACGCGCAGATGCACCAACAGCTTGTCGTGAGTGGGTACGGCCGATTCATGGAAGAACATGGTTCCGGTGGCGTTGTAGATCAGCGCCATGCCGAACAGTACCGTTGTGGAAGCCACCGCTGACAGCACCAGATATTTCAGCGCTGCTTCCAGCGGCGGATGCTTCTCCTCGGGATAAGCGATCATGGCATACAGCGAGATGGAGAGGATCTCCAGGCCCAGCACAAAGGTGGCAAAGTGGATGGCGCCGGCCATGGTCATGGCGCCCAGGGTGGCGAGCAGCACCAGCAGGTAAAACTCTTCCAGTTCCCCGCGCCGGTCTGCCAGGTAGCGGTAACCGAGCAGGGTTGTCACCAGCGCAGCGGCGACAAACATGATATTGAAAAGCGCGGTAAAGCCGTCCATACGCAGCAGGTGCAGCACCGTGACGGCCGGCGCATGCATGGTAACCACCAATGCAGCGGCGGTGACAAGCAGGCCCAACACGGTTGTCACCATGGCGTTGCGGTGGCTGCGGAACAATCCCACCACCACCAGCAACACCAGCAGCGCTATGGTGATGCTGATATAACCGGCAAAACTGTAAGCCTGTGCTGCATTCATGGCGCCGCCTCCGCCAGAACCTCCGGCGTTGCCAATACCTCCGGCGGTAGAGCCGCAAGCGCGGACATAAACTCCGTAACAAAGGGCGCAGCCAGTTCGAACACCGGCTGCGGGTAGATGCCGAGTACCACCAGCGCCGCCATCATGGCAATCATCACCGACATCTCGCGTGCACCAAAATCCGCCATGGGTAGAGCGGCGGCATCACCTTCTTCTCTGAGCGCACCCTGAAAGGACCTCTGCATAAGCGACAGCGCATAAACCGCAGCCACCACAAGGCCCAGCGCCGCCGCCACCGTAACCCACACGTCAACCTTGAAGGCGCCCATCAGCACCATGAATTCACCGACGAAGTTGCCTAACCCCGGCATTCCCAGCGAGGCCACGACAAAGAACATGGTCACCGCCCCCATGCGCGGAGCCCGCTGCCACAAGCCGCCCATGCGGTCCATATCACGGGTGTGCAGACGCTCCTGCAACGCACCGGCCATCATGAACAGGGCCGCTGTGGAGAAACCGTGGGCAATCATCTGCATGATGGCACCCTGCAGCGCAAGCTGGTTGGCGGCAAACACCCCCAACAGCACAAATCCCATGTGGCTGACACTGCTGTAAGCCACCAGGCGTTTAAAATCGGTCTGGCTGTAAGCCAGGTAGCCGCCGTAGACAACACTGGCCGCGCCCAACACCATGGCCGGCCAGCGGAAGTCCATCGCCGCATCCGGAAACAGCGGCACTACAAATCGGATCAGCCCATACGCTCCGGTTTTTAACAGAATGCCGGCAAGGATGACGCTGCCGGCGGTCGGCGCCTGGGTGTGGGCGTCAGGCAGCCAGGTATGAAACGGCACCCCGGGCAGTTTCACCACAAAGGCGATGAAGAAACCCAGCATCAGCCACCAGGCGATGTCCGCATCAAGGCCGGCCCCCAGCAAGGCGTGATAGTCGAAGGTCAGCTCACCGCTGGCATGCAGATGCAGATAAACCAGGGTCAATATCGCCAACAGCATCAATAAACCGCTGATCTGGGTAAACAGGAAGAACTTCATGGCCGCGTATGCCCGCGCCTCGTGCCCCCATATGGCAATGAGGAAATACATGGGGATCAGCATTACTTCCCAGAACACGAAGAACAGAAACAGATCCAGCGCCGTGAATACCCCCACCACGCCGGCCAGGGTCCACAGCAGATTGAATTGGAAAAAACCCGGGCGGGACGCCACCTCGGACCAGGAGGACACCACCGCCACAACCCCAAGAAACAGCGTGAGCGCCACCAGCATCAGGCTCAAGCCGTCCATCTCGAGTTTTACGCTGATACCCAGTTGCGGAATCCAGGGCAGATAAGTTGCGGCATATAAACCATTCGCGGCCCCTTCCAGCCAGACCACACCCAGCCAGCATGCACACAGGGTGAGCACGGCAAGGGAGGTCCAGCGGGGTGCCGCTTCGTGCAGGCGCCCGGATGCGGCGGCAGCGGCACCGCCGCCGAGTATCAGCAGTATAAACAGCAGCAGATTCACAGCAGCACCACCGCCAGCAGCAGCACCACCGCAATACCCAGGCCCATGGTGGTGGCGTACCAGCGCAGTTGCCCGGACTGGGTGTAGGCAAATACCGCGTGGCCGCGGCGGGTGACACTCACCAGCACGTTGTAGAGGCTGTCTACCGGCTCATGCCGGCAGGCATTCGCCAGCCAGACAAACGGCCGCACGATGAGAAGGTCGTAGAGCTTGTCAAAGTTCCAGCCGGCGAGCAGGAACTGCCCGAAAGCGGAGCGGTCCAGACTTTTCGGTTCACCCATCCGCCCGCGGCCGTACAATGCGGCCCCCAATCCAACGCCGATGATAGGGACCGCGGCGGTTACCCACACCAGCCAGGCCGGGTGCGCACCGCCGTCGAGTCCACCGTCCGGTAACACACTGCTCACCGCATCCAGGCCGAACCAGCCGCCGCCCAGGGATAACAGCGCCAGCACCAGCAGCGGCAAAGTCATGTTCCAACCGTCCTGGTTGTGGGGTTCAAGTTTGGCAGTACCAAAAAACACCAGACACAACATGCGCGTGGTATAGATGGCGGTGAGCAGCGCCGCCGCGGCAGCCACCGCCCAGAATAACGGGCCCACCCCCGCCAGGCTGAAGCTGGCCAGCAGAATGACATCCTTGCTGTAAAAGCCAGAGGTCAGCGGCAACGCCGCCAGAGCCGCTGACCCCACCAGCATGCAGACGAAAGGCACCGGCAGGGCCCTGCGCAGGCCGCCCATCTTGAACACATCCTGTTCATGGTGCAGCGCCAGGATGACCGAGCCCGCCGCCAGGAATAACAGGGCTTTGAAAAAAGCGTGGGTCATGAGGTGAAAAATCGCCGCGGACCAGGCGCCGACACCCAGGGCAAAGAACATATAGCCGATCTGGCTCATGGTGGAATAAGCAAGAATGCGTTTCAGGTCCCGCTGGGTCATGGCGCTGCAGGCAGCCACCAACAGAGTTACCAGCCCCACCACCGCAACCGCCATCTGTGCGGCAGCGGAGAGCAGGAACAGATCGTGGGTGCGGGCAATCAGATAAACCCCCGCGGTCACCATGGTAGCCGCGTGAATCAAGGCGCTGACCGGTGTGGGGCCGGCCATGGCGTCCGGCAGCCAGGTCTGCAGCGGCACCTGGGCCGACTTGCCCACCGCGCCGCCCAGCAACAACAAGGCAATTAACGTATTCAAGGCGGAACCTTCAGGCCAGGCGGAACGCGCACCGTCCAGTACCGCCTGGATCTCCAGACTGCCGAGTTCGCGGAACAGCAGAAAAAGGCCCAGGGCCATGGCGGTGTCGCCTACGCGGGTAACCACAAACGCTTTGCGGGCCGCATAGCCGTTGGCAGCCTCCTGGTGGAAGAAACCGATCAGCAGATAGCTGCACAAGCCCACACCCTCCCAGCCCAGGTACAGCACCAGCAGATTGTCACCCAGCACCAGCATCAGCATGGCAAAGACAAACAAGTTCATGTACGCGAAGAAGCGGCTGTAACCCTGCTCCGCCCACATATATCCCGTGGCATAAAGGTGGATAAGAAAGCCTACCCCGGTGATCACGCCGGTCATCACCAGCGCCAGCCCATCCACATAGAGGCGGATGGCCGGGGTAAAACCGTCGACATTGATCCACTGCCAGAGCGTATGCACGTACACCGCCTGCTGGCCGCCGGCGAATTCCGCAATGACCGCACCCGTCAGCAGCGCAGCCAGGCCCACCGACCCCGCGCCCACCAACGCCACACTCACCCTGCCGAGACGCCCTTCCGTGGCGAATAGAATTATAAATCCCAACAGAGGCAGGGCCGGCACCCAGGCAATCAGGGACGACATCCCAGCCATCATCCCTGCAGCTCGCTCAACGCGTCGATATCCAGATTCCGGAAACGCCGTTCCATCTGCAGAATCAGGCCCAGGGCCAGCGCGGCCTCAGCGGCCGCCAGGGACAAAATCAACATGTACATGATCTGCCCGTCCGCCTCCGCCCAGCGGGCGCCGGCCACCACAAAAGCCAGGCCGCAGGCATTCAACATGATCTCCAGGGACATCAGCATGAAGATTACGTTGCGGCGCACCAGCACCCCCGTCAGGCCGATCAGAAACAGGGTGGCCGCCAGCAGCAACACGTGATCCAACGGGATGGCAACGCCGGTCATGCTTCCTCCTCCCGGCGCGCGCGCAGATAACGGCGGCCCAGATGGTAAGCCCCGACCAGAGCCGCCAGCAGCAGAATGGAAGCCAGTTCAACCACCAGCAGATACGGCCCGTACAGCGCAATCCCCACCGCTTTCGGCGACACCGGCGTGCCGGAAGTCTGCAGATGGGTGCCCTGAATGATGTACCCCATCACCAGCAACAACACAAAGGTCAACAGGCCCGGGCCAATCCACACCCGCGGCTCGATCCAGAGGCGCTCCTGCGCCGCTGACGTCTGGCCCAGGTTCAGCATCATGACCACAAACAGAAACAGCACCATGATGGCGCCGGCGTAGATCACCACCTCCAGCGCCGCGGCAAAGGGCGCGCCGAGCAGATAGAAGATCACCGCAATGGACAACAACGAAACAATCAGATAAATCAGCGCGTGGGAGGCGTTGGAGCGGGTGATGACCACAATAGTACTGATCAGCGAGACGGCGGCCGCGATGTAGAACAGCGTCGTTTCCATTATCCGCGCGCGCCCTTACCGCTGCTCATGGCAGCAGGCTCCGTACATCCTGGGGCGGCGATTCACGCTGGGCTTCACCCTTGGCTTTGCCGGCAATGGTCTTGCCGCTGACCTGCCAGAAGCTGTAATCCGGATACTTGCCGGGCCCATCGATCAGCAGATGCTCTTTCTCGTACACCATGTTGTGACGTTCGTACTCACACAATTCAAAATCGGGGGTGAGTTGGATCGCATACGTGGGGCACGCCTCCTCACACATCCCGCACATAATGCAGCGGGAAAAATTGATGCGGAAAAACGCCGGGTACCAGCGGCCGTCTTCGTCTTCCGTTTTCTGCAGCGCTATGCAGTCCACCGGACAGGCTACCGCACACAGATTACAGGCTACGCAGCGCTCCTCACCATCCGGGTCCCGGGTTAAAACAATACGCCCGCGGTAGCGCGGCGCCAGGTAAGGCATCTCTTCAGGGTACTGTACGGTTTCATTGCGCATGAACAGATGTTTCAGCACTTCCCAACCGGTTTGCAGTTGCGACCACATATCAGCCCTGCCTCCACAGCAGAATGCCGCCGGTGAGCAGAATGTTCAGCAGGGTCAGCGGCAGCAGGATTTTCCAACCCAGAGACATAAGCTGGTCGTAGCGCGGCCGCGGAATGGTGGCGCGCAGAAATACAAAGAAACAGATCACCAGGAAGATCTTCAGTGAAAACCAGAAGATGGGCGGCAGAAAGTCCGGGCCCAGCCAGCCGCCGAAGAACAGGGTAACCACAATGGCGGAGGTGAGGATCACCGACAGATACTCACCGATCATCACCAGGCCAAACTTGATGCCGGAGTACTCGGTGTGAAAACCCGCGGTCAGTTCATGCTCCGCTTCCGGCAGGTCAAAGGGCAGGCGGTGGGCTTCCGCCACCGCGGCGATGAGAAAGATCACCAGGCCCAGAAACTGCGGCACGCAAAACCAGAGACCCTGCTGGGCGTTGACGATGGTGCTGAGATTAAAGGAACCGGCGTGCATCACCACACCCATCAGCGACAAGCCCATGAACACTTCATAAGTCACCATCTGCGCGGCGCTGCGCAGGCCGCCGAGCAGAGAGTACTTGTTGTTGCTGGCCAGACCGCCCAGCAGGACGCCGTAAACCGCCAGCGACGTCATGGCCAGGAAAAACAGAATGCCGATATTAAGGTCGATGATGTAGAGATCCGGGCCGAACGGTACAACGGCAAACCCCATTAACATGCCGGCAACAATGGCCAGCGGCGCCAGCACGAAGATCACCCGGTCCGCAAACGGCGGCACCCAATCGTCTTTCGTGAACACCTTGATCATATCCGCGACAATCTGCAGGCTGCCGAACGGGCCCAGACGGTTCGGCCCCAGCCGGTCCTGCCAGAAGCCGAGCAGGCGCCGTTCCCACCACACCAGCGCCACCGCGCCGAACATGGCGCCGAGCAGGACCGGCAGAATCATCAAAAATTCAGCAGCCATCACTCATCCCCTGGCTATGATGGTAGGACGTTGCACAAAATCCGGGTCCCGGCGCAGAGCCACCTCTCCGGCAGGCAGCCAGCCCGGCGCTTGCGGCATGCCCACGGTCACCGCAGCAAAACCCGGCGTCATGCGCTGATCGATACGCACCTCCAGGCTGCAGCCCGCGAAATCCGCACCTTCACCCGCCTGCACGCCGATGCGCGCCGCGTCCTCAGGGTGCAAAACAAGCCAGGGCGGCTGCATGCGGGCTTCCATGGCCGGGGCATAGGCCGACAACTCCTCGCTGCCGAACAATTGCGGCAAATGGATCAGCCTTATCGCCGCTGAGCCTGTTTGTTGGTGCAACGGCTCCGCCTCAACAGCGGCTTCCGGTTCCAGTGCCGCCAGAATGACGCCGGGGTCCCCGCCGCGCAGGCTGCCCCCCACTTCCTGCTGAAACTTGAACAGCGCCTGATTGGAGTTCCAACCCGGCGCCCAGACGTAAGGAACCAGCGCGCCGGCTCCATCCCGGTTCAGCCCCTCCATGGAAAACGACAACGGCGTCTCTTCGTCCACGGCCGACTTGGGTTCATGCATGGTTGCGTCCGCGTACATGGCTGTGCGGCCGCTGAAACGATGCGGCGCCCGGGGAACCTTCTGGCCCGAACGGCTGCGCGTGGAAGCCGGCGGTGCCACTGCAGCGATGCCGGCAAATTCCGCCTGCGCCGCCAGTGTGTCCAGCACGTCATCCACATGCCGCCAGTTCATGTCGTTGCGCCCCATGCGGGCGGCAATGTCCACACACCAGCGCCACCCGGGCTGAATGTCATCAGCGGGCACAAAAACCTGGTAAAAACGCTGCGCCCGGCTTTCGAAGTTAACCAGCGTACCCGTACATTCAGCGCTGGCAGCAGCGGGAAACACCAGATCCGCGGCACTGGCGGTGGGATTGTCCAGACTGTCGATTACCAGCAGATGTTCCAGTTTGGCCAGCGCCGCCTGCACGCGTTTACCATCCCCGCGCCTGAACAGGTCATTACCCATCACCACCAGATTGCGCGCTGAACCCGTCTCGATGGCCTTAAGCACGTCTTCCAGATCCAGCCCGCCGCTGAAACGGCTGACGCCAAAACTGTTGGCTTCGCTGCCGCACACCGCCAGCAACGGTTCGCCGCTGCGCTCCAGCGCGCGGCAGATGTTCTCTGCCGCGGTCAGCAGCGCCGGTTCCATATGACTGGCACCGGTGACAATCAGCGGCCGCCGCGCCTGCGCCAGCGCCGCGGCCGCCTGTTCCGCAAACTCGGTGAGTTCCCGGGACAACTGCGCCGGCCCAGAGGCGGAAACAGAGACGGATTCAGATGCAGAGCCGGAAGCGGAATCCAACGCGGAAACAGAGGCAGATGCATCCGCCAGCCTTGCGGCAATAGCCTCACCGCACAGGGCCAGGCTCCGGGGTTCATCATGACAGGTGGCTGCCGCGATATCGTCCAGACGGGTGGGCAGCACCGAGGCTATTAATACCGGGCTGGCCGCGCCCTGGGCATGCCCGCGCACGCCGGCGTCCTGCCAGCGGGGTATGTTCGCGTCCGCAGCCATGTCCAGGGCTTTGTTGCGCGCCGCCTGGCGGATCGCCAGCGCCAGCCGCGGTGCGGTG